>NZ_JBIAXM010000015.1:134086-245552 GCF_042896695.1 Streptomyces sp. NPDC001270 | reverse complement strand
CCCCGCCCCGGCCCCCCACCCCACCCAAAGCCCCCCCCCCCCCCCCCCCCCCCCCCCCGGCGGGGGGGGGGGCGCCGCCGCCCCCCCCCCCCCCCCCCCCCCCGCCGCGAAGATCACCTGCTGGCCGGGCGGGCGGTTGCCGCAGGAACAGACACCCGGACGGGGGCAGAACTGGGCCGTGAGAAAACGTTGTCATCACCGCCGGCGTGCGCATGGCGAGTGGAGGCGGGGATGGGAGGCGCATACCTCTGGGGTGTTGTCGGCGGGATCGCAGGGGGCGCCGACAACGGGATCGAGGGGAACGCCGTCGGCTGCATCAGGCTGGACGCCGTCGGTAGAACCGGACTGGACGCCACCGGCGAAGCCGGGGCGGGGTCCGCCCACAGGACCGCGCTGGACGGCGCCGTCAGTCCCGGGCTGGACGGCGCCGACGAGACCGGGCTGTACGCCGCCGGAGGCAGCTGGACGTACTCCGCAGGTGCGAGCGAAATGGGTGCTGCCGGCAAAGTCGGGCTGGCATCCGCCTGCAACAGCGGGCTGGACACCCCTGCCAGAACCGGGCTGGACGCCGCCGATGAGTACGGGCTGAACGTTGGCGGCGGCATCGGGATCAACGTTGCTGGTGCGACTCGATCGACTGCTGCCGCGACCGGGCTGACGGACATGGGAACACTCGCTGCGGGCGCGGGCTCGACCGTAGCGGCGGAGTCGCGTCGCTCATAAAGAGGCAGTTCCATGGCAGCTTCGGGTCCGGATTGCCCTGCGTCTTTCTTTTGATAGTAATCAAGGAGAACGTTGGTGAGCCGCAGGAACTCCGAACCCGCCACCACCCCCGCCCCCGCGGCTTGAATGTCATTGTTCACCGCCCCAGCGCCCCAGCTCCATACGCTTGCGCCGAGTCCATGCCCCCCGTAGCTCTTGTCCTTCCTGGCGTCCAAGAAGAACCCCACCGCATCCATTCCAAAAGCCATTGCGCGGGCATAATTATTTCCCGTGTAGCCTCCGACCGCGAATGCAGCCATCGCGGCCGCATCGACCAGCTCCCTACCCCCGCCCTCTTCCCCCTTGTAATATCGAAGTCCCGCAGAGACGATACTTGTGAGGGCATTCCCGGCCGGACCCACGGCTTGCGCGATATTATTTTCGGCCACCATCCCGCCCGCCCACACGGCGGTGCCAAAAGCCTTGGCCATGTTCGTTGCCGCCGACTCTCGATCTGGCAAACTTTCCACCGCTGCTTCTGCATAGTAGGCACCAAGAAGGCCGAAGCCAGCCGAGCGGAAGAATCGATTTTTCAGCGCATAGCCAGCACTCACCAAAGCCATGGTACCCGTCAGGGTGAATCCTTTGGTTATATCCCAGTAGAGGTCTTTGCGCCCGCTCGCAGCGCCCCGCACCTCGCCGCCGGAGGCCGCTGTCGGGGATTGTCCTCCCTCCAATACCCCCAATTCAACGCTCAGCTCTGCGGCTTGAGCGTCTCCTTGCGATCGGCCAATAGACCCAGTCATGTGAGCACCTTTCGACCTCGGAAATGTGGGGATTCCCAGTCGCCGCGCTGTGGGTGGTCCGCGCACCCAGGGCAACTGCCCAGGATCCGCGAAGCCTTGCCCTGACCCCCTCCATACCCAGCGCTGGCGGCGCGATGCGCAGACTTCGTCGTCCAGGACGAAAGTCCGCAGGAGGTCTCTCGACGCTCCCACGAAGAAGTTACGCCTTAAAGATTTCAGCCACCATTACTCTTTTGTTAACGATTTGGTCTCCTAAGACCTGAAGACAGGGACCGGGCCGACACATTGCGGTACAGGCGGCCGACTTGTAGCTCGTGACCCTGAATGTGCTACTTCGCATTGTTTTTGACGATTTTCGCCACTCGGCTACGAGGACCCGACGGGGGTGAAATAAAAGCGGATGTACGGATTTTTTACCGGACCTACTGTTTATGTCCGGTTGACGTCCCATTGACTTCGGGGGTGGCGTGCGCGGCACGCTGCACGATCTCCTCCTCGGCGACCGGTAAGTCCCGTGCAGACAAGCCCCGTGACAGGCAGGCCCCGTGACAGGCAGGCCCCGTGACAGGCAGGCCCCGTGACAGGCAGGCCCGGTGGCCGGCAGGCCCATGGCAGGCAGGAGGGGCGACGAGGAGCGAGGCACCCCGTACTACGACGACGAGCGGATCACCAGTTCCGTCGGCAGGACCGTGTGACGGCGTTCCGGGTGGTGGGAGATCGCCGGGCGGTGGTCGGCGATGTCCGACAGGAGCAGGTCGAGCATCGCACGGCCCATCTCCTCGATGGGCTGACGGACGCTGGTCAGCGGCGGATCCATGTGGCGGGCGATGGCCGAGTCGTCGTAGCCGATCAGGGCCACGTCGTCCGGGATGCGCCGGCCCGCCGCGCGCAGCACCTGCCGGGCACCGGCCGCGGTGACGTCCGAACCGGCGAAGACCGCGTCCAGGCCGGGGCTGCGCTCCAGCAGCCTGGTCATCGCGCGGCTACCGCCCTCCTCGGTGAAGTCGCCCGGCTCGACGAGGAGTTCGTCCATCCCGCAGCCCGCGTCCCGCAGGGCGTCGCGGTAGCCGTCGACGCGCCGCTGAGCGCCGTACACGTCGAGCCGGCCGGTGATGTGGGCGACCGTGCGCCGCCCGCGGCCGAGCAGGTGCTCGACGGCCGACCGGGCGCCGCCGTAGTTGTCGGAGTCCACCGAGGCCAGCGTCTCCCCCGCCGATCGCGGGCCACTGATCACCGCCGGGATCCCCAGCTGGGCCAGCAGATCGGGCAGCGGGTCGTCGGCGTGCACGGACACCAGGAGCACGCCGTCCACCCGGTGTGCCGCCAGGTACTGGGCCAGCCTGCGGCGCTCGCGGTCGTTGCCCGCGAAGATCAGTAGCAACTGCATCTCGGTCTCGGACAGTTCGGCACCCACACCGCGCAGCATGTCCGAGAAGTACGGCTCCGCGAAGAACCGGGTCTCCGGCTCGGGGACGACCAGGGCGATGGCGTCCGTACGGTTCGCCGCGAGAGCGCGGGCGGCGGTGTTCGGCACGTAACCCAGCTCGGCGACCGCCGCCTGCACCGCGGCCCGGGTCGCCTCGCTGACCCGGGGCGAACCGTTGATCACCCGGGAGACCGTGCCACGGCCGACGCCGGCCCGTGCGGCGACCTCTTCGAGGGTCGGCCGACGGGCACTGCGCCCCCGCGCTCCGTGGCTTGCCATGGGTTCCCGCCCTCCCTGCACCCGCAATCTCCCTGGTCTGGAATCTAACAGCCCGGCCGGCGCGGGTCGCCGTGCGCTGCCGTCGGCGGCGACCCGGTGGGGCGGGAGCGGCATGCGGATGTCGTCGGCGGCGGATGTGGCACGGTGAACGAAGGTGATCAACAGATCGCCGAGGACAGATCCCCGAGAAGGAGATTCACGTGTCGAAGCCACCGCTTCCGCCGGCCGCGGTCACCCTGCTGCGGAAGCCCAACCCGGCCGTCATCGCCACGCTCAGGGCGGACGGCCAGCCGGTGTCCACGGCCACCTGGTACCTCTGGGAGGAGGGCCGGATCCTGGTCAACATGGACGAGGGCCGCAAGCGGCTCGAACACCTCCGCAACGATCCCCGGGTCACCCTGACCGTGCTCGACGACCAGGACTGGCACACCCACATCAGCATCATCGGGCACATCACCGAACTGCGGGACGACACCGACCTGGCCGACATCGACCGGCTGTCCCGGCAGTACACCGGCGAGCCGTACCCGCGGCGGGACCGCGGCCGGGTCAGCGCCTGGATCGAGATCGACCGCTGGCACGGCTGGGGCGCGCTGAAGGAGAGCAGCCAGCCCGGCTGACCTGGGGTACCCGCCCCCGCCGACGCTCTCCCCTGCCACCGGGCGCGTCCCGGCCCCGGCCCCGGACGGGTGGTTTCGGCCGGCGCACGCCGCCGAAGCCACCGCGGGAACCGGCGACATGGAGCCGGACAGCAGACCGGCAACCTCGCCCCCGCCCCGTCCTCGCCGCGCCCCCGCCCCGCCCTCGCCGCGACACCGCGACCCCGTTCCGGCAGCCGCCCGAGCGCCAGTTAACAGGCCGATAACTGAACACAGTTGTCCGCGTCGGCTCCCTTGACACCCCCGCCCGAACCGACGACTCTTCAACGCATCAAGAGTGGGAGCGCTCCCACGCCACCTGACACCTACACGTCCCACACGTTCCCCGCCCGAGCCGCAGCATGTACCAACGGGCCCGACAGCGCAGTCGGCCGGGGGTCGGCACACCAGGAAACAGGAGGACTCCATGCGCACGAGCACCCGCCGGTCCCGCGGACTCGTGGTCTTCGCGGCCGTCGCCGCGCTGGCCACGGGAGCACTGGCCGGCTGCGCCAGTGACTCCGACGACGGTTCGTCCCACTCGGACGGCGGCAACGGCGACGGCACGGGCAAGACCACCCTGACCGTCGGAACCTTCGGTGTCTTCGGCTACAAGCAGGCCGGTCTGTACGACGAGTACATGAAGCTCCACCCTGACATCACCATCAAGGAGAACGTCACCACCCGTACCGACGTCTACTGGCCCAAGGTGCTCACCAGGCTCCAGGCCGGTTCCGGTACCGACGACGTCCAGGCCATCGAGATCGGCAACATCACCGAGGCCGTGCAGACCCAGGCCGCCAAGTTCGTGGACCTCGGCAAGGAGGTCGACAAGTCCCAGTGGCTGGACTGGAAGAACGCCCAGGCCACCACCAAGGACGGCAAGCTGATCGGGCTCGGCACCGACATCGGTCCGATGGCGATCTGCTACCGCAAGGACCTGTTCGAGAAGGCCGGCCTGGAGACCGACCGGACCAAGCTCGCCGCGCAGTGGAAGGGCGACTGGGCCAAGTACGTCGACCTCGGCAAGGAGTACATGAAGAAGGCGCCGTCCGGCACCAAGTTCGTGGACTCCGCCTCCTCCGTCTACAACGCGGCGGTGGGCGGCGAGAAAGAGATGTACTACGACAAGGACGGCAACGTCGTCTGGGACAAGTCGGCCGGTGTGAAGACGGCCTGGGACGTGGCGATGACCGCGGCCACCAGCGACATGTCCGCGAAGCTGAAGCAGTTCGACAAGCCGTGGGACCAGGGCTTCGCGGGCGGCGGCTTCGCCACGGTGGCCTGCCCGGCGTGGATGCTCGGCTACATCCAGGAGAAGTCCGGTGACTCCGGCAAGGGCAAGTGGGACGTGGCGGCGGCCCCGACCGCGGCCAACTGGGGCGGCTCCTTCCTCGGCGTGCCGACGGCGGGCAAGCACCAGAAGGAGGCCATCGCCCTGGCGAAGTGGCTGACGGCGCCCGAGCAGCAGGCCAAGGTCTTCGCCAAGCAGGCCAGCTTCCCGTCCACCCCGTCGGCGTACGCGGACCTGAAGCCGGCCGCGGGCACCACCGCGTACTTCTCCGACGCGCCGCTCACCCAGATCTTCTCCGACGCGGCGAAGACGATCCCGACGCAGTACCACGGCCCCAAGGACCAGCCGATCGGCACCGCGATCACCGACATCGGCATCCTCCAGGTGGAGCAGAAGGGCAAGTCCCCGGCGCAGGGCTGGGACGCGGCCAAGAACGAGATCAAGGACGTGCTCGGCCAGTGACCGGCCCCGAGCAGGCCCTGGCGCAGGCCGCGCCGAGTGCCGACGCCGCGCCCGGCTCCCAGCCGGGCGCGGCCCCCGGCGCTCGTGGTCGCGGTGCGCCGGCGGGCGCCGACTCCTGGCGCAGCCGGCTGTACCGCTGGGACATGAAGGCGTCGCCGTACGCGTTCGTCGCCCCCTTCTTCATCCTCTTCGGGGCCTTCTCGCTGGTCCCGCTGCTGTACACGGCCTGGTACTCGCTGCACGGCGTGCAGTTGTCGTCGCTGGACCACAAGACCTGGGCGGGCCTGGACAACTACCAGAACCTGCTGTCCTCGGAGTTTTTCTGGAACGCCCTGCGGAACACCCTCACCATCGGGGTGATCTCGACCGTGCCGCAGTTGCTCGCGGCGCTCGGGCTCGCGCATCTGCTCAACTACCGGCTGCGCGGCTCGACCGTGTGGCGGGTCGTGATGCTCACCCCGTACGCCACCTCGGTGGCGGCGGCGACGCTGGTGTTCACGCTGCTGTACTCCTGGGACGGCGGCATGGTCAACTGGATCCTGCACTTCGTCGGCGTGGACCCGGTCAACTGGCGTGAGTCGGACTGGGGTTCGCAGTTCGCGGTGTCGTCCATCGTGATCTGGCGGTGGACCGGCTACAACGCGCTGATCTATCTGGCGGCGATGCAGGCCATACCGACCGACCTGTACGAGTCGGCGGCGATCGACGGGGCAAGCCGCTGGCAGCAGTTCCGGCATGTGACGATCCCCCAGCTCCGGCCGACGATCCTGTTCACGGTGGTCGTGTCCACCATCGGCGCGACCCAGTTGTTCGGTGAGCCGCTGCTGTTCGGCGGGGTCAGCGGTTCGAAGGGCGGCTCCGAGCACCAGTACCAGACGCTCGGTCTGTACATGTACGACCAGGGCTGGATCATCGGCAACCTGGGCAAGGCGTCGGCGATCGCCTGGTCGATGTTCCTCATCCTGGTGATCATCGCGTTGATCAACATGCTGTTCGTCCGACGCCTGAGGAAGTCCCCATGACCACCAGTGAACTCACCCTCCCCCGCGGGACGGGCGCCGAGCGGCGCGGCCGGCGCCGGGTGATGGGCGCGGGCAAGCAGTTGCACGCGGGGCCGGTCACCTATGTCATCCTGACCGTCTTCGCGCTGGTCTCGCTGGCGCCGCTGGTGTGGACGGTGATCGCGGCCTCCCGCACCGACCGGCGGCTGGCCGAGACCCCGCCGCCGCTGTGGTTCGGCGGCAACCTGTTCAAGAACCTCCAGTCCGCCTGGGACGAGGCGGGGCTGGGCAGCGCCATGGTCAACTCCGTGATCGTGGCGGGCACCATCACGATCAGTACGGTGCTGTTCGCGACGATGGCCGGGTTCGCCTTCGCCAAGCTGCGGTTCCGGTTCTCGAATCTCCTGCTGCTGCTGACGATCGGCACGATGATGATCCCGCCGCAGCTGGCCGTCGTACCGCTGTACCTGTGGATGTCGGATCTCGGCTGGTCGAACCAGTTGCAGACGGTGATCCTGCCCAGCCTGGTGACCGCGTTCGGCACCTTCTTCATGCGGCAGTACCTGGTGCAGGCGCTGCCGTCCGAACTGGTCGAGGCGGCACGGGTGGACGGGGCGAGCAGTCTGCGGATCGTGTGGCACGTGGTGTTCCCGGCGGCGCGGCCGGCGATGGCCGTGCTCGGCCTGCTGACCTTCGTGTTCGCCTGGAACGACTTCCTGTGGCCGATCATCGCCCTGACCCAGCAGAACCCGACCGTGCAGGTCGCCCTCAACTCGCTCGGCACCGGCTACGTACCGGACCAGTCGGTGATCATGGCGGGCGCGCTGCTCGGCACGCTGCCGCTGCTGGTCGCCTTCCTGCTGTTCGGCAAGCAGATCGTGGGCGGCATCATGCAGGGCGCGATCAAGGGCTGACCCGCCCTGGCCGCCGGGGACCGGGGGCCGGGCCACCGCCGCCCCGGCCCCGGCACTCCCCTTCCCCTACTCCTCCTCCCACCCCCTTCCTCACACCCCCTTCCTCCCACTCCCTTCCTCCTCCCCGACCACTCGATGGGAGCGCTTCCATGCCTGAACCCGTTACCCCCGTGAGTTTTCCCTCCGCCTTCCTCTGGGGCGCCGCGACCTCCGCCTACCAGATCGAGGGGGCGGCACGGGAGGACGGCCGTACCCCCTCGATCTGGGACACCTTCAGCCACACGCCGGGCAGAACGGCCGGCGGCGACACCGGTGACGTCGCGGTCGACCACTACCACCGCTACCGCGAGGACGTGGCGCTGATGGCCCGGCTGGGCCTGAACGCCTACCGGTTCTCCATCTCCTGGCCACGGGTGCAGCCGACCGGCCGGGGCCCGGCCGTCCAGGTGGGCCTGGACTTCTACCGCCGGCTGGTCGACGAACTGCTGGCCGCCGGCATCAAGCCGGCCGTCACCCTCTACCACTGGGATCTGCCGCAGGAACGGGAGGACGCGGGCGGCTGGCCGGAGCGGGACACCGCCCACCGGTTCGCCGAGTACGCGCAGATCGTCGGGGAGGCGCTGGGCGACCGGGTGGAGCAGTGGATCACCCTCAACGAGCCCTGGTGCAGCGCCTTCCTGGGCTACGCCTCCGGGGTGCACGCACCGGGCCGGACCGAACCGGTCGCCTCGCTGCGGGCCGCGCACCACCTCAACCTGGCGCATGGTCTCGCCACCTCGGCCCTGCGTTCGGTGCTGCCGGGGCACGCCTCGATCGCGCTCAGCCTCAACTCCTCCGTGGTGCGCACGGTTTCCCAGGACCCGGCGGACCTGGCGGCGGGCCGGCAGATCGACGACCTGGCCAACGGCGTCTTCCACGGCCCGATCCTGCACGGCGCGTACCCCGGGACGCTGTTCGAGTCGACGGCGTCGCTCACCGACTGGTCGTACGTCCGCGACGGCGACCTCCGGGCGATCCACCAGCCGCTGGACGCGCTGGGCCTCAACTACTACACGCCCACGCTGGTCTCCGCGAGCGGGTCGGACGCGGCCGGCCACCGGGCCGACGGACACGGGGCGAGCGACCACTCCCCCTGGCCGGGCGCCGACGGCGTGACCTTCCACCAGACCCCGGGCGAGCGCACGGAGATGGGCTGGACCGTCGACCCGACGGGCCTGCACGAACTGATCATGCGGTACTCGCGGGAGGCCCCGGACCTGGCGTTGTACGTGACGGAGAACGGAGCCGCCTACGACGACAAGCCGGACCCGGACGGCCGGGTCCACGACCCGGAGCGCGTCGCCTATCTGCACGGCCACCTGTCGGCGGTGCACCGGGCCGTCGCGGACGGCGCGGACGTACGCGGCTACTACCTGTGGTCCCTGATGGACAACTTCGAGTGGGGGTACGGCTACGAGAAGCGGTTCGGCGCGGTGTACGTCGACTACGCCACGCTGGAGCGGACGCCGAAGTCGAGCGCGCTGTGGTACGGGCAGGCCGCCCGGTCCGGTTCACTGCCGCCGGCCGGGACCCCGTAGTCCGGCGGCGCGGTCAGCGGAACACAGAGGGCGGCGGGGCCGGTGAGGCCACCGCAGCCGCGTCCGTCACGGGGACCGCGCCGCCGGTGAAGTCGGCGAGGGGCCTGCCGTGTTCGACCCGTCCGGGGTGCGGATCGCAGGCCGCCCGCCGGGTCAGTTCGGCGATCGGCAGCGGGCCGTCGGCGGCGACCAGGACCGCGTTGCCGAACCGCTTGCCGCGCAGCACGGCCGGGTCCGCGACGAGCGCGACCCCGGCGAAGCGGGCGGCGGCCGTGGCGATCTGGCCGCGCAGGTGGGCGAGCGGCGGGCCGTCGGCGAGGTTGGCGGCGTAGACGCCGGTGGGGCTGAGCGCGCGGCGGACCTCGTCGAGGAATTCGGTCGAGGTGAGGTGGGCGGGTGTCCGGGCGCCGCTGAACACGTCGGTGACGACCAGGTCGGCCCAGCCGTCCGGGACCTTGGCGAGGCCCGCGCGCGCGTCCGTCGACCGCACCCGGATCCGGGCGGCCGGGTCCAACGGGAGTCGGCTGCGCACGAGTTCGACGAGGCGGGTGTCGCGTTCGACGACCTGCTGGGTGGAGCGGGGGCGGGTGGCGGCGATGTACCGGGCGAGGGTACAGGCGCCGCCGCCGAGGTGCACGGCGCGCAGCGGCCGTCCGGGCGGGGCGGCCAGATCGACGACGTGGCCGAGCCGGCGCTGGTACTCGAAGGAGAGGTGGGCGGGGTCGTCGAGGTCGACGTGCGACTGCGGCGCCCCGTCGATCAGCAGCGTCCAGGCCCGTCGGCGGTCCGGATCGGGGATCAGCTGTGCCAGCCCACCGTCGACGCTCTCGACGACGGCATCGGCCTCCGCCGCACGACGCCGAGAATTCCTGGCCCTACCCACCCACCCATTCTCGCAGCCCCTCACCCCCCGGCCGAACGCCACCCGAGAGCCCCAGAACGACACCCCAGGACCACCCCCCAGGGACGCGGCCCTGCATCAACCCGCACCTGCACCACACACCCCCGCTCCCCTCACACCCCACAACCACCCCCACCCACCCAGGGGCGCGGGGAACCGCGCGACCAGCCACAACACACACCGCACCCACCCCACAACAGATCCCCCGCCCACCCCATCCCCGCCACACCCGCACCCTCACACCCCACGACCACCCCCACCCACCCAGGGGCGCGAGGAACCGCGCGACCAGCCACAACACACACGGCACCCACCCCACAACGGATCCCCCCACCCCCCTCGCCCACCCCGCCCAACCCAGCGGAGCGAAGCGTCACCGGCGACTGTCCGCCGCCTCGATCAACCGAGCCGCCTCCCCCAACGCACGCCGCAACACCGACGGATCCGTCGCCAGGTCGGCCTCGCCGGGCGGCAGCAGCCAGTCCGAGCCGGCGACCGGGGGCTCCCGGTGCAGACTCAGCCCGCGCCCGTCGGTCTCCGTGCACGTGCTGCCCGGGACGTCCCAGGCAGCCGCGGTGCCCGGGGGCACGAGGAAGCAGAGGGTTTCACCCCCGTCGTCGTGCAGGACGGGCCCCACCGCCTCCCCGGCTCCCCGCCGCAGGATGTCGACCGCTTCCAGACCCTGCCGGGTCGGCACCGTCACGAGGTCGCACGATTCCGGCGACGACGTGGACGACACGATCGACATATCAAGATCGTTGCTCCGGCTGGTCTCCATCCCGGCCTCCACCACGCGGCATGTTGTGTCCACCCCTTCCAACGAGACACGGCGTCAACAGCTACGCGCCAGGCTGCCGCAAAGGATGGCAGTTCATGGCAGATCGCAGGGCGGATATCCGGTTTGTAGCCAAACACTGCGTGGCGGGTGGGTCACAGCGGGTACGTTCTTGCCCGCCGGATGAAGGGTGCCTCACGGACAACTCTCGTGAAATCACCTCGAATCCGGCATGGTTCGACGGTTCGCACGAGAGGACCCCCGGCCATGGCGTCGTCAACGGTGACCTCGTCACAGCCCGACCGGCCGCCGCGGCCGAACCTCGCCTTCCGGCAGTTGCGCGGCCGGCGTTCACCCGCCGAGTTCGCGGCGCTGGTACGGCGTGCCGCCCGCGAGATCGGTGAGCGGGTGAGCTGTGACGCGCGCTACGTCGGCCGGGTGGAGGCGGGTGAAATCCGCTGCCCGAACTACGCGTACGAACGGGTGTTCCTGCACATGTTCCCCGGCCGCACGCTCGCCGACCTCGGCTTCGCGCCCCGGTCGTCCGTACGTGGACGCGCGGCGCGCCCGGCCGGGGACGCGTCCCCCGCGTCCGGCACCCACCCGGTGCCCGCCGCGGGCGAGGCGGGTGCGGCCGTCGAGCCGCGGGACACGCAGGACCCGCAGGACCCGTACGACACGCACCAGAACCACGAGGAGAGCGACGTGCTGCGTCGCGCATTCATGACCGGCGGGGGCGCCACGGTGGCCGCCGCCCTGGGGCCCTTCGCCCTCACCAACGACGCCGCGGCCGCACGCGCGGACCGGCCGCACCGGCGGGCCGGATCGAGCGAGGCATCCGCTCTCGAAGAAGCCGTCCGCCGGATCCGGCTGCTCGACGACCGGCACGGCGCGGACGGCCTCTACCGGCGCGCGGCGGCCCCGCTGCGCGCCGCGTACGCGCTATTGGACGCCGGGGCGACCCGGCAGACGACCACGGACCGGCTGCACTCGGGCGCCGGCGAGCTGGCCATCTCGGTGGGCTGGCTGGCGCACGACTCCGGGCGGTTCGACGACGCGCGCTCGCACTACGCGGAGGCGCTGGCGACCGCCCGGATGATCGCGGACCCGGCCCTGGAGGCGCACGCCTTCTGCAACACGGCGTTCCTCGCGCGGGACGCCGGACGGCCGCGGGAGGCGGTGCGGGCGGCCCAGGCCGCGCAGCGGGTGGGGCGCGGGCTGGGCTCCGCGCGCCTGATGTCGCTGCTCGCGCTGCGCGAGGCGGGCGGCTGGGCGGGGCTCGCCGACCGCACGGGCTGCGAGCAGGCACTGGCCCGGGCGCAGGCCCTGTTCGAACGCGGACGCTCGGACGCCGACCCCGAGTGGATGAGTTTCTACGGGCAGGCCGAACTGGAGGGGCTGGAGGCCCAGTGCTGGTCGATGCTGGGCGACTGGCCGCGCGCGGCCCGGCACGCCCGCCGCGCGGCCCGGCTCCAGGACCCGCACTTCACCCGGAACATCGCCCTGTACACGGCGGAACTCGCCGACGATCTCGCGCGCGGGGGCCGCCCCGACGAGGCCGCGCAGGCCGGGATCCGGGTGCTCGACCTGCTGGACCAGGTCCAGTCGTCCCGGGTCCACGCGATACTGGCGGGGACGGCACGCGTGCTGCTGCCGCACCGCGGGGCGTGGGGGGTGTCCGAGTTCCTGGAGCGGCACGCCTCGCTCCCGCGCATCGTGTGAGGACGCTCACCCGGTCGCTGGGTGTGAACACGGTCACCCCGCGAGGTGACCCAGGTCGTTCCAGCTCTCGATCGCCGGTTCCCCGTAGGCCCAGCCGAGGACCGACAGGGACGCGGGGCTGAGGCGGATGCGCGCGGCGAAGTCGAGCGGCAGGCCCAGCCACCGCGCCCCTATGGAGCGCAGGATGTGTCCGTGGGCGAAGACCAGGACGTCACGGTCCGCGGACCTGGCCCAGGCCACCACCTCGTCCGCCCGTGCCGTCATCCCGGCCAGGTCCTCGCCCTCGGGGACGCCGTCCCGCCAGATGAGCCAGCCGGGGCGAACGGCCTGGATCTCGGCGGGGGTCAGGCCCTCGTAGGCGCCGTAGTCCCACTCCAGGAGCGTGTCCCAGACGGCCGCGCGCTCGCCGAATCCGGCGAGTTCGCACGTCTCACGCGCGCGTGCCAGCGGGCTGGTGCGCACCTCGGCCCCGGGCAGGCCGTCGAACGGCGGCCGGTGCAGCCGCTCGCCGAGCAGCTTGGCGCCCATCCGCCCCTCCTCCAGGAGCGGCACGTCGGTTCTGCCGGTGTGCTGGCCGGACAGCGACCACTGCGTCTGTCCGTGCCGGGCCAGCAGGATGCGGGGTGCCATGTGGGGGGCCTTTCCGGGGCGGGGCGGTACCAGACCGGCCCGGGTCCAGGGAGCGGAACGAGGGGTGGAACCGGAAGGAACACGAGGGAACAGAACCGGAACCCCTCCATCATCACGCATCGCCGTCGCGGGCAACCCGCCGGGCGACCTCGGCGTCTATCAGGGCTGGAACGTCCCGCACGGGGTGTACCGCGTACACCGTAAAGTGGCACGGTCGGCCCGCAGGGCGCCGCGTGGAGAAGGGGGAGGGCAGTCGGATGCCGCAGACCGAGACACCGGGCACCGGGGTGTCCCCGCGGATCCGGTTGCGGTGGTGGACCGAGCTGCCGCTCATCGTCCTGGTGTACGGCTGCTATTCGGCCGGGCGGCTGCTCGCCCGGGGGGACGTCTCGACCGCCGTCGACCACGGCCTGGCGATCCTGCGCCTGGAGAAGTTCCTGCGGATCAACGCCGAACATCCGCTCAACCGGCTGTTCACGCGCGAGGCGTGGCTCGGGGTGCCCGCCGACTTCTGGTACGCCTCCCTGCACTATCTGGTCACCCCGGCGATACTGATCTGGATCTTCCGGTTCCGCAGCACCCACTACCGTGCGGTCCGCACCTGGCTGATGACGTCCACGTTCATCGGCCTGATCGGCTTCACGCTGCTGCCCACCTGCCCGCCCCGGCTGCTGGCGCCCGACGAGGGCTTCGTCGACACGATGGCCCAGTACAGCTCGTACGGCTGGTGGGGCGGCGAGGCCAGTGCCCCGCGCGGCCTTGGCGGGATGACCAACCAGTACGCGGCCATGCCGAGTCTGCACGTGGGCTGGGCGCTGTGGTGCGGGGTGATGCTGTGGCGGTACGGCGGTACGCGGCTGACCAAGGTCCTCGGGGTGGCCTACCCGCTGCTGACCGCCACCGTGGTCATGGGCACCGCCAACCACTATCTGCTGGACGCGGTCGCGGGCGTGGCCGTGATGGGCGTCGGACTGCTGATCACGCCGTACGTGGCGCGGGCCGCCGCCGCGGTGCGGGCCCGTCTCGCGCCGCCCGCGGTGCAGGTCCTGGAGTCGGTGCGGGCCCGTACCGCCGCCGCCGCGGCCGTCGCGGACGGCTCCGGCGGCGCAGGAGCCTCGATTGTCGGTGGCGGATGCCAGACTTCGACGGGTGAACGAATTCCACAGCAGCGCGAGGAACGGTTCGGGTCCGGAGCCGAACCGCACCCCGCCCCCGGGGACCCGAGGGACACGGGAGAAAGACCGCCGGACTGGGATCTCCCCCGGCCCGGCGAAGTCGAGAGTCTGGGGAAGGCTCGCTGAGCTGCGCGGCCCCGGCGTGCCGCCCAAGGCACTGGACGCGCGCGCCCTCGCGGCGCTCGCCTCGAACCCGGGATGCCGCAGGCGGGCCGTCCTGGACGGCGCCGGGGTCGACAAGGCGGCGCTGGCGAGCGCGCTGGGCGCGCCGCCCGTCTTCGGGCAGTCGCAGTTCGCCCTCACCCGGGGCAACGCCTTCGAGGCACGGGTGAAGGCGGGCGACGGCGCCGAACTGCTGCGGCTCGTGCACGCCACGCTGGACCCGGCCGCCGAACCCCCGCGGGAGGCCGCCGTCCCCGACCTGGCCGCGATCGGCCCCGAGGGGCGCACGGCCCGTACGGCACTGGCGCTGCGCGAGGCCGCGGCCGTCCGGGGCGGCTGGACGCTGCTCGACCATCCGATGCTGACGCTCGACGTCGCGGGCTCCGCCACGTTCCTGGAGCCGGACGCGGTGGTCGTGCACCCGGACGGCAGTTGGTCCGTGGTGGAGATCAAGTCCTTCCCGATGCTGGACGGTTCGGCGGACCCGGCGAAGGTGGGCGCCGCCGCCCGGCAGGCGGCCGTGTACGTGCTGGCCCTGGAGGAGGTCGCGGCCCGCCTCGACCCCGCCCCGCGCGTGCGCCACCGGGTGCTCCTGGTCTGCCCCAAGGACTTCTCCAACCTCCCCACCGCCTCGGCCGTGGACATCCGCAAGCAGCGCGCCGTCACCGCCCGCCAGCTGGCCCGGCTCACCCGGATCCAGGACATCGCCGACGCCCTGCCCGAGGGCACCTGCTTCGCGCCCGACCTGCCCGCCGCCGAGCTGACGACCGCGGTCGAGGCGGTCCCGGCGACCTACGCGCCCGAGTGCCTGGCCGTCTGCGAACTCGCCTTCCACTGCCGTGCGCGCTCGCGCGCGGCGGGCGCGGTCACCGCGCTCGGCCGTCCGCTGCGCGCCGAGTTGGGCGGTCTGACCACGGTCGAGGAGGTGCTGTCGGCGGCCCGCGGGGCGAGCGGCGACCCGGCCGATCCGGCGGTCGCCGCGCTGCGCAGGGCGGCGACCCTGCGCGCGGAGGCCCTGCACGAGACGGCACCGGGCGGAGAGACAGCGGACGGAGCGGCGCTGGGTGGAAAGGCGCTTCCCGGGGCGCGGGCCGGTCAGGAGGTGGCCCCTTGTCGCTGATCACCGCCCTCGGCCGGCTGGAGGCGGTCAGCTCGGGCCGGGCCCGCCCCGCCGCCACCGTCCGGCACCGGCACCTGTCCGACCGGCCCCTGGTGTTCGTACCGCTGACCACCGCGGGTGAGGCCGGCGCCCCGCTCGGCGCGCTGGTGGGCACCGACCGGGACACGCCCCGGCTGCTGGTCGTGGAGCAGCCGCGCGACCGTGACCTGCGGTTCGCGTTCCTCGCCGACCTCGCCGACCTCGTCCTGCCCTACCTCGACGCGTACACCGACCACGTGGAGGCCGCCGAACGCACCGAGACCGACCCGGAGACCGGCAAGCGGGTCAAGGTCGAGGCGGAGCTGTGCGCGGACGCGCCCCAGCTGATCGTGCCGAGCCGCGCGGGCGTCGACTTCGTACGGCTGCTGGGCCGTTCCATGCGCTTTCGCCGCACGGCCGAGCAGGACCCGCAGGCGCCGTATCCGGCGCCGCCGCGGGTGCCGCTGCTCGGGCGGTGGCTGACGCACTTCGCCGAGCGGGCCCGGGTGCCCGGCTCGTCGCTGCTGCTCGCGCTGACCGATGTGCTGGCCCGGCACTGGACGACCGGCCAGTCGAGCCTGGAGGACCAGCACCTGGGCACGCTGCTGGCCTGGATCGACCCGCCCGCCGGGGAGTCCGGTGCCGTGGCGGCCGAACGGGTCGAGCGGGCCCGCGACGCCGCCGGCCAGTTGCTGTTCCCGCCCGCGGGCCCGGCCACCGACCCGGCCTTCGACAACAGGCTGCTCGCCCCCGCCATCGAGCGCCACCACCGTGCCCGCACCGCGCTGGCGGCGGCCGAGGACGGCCTGGAGGCCGACGACCGGCTCGGTCCGCTCACCGCCGCCGAGCGGGAGATCCGCGCCCTGGTCGACAGCCGTACCCGGCCCACCTGGGACGCCGTGTGGCGCGGGCTCGACCTGCTGCGGGCGCTGCCCGACGGCGCGCACGTCGAGGAGCGGTGGCTGCGCGACCGCTGGTCGTTCACCGGCCACCGCGACCGGGTGCGGGCCGGCGAGCCCCCGCAGCCGCGCCGCGACGACGCGGTCACCGCGGCGAACAAACTGGCCACGCGCGAACGCGAACAGGCCCGGCTGGAGGCGCAGGAAGCGCTCGACGACCCGCTGGTGATGGCGGGCCGGCGGCTGGCCGGGGAGGCGTTCGCCGGCGAGGTCGTCGAGGTCGTCCCGGCGTACAGCGAGGGGAAGCGGCCCAGTCCGCGCCCGCTGGTCACCGTCCGCACGGACGACCGGCCGCACCTCGGGGAACGGGCGAAGGCGTACCGCTCGCTGGCCGGCCGCCCGCAGTCGGCGGAGTTCGTCGGGTACGAGGGCGACGGGCTGGTCGTGCTGCGGATCCTGGACAAGATGGGCCGCGGCAAGGAGCCCGAGGCCGGGTCGGTGCCCGAGAAGGGCGACCGGCTCTGCTTCACGCTGTTCGAACACGACCAGCGCGGCGGCGCGAAGCTGCCCGACCCGGAGCGGACCCCGTGGACGCACGGCGGGCCGCCGGGCGAAGCCGCCGCGGAGGCCGCCGATCCCGTCACCGAGGAGGACGTGCTGTGACGGACGGGACCTTCGACCCGGGCGCCGCCGCCGCCCGCGCCACCACGGCGATCCTGCACGACACCCTGCACGGCGCGCACCGGGGCGTGGTGGTCGACTCCCCGCCCGGCGCGGGCAAGTCCACCCTGGTGGTCCGGGCGGCGCTCGAACTGGCCGACGCGGGGCGGCCGCTGATGGTGGTCGCCCAGACCAACGCCCAGGTCGACGACCTGGTCCTGCGGCTCGCCGAGAAGAACCCCGAGCTGCCGGTGGGCCGCCTGCACAGCAACGACGCCGACCCGTACGACAAAGCGCTGGACGATCTGCCGGCCGTGCGCACGTCGGCGAAGGCGGCGGACCTGGCCGGCCTGCCAGTGGTGCTGTCCACGGCCGCGAAGTGGGCCCACGTCACGGTGGACGAGCCCTGGCGGCACGCGATCGTCGACGAGGCGTACCAGATGCGGTCGGACGCGCTGCTGTCGGTGGCCGGGCTGTTCGAGCAGGCGCTGTTCGTGGGCGACCCGGGCCAACTGGACCCGTTCGCGATCGTGGGCAGCGAGCAGTGGGCGGGTCTGTCGTACGACCCGTCGGCCTCCGCCGTGACGACGCTGCTCGCGCACAACCCGGAGCTGCCGCAGCACCGGCTGCCGGTGTCCTGGCGGCTGCCGGCCTCGGCCGCGCCCCTGGTCTCGGACGCCTTCTACCCGTACACGCCGTTCCGCAGCGGCACCGGCCACGGCGATCGCGGGCTGGCCTTCGCCGTGCCGTCCGACGGTTCGGGGCCCGACCGGGTGATCGACGAGGCGGCGGCCTCGGGCTGGGGCCTGCTGGAGCTGCCCGCGCGGCACACCCCGCGCACGGATCCGGAGGCGGTGCGGGCGGTGGCGGCGGTGGTCCGCCGGCTGCTGGACCGCGGCGGCGCCACCACCTCGGAGCGCGGCAGCGGGCCCACCCCGCTCACCGCGGACCGGATCGCCGTCGGCACGGCGCACCGGGACCAGGCGGCGGCGGTGCGGGCGGCGCTGGCCGGGCTGGGCGTGGCGGACGTCACGGTCGACACGGCGAACCGGTTGCAGGGCCGCGAGTACGACGTGACGGTGGTCCTACACCCGCTCTCCGGCCGCCCCGACGCCACTGCCTTCCACCTGGAGACGGGCCGCCTGTGCGTGCTCGCCTCCCGGCACCGCCACGCCTGCGTCGTGGTGTGCCGCGCGGGGGTCACCGAGCTGCTCGACGACTACCCGTCGGCGGACCCGGTCCAGCTCGGGACGCTGGTCAAGTTCCCGGACGGCTGGGACGCAATGCTTACCACATACCTTCACCTGCTGGAGCACCGTGTGTCCTGGCGGCCCTGAGCAGCAGGGAGCCCCGCCCATGCGCCACGGGGGATGGACGCACGGACGGGGCCGTCTGGGGGCCGCTCAGGCGATCAGGGCGGGGTCGAAGTACCCCGGCGTTCGGAACAGACCCATGAAGGTGCCGGGGCCGTGCCGTTCATCCAGCCACGTTCCCAGCGCCGTTGCGTCACCACTGATCATGGCCACGAGAAGGCGCATGTGGCACTCGTTCTCTTCCCCAGGGGCGAACTCCTCAAGGAAGTGGTTGTACCGACGGTTCACGCCCTGCTCATAGCCGCTGAGTGCCGCCGCGTACCGAGACTGTTCTTCGCTTTCCCTCACCTCTGCCACGCGCCCGGCGTCATCTGTCTTCAGCGTTCCTGTGGC
Organism: Streptomyces sp. NPDC001270; assembly: GCF_042896695.1. Classification (NCBI taxonomy): domain Bacteria; kingdom Bacillati; phylum Actinomycetota; class Actinomycetes; order Kitasatosporales; family Streptomycetaceae; genus Streptomyces; species Streptomyces sp. NPDC001270. Next base: position 226,685 of record NZ_JBIAXM010000015.1, on the reverse strand, counting down.
GTCCCGGAACGCGAGTGCGCCGAGGACGTCTGAGGGTTCCGTCACGCCGAAGCGTTCTGCCGTCTGCCGGGTGATGGCGCGTGCCTCTCTGTCGCATGCGCCTTCCATGACGATCCCGAGGTTTCGCGTGTGGTGACTTCCACGCTGGTCGGCAGCCGAGTAGGACTGTCCGTTTGTTCGGCGGTAGTTGATCCCGTACTGAGTACGGACGGGCACCCCGGCCACTTCCACATATCGCCGACGCGAGCCGTAGTGGAGGCAGTCATGAGCGTACGCGCGCAGCAGGTCGAGGAGGGCCAACACAGGGCGCTCGGGATTCCGGCGCTCCATGGGCCCGTACATGGTGATGACGGCCACCATCTGAAGGTGCCGGTATCCCTGGTCCGGGTGGTGGAAGCCACCGAAGGCACCGACCCGCGAGGATTCGCAACCGACCAGGACTCGACCGAACGGCAGTATCTTCGTTAGTCCGTATCCCGCGTACCGGCGTTTGGCGTTTTCGACGCCCGCATGGAATGGGGTGGTGTCGATGCCATCTGCCGCCCACCGACTGAGCATTTCCGACAGCGGCCGGAATACGTGGTCGGGGTGCCTGCCCGTGAGGGGGGACACATCTGCGCGCATGGCCCCCAGTGCGGCCATCGCTTTAGCGCCGGTTACGGACTCGTTCGGAGCCAGTTCCGTTAACTCGCCGCACCCGTCTTGATGAGCTGAATGTGAGACTCCTGCATTCCCTCCGGGAGTGCGTCCGGGCTGAACCATTTCGCCTCCAGAATCTCGAAGCCGTCGAGCTTGAGAGTTCCACCCACGTGAAGCGCTTCGTAGGCAATCTCTACGCGAAGCTTGTAGCCGCTGGTTACCTGAACCAGTCGTCCCGGAACGACTTCAAGGCCGGTCTCTTCCCGAACCTCTCGAACGATGGTCTTCGGGAATTCCTCGCTCTTGATTGCGTAGCCGGTCGGAAGTCCCCATGGCCGGTCTGCTGGCCACATGCGATGCTTGAGTAGCAAGACCTCCCCCGCCTCGTTCCGCACTACGCCCGTCACGCCAACCATAAATTTGGCGTGCGCGAACCACAGAACGCGCCACTGCAGAGGGCCGCGAATGAGTTTCCACACTCGGGCAATGATTCGCTTCATACGCACCCTTTCGATAGGGCAAGCGCACCAGGCGCCTGCGGTGCTTGATCCAACCTATGCCGTGGGCTGCGGGTCACGCGTCCTTTTGCCGGGCGCAGCGCTCACAAGGGAACGGGCAGCGGGGCAGGGAGTTGGGCGGGAAGGCAATCACGCCGGACACCGGATCAAGAGCGCCGCCGTACTCCTCCCACCAGCCGCCACCTGCGGGCCGTTCCGATCCTTCAACCAGGCTGACCAACTCGGGGGCCGGTAAGCCGCTCAGGCGGGCACCGGCGCCCTTCGCGGGGGTCGTCACGCCTCACCGCCGGTCAGTCGCTTGTACCGCTCATCCTGGCTCCACGCCTCGTTACAAAGGTGCTGCCAGGAAAGGCCGTCGACCGTCTGAGCCAGATCGGCCGCTTGTTCGCCGTACTGCTCCCTGAGCGCTTCCGCAGAGAACGGTGCGGTTGCGTACCAGTACCGCGTGCCGTCACTGGCGGGTGCCGACTCAAGCGGCTTCCACCCCTCCGGCAGTCTGGCTGTAGCTTTGGGCACTGTCGTCAACCCCTTGATGGTTGGTGACCACGCCCCCGGACGTTCGCGCGTCGCGGGGGTCTTCTGTAGTTGCGTCTGTCCACTCAACCGATTCCGTGCATACATGGGGGAGTTGACCAGCGTTGACTACGATGGCGGTCAACAGTCAACGGGAGCTGCACCATGATCGACTTCGGGTCTGAGGTACGGACGGCGCTCAAGGCGCAGGGGAAGAGCCTGCGAGGTGCGGCCAAGGAACTCCATTACGACGTTGCTTATCTGAGTCGAGTACTCAACGGGAAACAAGCTCCGTCTTCCGAGTTGACACAAGCCATTAACGAATATCTCGGCCTGTCCCTGGAAGTAGGAGACAGCAGCACTCATGACGACGAGATGGACGTTTGGGAATTGGCCCGACGTGCCCAGGCAAGTGATGTAGGGAATGCCACTCTTGAACGTCTAGAGCGCGCCTTTGACGGTTTGGCCATGGCCTACCCCAAAGCGAAACCGGAAGATTTGCTGAGGCAGGTACGCAAGCACTCCACTTATGTTGGAAAATTGCTCGACGGCCGCATGACGCTTTCGCAACACCGTCGCCTGCTGGTCGTCGGTGGATGGCTTTCTCTACTCGGCGCTACAGCCCATATCGACCTTATGCAAGACGATGCCGCTACAGCACTTCTGGAGACGGCCGCAACACTTGCCAGGGAGGCCGGGCACCGTGAGATCGAGGCTTGGTGCTATGAAACCGAGGCTTGGCGGGTTCTCACTGACGGGGACTACGTCCGGGCCGTTGACCTCTCCCGAGCCGCACAGGAGATAGCACCCGCAGGTGGCTCCGCAATTATTCAGGCCACGGCACAAGAGGGCCGGGCAAGCGCACGGCTAGGCAACGGGAAAGAGACCTACTCGGCCGTTGAACGGGTACAGGATCTCTCTGCCGCTATCGGCACACCTGACACACCAGAGCATCATTACCGCTATGACCCCGGAAAGGCTCTGTCCTATACGGCTACGACCCTCGCATGGCTTGGGGATTCAGCGGCCGAGCCGTACGCCAGGGAAGTAATTAAGAAACTGAGCCCGAGTGATGATGTAAGCCAGTGGCCTCGACGTGTCGCTTCCGCGAATATCGATCTGGCTTTGGTCCTTCTCAAGGCAGACCGGCTTGACGAAGCATGTGATTCGGTACAGAAAGCCATTCTGTCCGGGAGGGTTGTCCCCTCGAATCATTGGCGCGCACTGGAAGTCGTCAAGGCTGTTGAGGCTCGACAACTGCCCGAGAGTGCTGACCTTCGGGAAGCATTCCAGGGTCTCAAGTCGATTGAGGGGTAGCAACATTCGGCATGCTGCCACCTCCCTGCAACGAAGAATGCCCCGACCTCAATGAAGGTCGGGGCTGATTCTTTGATTGCTTAGCCTCGATTCGTCAGCAGGATTTGGTGGCTGACCTGCTCGGCAGTTCGCCCGTAATGTCCTCGGGCCGTTCGAGGTGGGCCGTCGTGTGACGCCGCGGGTGCGCCGGGCTCCACGGGCCCGGAGTGCTGCCGGTCTTCTCCTTCCTGGTCCTTGTCGCGGCAGTGTCCGACCGTCAGGTGACAGCCGGGAGGGCGGTGAGCCGCTGCCAGCAGGTGGTGAACGCTTGTGCCCAGGGCCAAGTCGCGTCGATACGCAGCCATCGGCGTCGGGCGTGATCGGCGAGGCGAGCCGGCAGGTGGTAGAGGCGGAAGCGCATGGTCTCCGGCTCGGCGTCGGCCAGGCCCTCGACGTCGTGCAGGGCCAGCAGCCGCACCCAGGCGTCGAGATCACTCGCGAGGTTTACGGCGAGCATCCAGCCGCAGTTCACTTCCCAGGAGGCGGAGGGCAAGTTGTCCAGTCCCATCGCCTTGTTGGTGCGCACCCGGTCCGCGACGCTGGCATGCGAGCGGTGCAGCACGTCCAGGAACTGGCTGTGGCCCGAGCCGACGATGCCTGCCCCGCATGTGCCGGATATTGGTGGCGGTGATGCAGTACCGCCAGCCGGTCTTCTTCTCGAAGGCCGTCAGTTTCTTCAGGTGCCGACGTGTGGGTTTGACGCGACGCACGATCAGCCGCATGCCCTCCGGCCAGCCCTCGCGGGTGTTCAGCCCGGTCAACTCGGCGATGAAGTAGCCCTCCTGGAGGCTGCCGTCCTGGTGCACGGAGGTCTCCCAGTCGCTTTGGGGCAGCTTTGCGATGGCCTTTTCGTCGTCTTCGGTGATCTTCCAGCCGACCGTGTAGCGGACCGTGCGCCGCGTGGTGTTCAACGCTTCGAGGTGTTCCAGCAGTCCGTGGGTGGCTCCGGCCCCGTCCACCCGGATGAGGATCTTCGCGGCCGAGGAGCCGGGGATCTGGGCGAGGGCGTCGGTGAGTACCGTGATGTGGTCGGCCACCGTGTTTGCTCCGGCATTCCCCGGCCGCAGGCACATGGCCAGGGACTCGGTGGTGTTCGCGCACCACGCGGCCAGCGGATGAAACCCGAACGTCTTTTTGAAGGTGACCGCTGCCCCGGCCTTCTTGGACGCGGCCGTGATGATGGTGGCGTCGATGTCGATGACGATCCACCCGGTCAGCCGCTTGCCCGCCACGACCAGCCAGGGGAAGCCGCCCGGCCGCAGGTGCAGCAGACTCCACACCTGCCGACGCACCCGTGCCCGCACCTTGGCGATCTTCATCAGGGTGGCCTCGTCGAGCGCGGCCAGCGTGCGACGGGCGGTGGAGTCCGAGGCCGCGGGCTCGAACAGCGGCCGGTGATGGAGCTGGAGCTGCTCGGCCTCCGACATGTTCGCCGCCCCGAGCACGATCGCGATCGCCAGTTGGACCAGTACCCCGGCCCGTTCCCGCCAGCCGGCCGCTGTGCTGGACGGCAGCACCTTCGCCAGCGCTTGCATGAGCCCTGTGCGGTCCGCGCACTGGCGCAGCAGCACCGCCCCGGCATGCCCGATCAGCCTCTTCCCGTCAGCCACCACCGACAGCCGACGGTCCCACCCTGTACGCTCACTCACCAGAAAGGTGCCCTGACTTCTGCAGCGGATATGACTTCGACACTCACATCCTTGCAGGTCAGCGGCACCTTTCTGTTATCGGGGCGTCAGCTCGCCCAATTCCGTTGAATAGCCGGGGTTAGAGCAGTGCAAGGAAGGGATTCGTGCCACCGGACGGCGCCGACCGCTTCGGTCCCGGCGCGGGATCGGGGGTCTGCTCGGGCACCGGACGGTAAGCGTCCAGGCGGACGACCCGTGCTCGGTTCTCTTCACGCTCCGCGCTGGCCGGCCGCGCCTTTGCGTGACGGGAAGTGTCCCCGTTCTTGTCGCTGTCCGTGCTGGCCGGCTGCGGCGCAGAGTCACCGGAACTGGCACCGCGGATTGTGAAAACAGTGGACGGACGACCGCTCTTCCCCGACCGTTCCACGGTCACGACGATTCTCCGGCCCCTGCCGGGGCCGGCCGGCCCCTGCCGGGGCCGATTCGGCCGGGCCACGGCCGGACACCGGGGATCGGCCGGGCCGCGGCCGGGCACCGCGTCGGCCGCGCCCTGCCGGGCCCGGTCACCCGATCACCCGCCGTCCGCGAGGGGGTCTTGCGGGCACGCGGGAGAATGGTGGGTGGCGCAGCCTGAGGGGCGGCCACCCGAACCGTACGAGGAGGACGAGACATGGCGGAGCCCACGCCGCGTCGGAACGAACCGCGGCTACGCCCCGCGCCCCTGCTCTTCGAGCCCGTGGCGGCGGTCGCCGATCCCGAGCACTTCTTCGACCTGGAGTCGATGGACGATCCCCGGGCCCTGCTGGCGCGGGCGACCGAGCTGGCCCAGGCGTTCCGCGCCGCCGCCGACCGGGCCGTCGAGTTCCAGGCCGTCGCCGCGGCCCAGCTGGCGGACCCGCGCCGCTTCGACCGGCTGACGCCCGCGGACATCGCGGAGCGGGCGGAGTGGACCGAGGACTATGCGAAGAAGATGGTGGAGTTCGGCCGGGACCTGATGCGCGGGGTCGACGCGGAGGGCCGCGGCACCGCCGATCCGGTGTGAGGCCCGGGGCCCGTGTCGCGCCCGGGACCCGTGTCGTGCCATCCGCCCAGGGCATATGCCAAGCGGGCAAGATACTGCCTCTTACACCGCCGCGTCCCGAATTTCCGCAACTCAGCGCGATCGGAATTTCACCGGCGGTAGACCTATGGGTCATGAGCAGCACACGGAAGGTCACCGCCGACGGCGCCGCCTGGCTCGTCTCCGCAGGAACGTATCCGCGGAGCACGCTCGCCCTGTGGGAGGAGCGGCCGGACGCCCCGCTCGTCCTGCCCTGCGGCACCGTCTTCGACGTGGTCAGCGCGCCGGCGGTGTTCGGGCGCCGGATGCTGGACCGGCTGTGGGCCGAGGGCCCGGGGTCGGGACCGGTCGCGGTGTTCCGCGGCCGGGTGCTGCTGTTCACCGCCCCGGGCACGGCTCAGCGCCTGCCCTCGCTGCTGGCCTGGGAGGAGTGGGGCAGCGGGGGCCGCACCTGCGGCGTGCCGCCGCTGCTGTGCCACGGCACCGGGGACGCGGTGACCGTACCGGCACTGCGGACCCCGGACGCCGAGCGGTCCGCCACCCGGGACGACTCGCGCTGGCTGGTCGCCCCCGACAGCCGTCACCCGTGGCTGCCCGGGCCCGAGGTCGCGCTCTGGGCGGCGGTCCGGGCGGCCCGGGAAACCGTGCGGATATCGATTTTTCCTCCCGCCGAGCAGGGTGCTAAGGTCTACGACGTCAGCAGGCGCCGCTAGCTCAGTTGGTTAGAGCAGCTGACTCTTAATCAGCGGGTCCGGGGTTCGAGTCCCTGGCGGCGCACAGTGATGACGGTGAAGGGTTCACGCCAAAGGCGTGAACCCTTCAGTGTTTCTCTCGTCCGGCGTTTCCGCCGTCCGGCGTTTCCGTTGCCCGGCACGCTCAGCCGCCGAGCTTCGGCGTGATCTTCAGCGTCCAGGCGCCGGACGCCGTCCTGGCCTCCGCCTCCACCCGTACGCCTTCCCCCGGCACCGTGAAACTCTCACCCAGCGCGACCGGGGCGTCGGCGAGCGGCGGGTAGACCGAGCCCTCCCAGCAGCCCTCGGTGCGCGGATGGGCGTCCACCACCTGGATCGGACCGTCCCCGGACGCCGCCGCGCTGTGCACCCGGTACACCAGCACACCCTGGTGGCAGATCCCGCTGTCCGGCCCGGCCGGGCCGCGCGCCTCGAAGGCCAGCGCGCTGTCCGGCCCGGTGCGCACGACGGCCAGCTTCACCCCGCCGCCCAGCCCGAACGCCGGGGATCCCGCGGTCGCGCCGGCCGGTGCCTCCCCGGCGCCCAGCGGCTCCAGGGTCAGCCGGGTCGGTCCGGCGCCCTGTACGCACCGCACCTGGCGGGGTTCGAGCCAGCCGAGTTTCCACTTGTGCCAGGCGAACAGGTCGGGCGCCAACCCGAACTGACTGCCCATCAGGTCCCAGTCACCCACGTAGGTGTCCCAGTCGCCCCGCTCGTCCGCCGGGCGGTGGTAGAGGTCCGGCAGGTCGAAGAGGTGCCCGGTCTCGTGCGCGAGAACCAGCCGGTCCGGCGGATGCCGCTCGAAGACCGTGACAACCCGGCGGATCTCCTTGCCGTCCACCCGCACCGGGGCGTCCAGATTGACCACCTTCGTCGCGTCGGAGTCCACGCCGGGCGCGTCCGGGTCGGCCACGAAGTAGACGACGTCGTAGCGCGAGAAGTCGACCTCCCGGTCGGCCACCGCGAACGCGTCACGCAGATAGGCGGAGCGCTGCGCGGCGTTCCAGTCACGCTTTATGGCGTACGACGCCGACGGCTGCGGCATGCGGATCCAGTGGTCCAGTGGATGCGGACGCAACGTGAACCGGCCATAGGAGACCTGCTCGAAGAAGCGGCTGGTGCCGGGGAAGTGGTCGGCGGCCAGTTGGGCGGGTGCGCTGCGCGGGGTGGAGTCCGGGAAGGAGAGGAACACCATCACGGCGTCGAGCGGGCGGGTCGGGCGGGGGTAGGCGGGGTTCCAGGTGTCCACCCCCTCGGAGTGGTGGGCGTCGGTCCGCCGCAGGGCACAGGGCGCCGTGGAGAACGGCTCGGCCACCGACGGGACGGTGAGGATCGACGTCGCGGCGAGCGCCGACATCGTGGTGAACACGGCGGCAGCACTGCGCAGATGGGGCGGCAAAGGGGCACCTCCGGGTGCGGTAGCACGGGACACCGCACCCAGCTTGGGACACTTTGCCGTATAACGCCCTGTTTGTCTGCACCAGAAGGGTGACCACCCTTGAACGACCGACACCCCGAATCACTCACGGAACGTCACAAGCGGTCGGGGGCCCGCAGAACCCGTCCAGGCACGGGCAGAAACGATCTGTCAGAACGGTGGGTCGATCAGGGACACTGGAAGGTGGCTGCACGGCCCTCGGGCCAGCCTCTATGATCGGCACACTTTCCTGCACGGACAGAGATCGAGTGCACGGCGGGAGCGAGCGGTGAGCGGAACGTCCGAAGGGCCGACGCCCGCGGCAGACCTCGACCGGTCCGCCGTCACAGAGAGTGACAACAGTACGCCTCCCGGTGCCCGGCCGCGGGCCGGGGCGCCACCCCACACCTACCGTTCCGTCTTCACGGCGGCTCCGTTGGCCATGGCCGTCGTCGACCGGGGCGGCCTGGTGGTCAGCGCCAACGACGCCCTCGGCGAGCTGCTCGGCACCGACGCCGCGGGACTGACCGGACGGGTCGCGGCCGACCTGGTCGACCTGGCCTCCGACGCCCGCGCCTGGCACGCCTACCGCGAGGTGCTGCGCGGGCGGCAGGCGCGGCTGCGCTGCACCCGGCGGGTGAAGCAGCCCGACGGCCGCTCGGTGTGGGTGCAGGTCACCATCGCCCCGCTCACCGGACCCGAGGAGGGCATCCTGCTCTCCGTCGCCGACATCAGCGCCCGCCATGAACTCCAGGCCCGGTTGCGGCACTTGCAGATGCACGACCCGGTGACCCGGCTGCCCAACCGCACACTGTTCTTCGAGCGGCTGACGGCGGCGCTGGAGACGGACGCCTACGAACAGGGCGGAACCGGCCGGATCGGCCTGTGCTACCTGGACCTGGACGGCTTCCAGGCGGTCAACGACACCCTCGGCCACCGGGTCGGCGACCGGCTGCTGGCCGCCGTGGCGGAGCGGCTGTCCCGGGTCGCGGACGAGGCCGGCTCCGGACGGGCGGGCACCCCGCTGGTGGCACGGCTCGGCGGCGACGAATTCGCCCTGCTCGTCGAGGACTCGACCGGCACCGACCAGTTGGCCGAGCTGGCCGAGGCCACGCTGACCGCGCTGCGGGACCCCTTCGACCTGATGGGCCGGCGGCTGTCGCTGACGGCCTCCATCGGGGTCGTCGAGCGGCACGCGGCCGGCACGACCGCCACGGGTCTGATGCAGGCCGCCGACACCACCCTGTACTGGGCTAAGGCCGACGGAAAGGGCCGCTGGACGCTGTTCGACCCGGAGCGCAACGCGCACCGCATGACCCGGCAGGCCCTCTCCTCCGCGCTGCGCCCCGCCATCGACCGCGGTGAATTCGTCCTGGACTACCAGCCGTTGGTCGGTATGGAGGACGGCCGGCTGCGCGGGGTGGAGGCCCTGGTCCGCTGGCACCACCCGCAGTTCGGCACGTTGACGCCGAATCGGTTCATCGGGCTGGCCGAGGAGGACGGTTCGATCGTGCCGCTCGGCCGCTGGGCGCTGGTCACCGCCTGCCGCCAGGCACGCCGCTGGCAACTGGACCAGCCGGGCGAACCGATCTTCGTGAGCGTCAACGTGGCGGTCCGCCAGATCTGGGACTCCGACCTGGTGGCCGACGTGGCGGACGCCCTCGCCCGGACGGAGCTGGCCCCGCACCTGTTGCAGCTGGAGCTGACCGAGTCCGCGGTGATGGGCTCGGCGGGCCGCCCCCTTGAGGCCCTCCAGGCGCTGAGCGACATGGGCGTACGCATCGCCATCGACGACTTCGGCACCGGCTACTCCAACCTCGCCTACCTGAGCCGGCTGCCGGTGTCGGTCCTCAAACTGGACGGTTCGTTCGTGCGCGGCTTCCAGTACGACGACCCCGGCGACCAGCCGAATCCGGCCGACGAGGTCGTCGTCGAGGCGATGATCCAGCTGGCCCACCGGCTCGGCCTCACGGTCACCGCCGAATGCGTGGAGACCTCCGCCCAGGCGAACCGGTTGCGCCACATCGGCTGTGACACCGGCCAGGGCTGGCTCTACTCCCGGCCGGTGTCACCGGACCGCATCTCCGAACTGCTGGCGACGCAGTCCTACGCGGTGGGCAATCCGTAGGCGTCCGCGATCAGTTCGTACGAGCGCAGCCGCAGGTCACCGTGGTGGGCGTGGGAGGTGATCATCAGCTCGTCGGCGCCGGTGCGCTTGTGCAGCGCGTCGAGGCCGGCCCGCACCTCCTCGGCGCTCCCGTGCACGACGTTGCTGCTCCAGGAGCGGATGAAGTCCTCCTCGAACGGGCTGAATTCGTGCCGCTCGGCCTCCTCCGGGTCGGGGAACAGACCGGGCCGGCCGGTGCGCAGCCGGACCATGTTCAGCCCCATCGCCCGAGTCTGCCGGCGTGCCTCCCGTTCGTCGTCGGTGGCGAGGGCGCCGACCCCGATGAGGGCGTAGGGCTCGTCGAGCACCTCGGACGGGCGGAAGTTCTCCCGGTACAGGTCGAGGGCCGGGACGGTGTTCTGCGCGGAGAAGTGGTGGGCGAAGGCGAAGGGCAGGCCGAGCATGGCGGCGAGCCGGGCGCTGAAGCCGGAGGAGCCGAGCAGCCAGACCGGCGGCCGGTGCGGGGACTGGACACCGCCGGGCGCGCTGCCCTGCACCGGGCCCGGAATGGCGTGGATACGGCTGTAGGGGTGGCCGTCCGGGAAGTCGTCGTCCAGGAACCGGGTCAGCTCGGCGAGTTGCTGCGGGAAGTCGTCGGCGCCCTCGTTGAGGGTGTCGGAGCGGCGCAGCGCTGCGGCGGTGGCGCCGTCCGTGCCCGGCGCCCGCCCGAGGCCGAGGTCGATCCGTCCCGGTGCCAGCGCCTCCAGCGTGCCGAACTGCTCGGCGATCACCAGGGGCGCGTGATTGGGCAGCATCACACCGCCCGAGCCGAGCCGGATCCGCTCGGTGTGGGCGGCGAGGTGCGCGAGGATCACCGCCGGCGAGGAGGAGGCGACACCGGGCATCGAGTGGTGCTCGGCGACCCAGTACCGGTGGAAGCCGCGCGCCTCCGTGAACCGGGACAGCCCGACGCTGGTACGCAACGCGTCGGTGGCGGTACTCCCCGCCCCCACGGTCACCAGGTCCAGTACGGAGAGGGGGACGGGTGCGGTCCCGTGGGCCGTCCCCCGGATCTCGTCTGCCGCCACGGTGCTGCCTCCTGTGTTTCGCCGTGCGCTGCGCGGCTGTGCGCAGTGTTCCGGTGGGCAACAGGAGGGTGACTCCGGTTTATTCCCGGGGGGTGCTTCGGGGGTGGCGCGGGTCGTGCGCGAACCGGCGGACGGAACGCCGGAAGGGCAGGCGGGAGGGGCAGGGGGCATGGGCAGGCGGGAGGGGCAGGGGGATGGACCGGGGGACGCGGTGGCGCGGGGTGACGCCTGGGGCCTCAGACCTGGATGATCGGCTCCCGGGTGAACAGGGAACCCAGCATCGGGGCGTTCACCCTGCGGTCCGTCAGGCGCAGTGCCTCCCACACCGTGACCTGGTTGGCGGTGAGGACCGGCTTGCCCAGTTCCTTCTCCAGCGCGGGCAGGTGGGCCACCGTGTGCAGGGCCGTGTTCGGCAGCAGCAGCGCCTCCCCGTCGGCCCGGTCCGCCCGCCGGGCCAGCTCGAACAGCTCGCGCTCGCCCCAGTCACCGATCTCCGTGGCCGTACCGGCCCCGGACGACCGCACTCCGGTCACCGTGACGCCCGCGGCCCGCAGGAAGTCCGCGAACAGCCCGGCCACCTCGTCCGGGTAGGCCGCGCCGACCGCCACCCGGCGCACCCCGATCTCCCGCACCGCGTGCACGAAGCCGAAGGACGCCGAGGAGGCCGGCATGCCCGCGGCCATGGCCAGGGCGCGGATCTGCTCGTGGGCGCCCTCCCAGCCGTACTCGAAGCTGCCGCTGGTGCACGCCCACACGATGGCCTCGGCACCCGCGAGCCGCAGCTCCTCGGCGCCCGCCGCCAGCCGCTGCGGCGTGCCCAGGCGGCCCAGCGGATCAGCCCGGTCGGTGTCCTCACCCAGGCCGGTGTGGACCAGCTCCACGCGGATGTCGCTGCCCAGGAGCTGTTCGATGCGCGGATAGTCGTCCTCTGCGGAGTGCCCCGGGTAGAGGAATCCGAGTGCGGTCATGTCCAGCCCTCCTGCGGTTCTTCCGGCGGTTCTTCCTGCGGTTCTTCCGGCGGGACGGACCGCCCGTACGCCGCCTCGCCCACCGCCCCGTGGGCGTGGCGGATTCCCGGCGCTGCGCCCGGTACGGCCCCACCGTTCTCGGGTACCCAGCCGGGTGCGGCACCGCCCCTACCGTTACCTGCTTGGCCGACAGCGCGGGAACCGTGGCTCCGCGTCCGGACGGCGGATCACCGGGAGGGCAACGGCGGTCGGTCGCGGCCGTGTTGACGGGGGCAGGTTCGGGTGCGAGCGTGGTCAATCCGCCCATGTCAGACCCCGTTCCACGGCGCGCCGCCCTGCCTCCTTCTGCTCTGCCCCGTCCGCCCTGTCTCCTTCTCCTATGGCGCGTTCTCCTCCGTCTCCGTCTCCGCAGTCTCGTGCCTGTGCCGCCCGGCCCGGTCGCCGCCACGCCCGGTCCGCCCCGTCCAGTGCCGCCCCGCCTTGTGCCCTGCCTGGTCCCACCTGAGTCCTGTCTCTCCCACCTGAGTCCTGTTTCGTCCCGCCCGTCCTGTCTTCCGCACCGGAATCCGGAGGAACGGTTTGCCGACGCCCGTACCGACGTCCGTACCGACGCTCCTCGTCCTCGACGCCGACCCCCTGCCCCGTCTCGGCCGGCTCACCGGCCGGGCCCGCGTCGTGCACGCGGACGAGAGCACGCTCGCCGGGCTGCTGCCCACGGCGGACGTCCTGCTGGTCTGGGACTTCACCTCGCACGCGGTCCGCGCGGCCTGGCCGGGCGGCGGTCCGCGCCCGCGCTGGGTGCACACGGCGAGCGCGGGCGTCGACCACCTGCTGTGCCCGGAGCTGGCCGGGTCGGACACCGTGGTGACCAACGCGCGCGGGATCTTCGACCGGCCCGTCGCCGAGTACGTGGCGGCACTCGTGCTGGCGATCGCCAAGGACCTGCCGCGCACCCTGGACCTCCAGCGGCAGCGGACCTGGCGGCACCGCGAGACCCGGCGGCTGGCCGGTACGCGCGCGTGCGTGGTCGGCGCGGGGCCCATCGGCCGGACGATCGCCCGCACGCTCAAGGCGCTGGAGGTGACGTCGGCGGTCGTCGGCCGCGTACCGCGCACCGGCATCCACGGCCCCGCCGACCTGGACCGGCTGATGTCGCGCGCGGACTGGGTGATCGCGGCGGCGCCGCTGACCGAGCAGACGCGCGGCATGTTCGACGCCCGGCGCTTCGGTGTGATGCAGCCCTCGGCGCACTTCGTCAACGTCGGCCGCGGCCAGTTGGTCGTCGAGGACGCGCTCGTCGAGGCGCTGTCCAAGCGCTGGATCGCGGGCGCGGCCCTGGACGTGTTCGCCACCGAGCCGCTCGCGCCCGAGAGCCCGCTGTGGCGGGCGCCCGGGCTGATCGTCTCCCCGCACATGAGCGGAGACACGGTCGGCTGGCGGGACGAACTCGGCGCGCAGTTCGTGGAGCTGTACGAGCGGTGGGAGGCGGGCAGGCCCCTGATGAACGTGGTCGACAAGAAGCGCGGGTACGTGCCCGGTCACTGACCGCTCCGGCACGTACCCGAGCGGGCGACGCGGGACGCACCGACAGATATTTTCCGTTCCCTCTGGTTCTCCGGGGTGGCTTCGAGGGCGTGTACGGCGCGGCCACGCCGCGCATCCCGCTTTTGCCCGTATTTCCCCTGATAAATGTCACCGGACGGCGGTGGTGCGTCGCGATACCGCGGTACGGACGGTCGGCGCGGAGCCCCGGAAACCGGGCCCTGACCGCAAACGTCCGCGTGAGCAGCGAAAGGTCCGGGAATCGGGTGGCCATCGGGTGGTCGTGGAATCCGTCGCGCAATCCCGGGGGCATAACTCGTGTGGTCCCGGGTAGCCGCGCCGCCATGGCTCCACCACTTGGGAACGGCGTACACACGACCGGTCACGAACACAGACACAGCCGACGGGCGGTGCTCGCGGGCGTCGCGGCGCTCGGGGTGCTGGGCACGGCGGGCTGCTCGCGCGTGGCCACGGCGTCCACGACGAACGGCGGTGATCTGCTGGACCGGCTGCGGGCGCAGGGCGTCGTACGGCTCGGGATCGCGGGCGAAATACCCTTCGGCTACATCGACAAGGACGGCAAGCTGACCGGTGAGGCGCCGGAGTTGGCGAAGGCCGTCTTCAAACGGCTCGGTGTGGACACCGTGCAGCCGGTGCCGACCGAGTTCGGATCGCTGATCCCGGGGCTGAATTCACAGCAGTTCGATGTCGTGGCGGCCGGGATGTATGTGAATCCCGAGCGCTGCGCACAGGTGATCTTCGCCGATCCCGACTACCAGATGCTCGATTCCTTCATCGTGCGCAAGGGAAATCCGAAAGGGCTGCACGACTACAAGGACGTCGTCGCCAAGAAGGCCACATTCGCGACCGGAACCGGATACGCCGAGATCCAGTACGCGGTCGACGCCGGGTACAAAGAGGGCGACATCCTGATCGTCCCGGACCAGGTGGCCGGGCTGAACGCGGTCGAGGCCGGGCGCGTGGACGTGTTCGCCGGGACCGCCCTGACCACCCGCGAGGTGGTGAAGAAGTCCGCGAAGGCGGAGACCACCGCGGCCTTCGCCCCTCTCGTGGACGGCAAACCGCACGTGGACGGCGGCGCGTTCGCCTTCCGGCCCACCGAGACGAGGCTCCGGGACGCCTTCAACACCGAACTGCACAAGCTGAAGCAGAGCGGCGAGCTGTTCCGCATCCTGCGGCCGTTCGGGTTCACGAAGGACGAGATGACCGACCTCACCGCGAAGGAGCTGTGCGGCGGATGACCACCGGGCTCTGGGAACTCGTGCTCAAAGGGGTCTGGACGACCATCCAGCTCCTGGTCCTCGGCGCGCTGCTGGCCGGCGCGGTCTCCTTCGTCGTCGGCGTCGCGCGCACCCACCGGCTGTGGATCGTCCGTTTCGTCGCCGGTCTCTACACCGAGGTGTTCCGTGGCACCTCGGCGCTGGTGATGATCTTCTGGGTGTTCTTCGTGCTGCCGATCGCCTTCGGCTGGCAGCTGGTGCCCCTGTGGGCGGGCACCCTGGCGCTCGGGCTCACCTACGGCGCGTACGGCTCGGAGATCGTGCGCGGAGCGCTGAACTCGGTCGACGCGGCACAGAAGGAGGGCGGTATCGCCCTCAGCTTCACGCCCTGGCAGCGGCTGCGGCTGATCCTGCTGCCGCAGGCGGTGCCGGAGATGATCCCGACCTTCTGCAACCTGGTGGTCGAACTGCTCAAGGGCACCGCGCTGGTGTCCGTCATGGGCATGGGTGATCTGGCGTTCAGCGCCAACCTGGTGCGGCTGGCGCTCCAGCAGAGCGCGGAGGTCTACACCTACGTGCTGCTGATCTACTTCGTGATCGCCTTCGTGATCACCCGGCTGATGCGGGTGCTGGAGAAGCGGCTGAAGGCCGGGGTCGGCAAGGATCCCGGGACCGAGCAGGCGGCGCGTGCGGCCAAGCGGGCGCAGACGACCGGTGTCGGCGCCACGGACGGAGGTGTCGCATGACCTGGGACTGGAACGCCGTCAGCGACTTCATGCCGCACTTCTGGGACGGACTGCTGGTCACCCTGGAGGCGCTGGCGCTCGGCTCACTGCTCTCGTTCAGCCTGGGCCTGGTCTGGACGCTCCTGATGCGGGTACCGACCCGCTGGGTGCGCTGGCCGGTGGGGGTGGTGACGGAGTTCGTCCGCAACACCCCGCTGCTGGTGCAGTTGTTCTTCCTCTTCTACGTGCTGCCCGAGTGGGGCGTGGCCTTCTCCGCGCTGACCACCGGTGTCTTCGCGATCGGGCTGCACTACTCGACGTACACGATGCAGGTCTACCGGGCCGGCATCGAGGCCGTGCCTATCGGCCAGTGGGAGGCCGCGACCGCGTTGAACCTGCCGGTGCGGCGCACCTGGACGGCGGTGATCCTGCCGCAGGCGGTCCGCCGGGTGGTGCCGCCGCTGGGCAACTACGTCATCTCGATGCTCAAGGACACGCCCATCCTGATGACGATCACCGTGCTGGAGATGCTGGGGCAGGCGCGTCTCTTCTCCCAGCAGCGCTTCCAGTTCACCGAGCCGGTGACGGTGATCGGCGTGGCCTTCATCGTCATCTCCTATCTGGCCTCCCTTCTTCTGCGCACCCTGGAGCGTCGCCTTGTCCGTTGAGACCCGTAAACAGTCGGCCACCGACCAGAGCAGTCCGACCCGGCTCGTCCGGATGGAGGGGGTGACCAAGCGGTTCGGGGAGCACACCGTCCTCGACCGGCTCGACCTGTCCGTCGAGGCGGGCCGGCACGTCACCCTGATCGGTCCGTCCGGTTCCGGCAAGACCACGATCCTGCGGCTGCTGATGACGCTGGCCAAGCCGGACGAGGGCACGATCACGGTGGCCGGGCAGCAGCTGTTCCCGGCCACCGAGAAGGAGGTCCGCGAGGTCCGCAAGAAGATCGGGATGGTGTTCCAGCAGTTCAATCTGTTCCCGAACATGACGGTGCTGCGCAACATCATGGAGGCGCCGGTCACCGTGCTCGGCCTGGCCAAGGACGAGGCGGAGGCACGGGCCCGCGAACTGCTGGAGCTGGTCGGCCTCAGCGACAAGTGCGGCATGCGCCCGTCCCAGCTCTCCGGCGGGCAGCAGCAGCGGGTGGCGATCGCGCGGGCGCTGGCCATGCGGCCGCAGGTGCTGCTGCTGGACGAGGTGACCTCGGCGCTCGACCCCGAGCTGGTCGCGGGCGTCCTTGACCTGCTGCGGGACATCGCCCGCAGCACGGACATCACGATGCTGTGCGTGACCCACGAGATGGGCTTCGCCCGGGACATCTCCGACCAGGTCCTGATGTTCGACTCGGGCCGGATCATCGAGGCGGGGACGCCGGAGAAGATCTTCAGCGCCCCCGAGCAGGACCGCACCCGGGAGTTTCTGAGCGCGGTCCTGTGACCGAGATTTTTCCCTCGCGCGGCGCTGCAATTGCAGCAGGTGAGGGCGGTATCACGGCTGGTCACCGGCCAGGGCGTGACGTGGGCATATGCCTACGCGTCGGCGCCCCGGTCAGGGGCCCGGTGATCTCGCGAACGCCCCCTCCGTACCGGGCTCTTGCCCGTTATCGTGGAAACGATCCGCTGTCCGGATTACGGCACTGAGAGCGAGCAGAGGGGGGACCACTGTGGCGCTGATGAATGAGCCGACCGCCCCGTACCACTCGGCCCAGGACGCCCTGCGCGTACTGGAGACGGTGGCACGGCACACCACCGGCGTCACCGACGCCGAGCTGGCCCGCCGGACCGGCCTGGGCCCCGAGCGGCTGACGGCGCTGCTGCGCATGCTGCGCCGCGAGGGGTACGTCGCACAGGTCGCCGGTGGTGCCTATGTGACCGGTGAGGCCCTGCGCCGTCTCGGCTCCGCACACGACCGCGAGGGGGCGCTGCGCGAGAAGCTCCAGCACACGCTGGTCAGGCTGCGCGACTCGGTCGGCGCGGCGGTCTATCTGAGCCGGTACGTCGACGGCGAGGTCAGGATCACCCAGTACGCGGACGGTCCGGCCACCCCCGCGGTCAACGAGTGGGTGGACTTCCGCTCCTCCGCGCACGCGACGGCGCTCGGCAAGAGCCTGCTGACCCAGCTCGACCACGACGCCCGCCGCGACCACCTCGCCCGGCACAAGATGGCCAGGCTCACCTCGCGCACCATCACCAGCGACCGGCAGCTGCTGTCCCGTCTGGAGTCCCAGCCGCCGACCATGCCCGTCCTGGACCTCCAGGAGTACGCGGTCGGCACCGTCTGCGCGGCGGTCCCGATCACGGCGGGCTCCTCGGTGGGCTGTCTCGCGCTGTCCCTGCCGGTGGCGCACGCGCACCGGTTGCGGCAGGCCGCGGACACCCTGAACCGCGGCGCGGCACCGGTACTGCTCTCGCTGGCGATCTAGTGTCCTGGCGGGCGGCGGCGCCTGCCGGGGCACGGGCACCCGTGGTGCGGACCACAGCGCGGGCGGGGGTCCCGGGATGGTCCGGAGCACCCCCTCGGACCAGGTAGTATTTTCTTCGTCGCCGCCCGGAAGCAGTGGGTGGCGGGAGTCAGGCGCCGCTAGCTCAGTTGGTTAGAGCAGCTGACTCTTAATCAGCGGGTCCGGGGTTCGAGTCCCTGGCGGCGCACATCGGTGAAGGGCCCCTCGTCGCGACGAGGGGCCCTTCGGCGTCCCGTGCGGTCAGCCTCCGGTACGCCCGCTCGCCCGGCGGCCGCCACCACACCGGATCGGCGCACCGCAGCCCCTCGCGGCGCAGCCCGGCCCGGTGGATCTTGTTCGTGGCGGTGACCGGCATCCGCTCCACCAGCCGGACGAACCGGGGCGCCATCTTGGTCCCGAGGTCCGGCTGGGCCGCGAGGAAGTCGGCGAAGCCGGCCGGGTCGAAGGTGCCGGAGACGGCCGCCATCACCTGGTCGCCGGTGACCGGGTCGGGCACCGCGTAGACGGCGACGGCCTCGGCGCCCGGGTAGCGGGCGAGGATGTTCTCGATCATCGCGGCGGCCAGGTTCTCGCTGTCGACCCGCAGCCGGTCGTCGGCGCGGCCGGCGAAGTAGAGGTAGCCGTCGGCGTCGCGGCAGAACAGGTCGCCGGTCCAGTACCAGCCCCCGCGCCGCCGCTCGGCCTCCGCGGCCGGATTGCGCCAGTAGCCCTCGAAGGGGTTGGGTCCCCGGTTGACCAGCTCGCCTATCGCCTCGTCGCCGTTGAGCAGCCGGCCGGCCCCGTCGAAACGGGCGGGCGGGCACTCCGCGCCGCTGTCCGGGTCGAGGACGGCCAGCCCGGCCGCCCCGCGCCCCACCGCCCCGGCGGGTGTGCCCGGGGTCCACTGCACCGCCGCGCCGCCCTCGGAGGAGCCGTACCCCTCCACCAGCCGCACCCCGAACCGCCGCTCGAAGGCCGCCGCCTCCACCGCCCCGGCCTCGGTGCCGAAGCCCAGCAGCAGCGGGTTGTCCGCGTCGTCCGGCCGGGGCTCGGTGGCGAGGACGTACTGCACGGCCCGTCCGACATAGGTGAAGTACGTCGCCCGGAACCGGCGCACGTCCGGCAGGAAGCCCGACGCGGTGAACCGCCGGCGCAGCGCCACCCCGGCGCCGGCCGCCAGCGCGGGCGCCCAGTCGGCGATCACCGCGTTGCCGTGGAAGAGGGGCATGCAGATGTAGTGCACGCCGTCCGGGCCGAGGCCGAACTGGTCGACGAGGGAGCGTCCGGCGGCGGCCAGCCTGCCCTGCGTGCAGATCGCGGCCTTGGGGGCGCCGGTGGATCCGGAGGTGAAGTAGAGCAGGACGCGGTCGCCGGGGGCGGCCCTGGCGGGGTCGGGTTCGGCGTCGGCGTACGGGGCGAGCAGGTCGGCGTAGTCCGGGGTGTCGGTGACCAGCAGCCGGACGCCGGGCAGGTCGAGGCCGTCCAGGAGCGGCAGGTGGGCCCGTTCGGTGACCAGCACCGGGCATGCGGTGTGCAGGATGTCGCGGGCCAGTTCGGGGCCCCGGCGGGTGGGGTTGATCCCGGCGACCGCGGCGCCCGCGAGGGCGGCGGCGGCCAGCCACTGCGGGAACTCCGGGGTGTTGTCGAGCAGCACGCCGACGTGCGGTTCGGCGCCGGCCGGCAGCAGGTCGGCGAGGAGTGCGGCGCGGGCGGCGGCGCCGGCCGCGACCTCGTGGTGGCTCAGCACCGTCTCCTCGAACCACAGGCCGGGCCGCCGGTCACCCCAGCGCGCCGCGACCAGCTCCGCCACCGTACGCCTGTTGGACTCCATGGGCGGGCACGGTAGCTGACGTCTCGTCAGATGTGGAGGGTTGTCGGACGTGGACTTCCCGGGGCTCCCCCGGCGCGGCGTGCCGCTGGTATAGGACAGGCATGCAGAACAACCAGCGCTCCGTCAGGTTTCGCATACTGTCCGTCGTCGCCCTGTCGGCGGCCTCGCTCCTCGTCCTGCCGGGGAACCGGGCCGTCGCCGACGACCGCGGGGCCGCGCCCGGCTTCGTGGCACTCGGCTCGGTGGACGCCGGCATCATCCAGGAGATCCGGTACGCCACCCCGCACAATTTCGTCGGGGAGCCCGTCGACGGGTATGTGCAGCCGCTGTGCATCCTCACCAGGCCGGCGGCCCAGGCACTGCACACGGTGCAGGAAAAGCTGCTCAGAACGGGTTATTCCCTGAAGGTCTACGACTGCTACCGCCCGCAACGTGCCGTCGACCACTTCGTCGCCTGGGCCCAGGACCTCGACGACCAGGCGATGAAGGCCGAGTTCTACCCCGACGAGGACAAGGAGGACCTGTTCACCGACGGATACATCGCCGAGCGGTCCGGACACAGCCGGGGCAGCACCATGGACCTGACGATCGTCAAACTGCCGGCGAAGGCCACGCCGCCCTACGTGCCGGGCCGGCCCCTGGTGCCGTGCTACGCGGGCCAGGGCGAGCGGTTTCCCGACAACTCCGTCGACATGGGCACCGGGTACGACTGCTTCGACACCCTGGCGAACACGCTCGACCCCCGCGTGACCGGCGCGCCCCGCGCGAACCGGCTGAAACTGAAGACCGCCATGGAAGCGGCCGGATTCACGAATCTGCCGGTGGAGTGGTGGCACTACACCCTCGACGACGAGCCGTACCCGGACACGTACTTCGACTTCCCGGTCGCGGCGTCCTCAGTGAACGGACATCCCCGGTGAACCGATATCCCCGGTGACCTGATTCCGCCCGCCGGCGTCGGTTCCTTAAGCCGGGTACTTCGGCCCGCGCGCGTCGGACGCCGCCGCGCCGGCGCACGCGGGCCTCACCCGGACGGGATCAGAACGTGACGTCCGAGCAGGCGTAGAACGCGTTGCCCGTGTCGGCGATCGTCCAGACCGCGAGGATGACGTGGTGTCCGCTCAGACCGCCGGGCAGGGTGCCGCTGTGCGACAGCGTGGCCGGCGGCTGCTGGTTGTTGTAGGGCACCGTCAGGAACGGTGTGGTGTTGAGGTCCGAGCGGGCCAGAGCGTGGTTCTGGTTCCAGCCCTGCTTGGTGACGTAGTAACGGAAGTCCGTCGTGGCGTGCCGCGCGGTGAACTGCCAGCGGAAGGTGTAGCTCTGTCCGCCCGTCACCTTGGTGGTCGGCCAGGCCGCGCCGGACGGCTGGGTCGGTGAGCTGAGCTGGGCGAACTGCCCCAGCCCGCCGTTGCAGAGCTGGCCGTCGGCGGGACCGCCGGCCGGGAAGCCCTTCGGACCCTCGACGCTCTGCGGCTCCCACTGGATGCTGCCGCAGTTCGCCACCGTTCCGTTCTGGCAGAGCTTCTGCCTGCTGATGGGAAGGTCCGTGTAGCCGTGGCCGCTGGCCCCGCCGGAGGAGAGCGCGAGGGCTCCGGCGGTGGCCAGACCCACCACGACGGCGGACAACTTGGTCTGTGTGCGCATGCTGCCGCTCCTGGAGAACGTGGGGGAGTTTCAGTGAGCCGTGCAGGTCTAGACCAAGTCTCAGATTATTGCCATCAGTTGAACATGTCCATACCAATCACGGTGCGGACTCCGTACGGCCCGAACAGAAGGCCACCGTCAGGTCCCGCACCAGCACCTTGCGTTCGTAGTCGTCCAGTTCGACGAGCCCGCGCATGGTCAGCCGGGTCACCGTGTCCTCCACCGAGTCCACGACCGAGGTGAGCATGGAGGAGCGCTGCTGCGCGTCCAGCGCCGCGATCCGGCGCCGGTGCATCACCGCGGCGACCTCGGGCGCGTACTCGGCCCGCACCGGCTGCACCGAGAACACCTCAAGCCCGATGCCCGCCGCGTCCGCCGCCACCAGCCGGGTCAACGCCACCCCCGCCGCGTCCACCGCACCCCGCGCCCCGCCCGGCATGTCCACCGGCACCCGGGCCAGTGCCGCCTCGACGCAGTCCCGCAGATACGCCTCGTGGTCCGCCACGCCCAGCACGGCCCGCGCGGTGTCCCGCACCCGCCACACCACCAGGACCACCACCCGCAGCGCGACCCCGTGGCCGTCGGCCGCCGGCATCGGCTCGCTGCGCCAGTGCCGCAGCCGCACGTCGACCCGGCGGCGCCGCAGCAGCGGGTTGACCCACAGCAGACCGGTGCGCCGCACGGTCCCCTGGTAGCGGCCGAACAGGGCGAGCACGCAGGCCCGGCCGGCCGTGCCCCGGGCGAGGCCGGCGAAGCCCAGCGCGCCGAGCGCCCCGGCACCCGCGTACGCCGCCCACTGGGCCGGGCCCGGCCCCGCGTCCGCGGCCCCCGGCAGCCCCAGCGCCGTCACCGCGAACCGCGGCAGCGCCCCCGCCCACCAGGAGGTGGCCAGACACCCGGCCACCCCGCCCAGACCGGCGAGCACCCCCGCGATCCCTGGCAGCACCCGCGCCGGGCACTCCGCCAGTCCGGGGTCGGCCTGGGGCACCGTCCGGGCCCGCGCCGGCCCCGGACGCCTGAGCCGCGGCTGCTCGCCGGTGCCCTGACGGCGGGCCACCACCGCGGGCTTCTGCGGTACCGACACCGGGTCGGGGTCGTCGCGGAACAGCAGGTGGACGGGGATCTCGGTGGTCGCCTCGTTCTGGATCAGCCGGACCGGACGGGACGGCCCCTCGACGGGTCCCTCCGATTCGGGCGTGTGTGACGTCGTCGTACTCATGCGTGCCTCCAGCCTCCGCGCCAGATGCGTCATGACAGGTGAGTGAGTGACAGAAACAGGACGGGACAGGACGGGAACGGGCTGGACGGGACCGGACGACGGACTGGACGGGGCCGGACGAGATGGGTCAGGGCGGGACGCGGCGGGCCGGGTGGTGGCCTAGCGGAACAGGCGCCGCCAGGTCTCCGGGCCCGGGTAGCCGTCCGCCGCGCCGCCCCGCCAGCCCTGGGAGCGCTGGAACGCCTCGACGGCCCGCCGGTCCGCCTCGCCCCAACGCGGTCCCGGCCCGGCGGGGTAGAAGCGGCCGTACCCCTTCTCGGCCAACCGCTGCCCCAGCCGGGTGACATACGGGTTGTCCGCGCCCGGCCGGAACATGTTCCGGCCGGGGTAGCCGGGCACACCGTGCGAGGCGGGTGCGCCGGCCGGGGCCGTCCGGATGTCCTTGCCCTTCCCGCCGGCCAGCAGTTCCCAGGTGCGCGGTCCGGGCAGCCCGTCCGCGTCCGCGCCGCTCCAGCCCTGGGCCCGCTGGAACGCCTGGGTCGCCCGGAGGTCCGAATCCGACCACCGCGGCCCGGGACTCTCGGCGTAGTAGGCCGCACCGCCGCGGGCGGCCAGCAGCTGACCGAGCTGGGTGACGTACTTGTTCTCCGCCCCGGGTCCGAAGTACGCGGCCCCCGGGAACGGCCCGGCCTTGAGCGCGGCGCCCGGTTCGGCTCCGGCCGCGCCCGCCTTGAGGCTCTTGTAGCGGTAGGGGACGTACTTGTCGGAGTGGCTCCAGTAGGCGTACGGGGTGGCCAGCCTGCGCGTGTGCGGGGGCGTCTGCTCGTAGGCGGTGTAGTAGGTGTGCGTGTAGTCCGTCCAGCCGCCGAAGATGACGACGTGCGAGCCCTTCTCGGGGTCGGCGGTGTTGTGGAACAGCAGGATGTCGCCGGGTTGCAGGTCCGCCTTCTTGATCTTCACGCCGAATCCGCCGAGGCTGCCCGTCCACTCGTTGCGCCGGAGCCCCCAGGCCATCGAGACATAGCCCGAGCAGTCCTGGCGGTAGCCGTCGGACCAGTACTTGGACATGCTGTACGGCACCTTGGCGTCGACCCAGGTCTTGGCGCGGTTGATGATCTCCGTACGGGTGAGCGCGCGCGGCTGGGCCGGCGGGACGGACGCGCCGCCCCCGCCGTGCAGCGGACCCTTCCCGCCCTGCGGGGTGCCGGGTTCCGGGCCGGCGGGCAGCCCCGCGCGGTGCGGGCCCGGCGGGGTGGGGGGTACGGCGAGGGCGGACGCCTGGTGGCCCGCGGCGAGGGCGGCCGACGTGGCGGCGGCCACGACCAGGGCCCGTCGGGAGGCCGGGTGCCCGCCGAGCCGGCCGGGCAGGGAACGCGGGCTCACCCGCCGCCAGTGAACGCATCCCGGACAGTCGCAGTCGCTCGCGGGATCGAATTCCTCGAATACCGGAGTCGCCATGCGCTCCCTCTCCCATTCCGGGGTGAAATGTCCGCATCTGTGCACATTGATCAGTTTCTCAACTGTCGTCGCGGCGCGCATGTTGACGGTCCGAATGATGTACGCCCCTCAGGGCACCCCCGCGCCGTCCGGTCGCGGTCGGGAGCACACCTGGAGGTCGGGTAGAGTTTTCGCGTCAGCGGGCGCCGCTAGCTCAGTTGGTTAGAGCAGCTGACTCTTAATCAGCGGGTCCGGGGTTCGAGTCCCTGGCGGCGCACCACCACAGCATCATCGCAGCACTACGCTGACCTGGGCGTCCTCGATATCCGAGGGCGCCCGTTCGCGTTCCCCGGACACTCCTCCCCACCCCGCCCTCCTCCCTCACCGCGCCCCCCCTCCACTACCACCCCGCAAGGGGACCCCGCATCGAGGTCAGCCGCGGACGCACCTCCTGTCACATCCGCCCGGCGCACAAGACGCGCACGGCGCTCCGACTCGCCGGCGAGTCGATTGTTCACACGGACAAAGGATCTCTCGACAGCCTGGCCGGATACCCTCTGCCCATGCCAGCCCGAGATCTCCAGGAGCGGATCAAGAAGCTCATCGTCGACCGACGACTGCCCTCCGGGGCGCCACTGCCGACCGAGCCCGAGCTGATGGAGTTCCTCGGCGCGAGCCGGAACTCGGTACGGGAGGCGCTGAAGGCCCTCCAGGCGATGGGCATCGTGGAGATCCGGCACGGCTTCGGCACCTACGTCGGCCCGATGTCCCTCGCCCCCATGGTCGAGGGCCTCACCTTCCGCACGGTCGCCGGGCACCACCGGGGCGAGGACTCCCTGGTCCAACTGCTCGAACTGCGCGAGGCCATGGAGGCGGGCCTGGTCTCCCGGCTGGCCGGGCGGCTCCCCGCGGCCGACCTGGCGGAGCTGGCCGCGCTCGTCGACCGGATGGACGAGCGGGCCGAACGCGGGGCCGGCCTCGCCGAGACCGACCGGGCCTTCCACGCCGCCCTCTACCGCGGGCTGGACAACGTCCTGCTGAGCGAGGTGCTGGAGGCGTTCTGGGACGTCTTCCACCGCGTCCAGCGGGACTTGGTGGACGTGCCGCAGGATCCGCGGGTCACCTGCCACCAGCACCGGGAGATCCTGGACGCGGTCCGCTCCGGCGACGCCGTACGGGCGGAACAGGCCATAAGAGACCACTTCGACAACATCCGCGCCCGCCTGTCCACCGCTGGTCGGCGCCGTCCGCGGCCTCGGTGAACCGCGCGCCTCCCGTTCCGGGTTCTCCGGGCCGATCCACTCCCCCGTCGGCTGCTCGGCGATCCTTCTGATCCGGTCGGCGTCGGCGGACCTGCCGTCCTTCGCGTAGGCGGCGACCTGCCGGGCCGCGGTCCCGTCCGGGTTGACCCAGAACGGGTCGGCGGCCTTGGGCCGTTGGGTGATCGGGGCGCCCGCCCCGCCCGGCTCCTTCCCGTCGTCCGGCGACGAGCATCCGGCGACCAGCAGCGCCGCCCCCAGCACCACCGCGGACGCCCGTACGCGTGCCGGAACCGGCACCCCCCTGCTGCCGTACATCCAACTCACCCTTGGGTGCACCGCGCCAAGGCTCAATCGTGACATACCCACCACGAAGGGCACGAGGCCGCGATCCGTCCGGGGCCAGTCGCACGGTCGTCACAAGGGGGTGTGCCGGGCCGGCATCCGGCCACCTGTGGGGATGACGGAGAGCCACCGGTGCGGGACTTGGCGTCAACTCTCCCTAGGCCGGGGCTTCCTCGCCGTCTAGAGTTTCTTTCCAGAGGGGGTTCAGGCGGCCCCAGCCCCCGGCCGGCTGTGCGTCCACCGTGGTTTCCACCGGCCTCCCGCGCCGATCGCCGGGCCACTCCCGCAGCCCTGGCGTCCGCGGTCGAGGACCGGCCCGGCCGGCGGCTTCGGGGGGAGTTGGCCGCCGACCGGGCCAGGTGGTGGTGGGGGACACGACCGGCGTCTCACCGGCCGGTTCCGGTCAGATACGCCGACACCACCACGCTCGCCGGGTAGCCGTCGCCGGCCCGGTCGAAGTCGTCGCAGGTGACCAGCCGCAGTTCGGCACGGCCGGCCCGGCGCGGCCCGTACGCCTGCCCCGTGTCGAAGTGGTCGCGGGGAAGCACCCGTACGTCGTCCACGGTGAACTCGGCGACCGTGCCGTCGGCGCGGGCCACCCGGACCTGTTCGCCGGGCCGCATCGCACCGACCCGGTGGAAGACGGCGGGTCCGGTCCCGGTGTCCGCGGCGCCCACCAGGACGGCCGCCCCGGCCGCTCCCGGTTCGGTTCCGCCCCCGTGCCAGGCCACCGATCCGGACGGCTGGGTGCAGGACGGCGGGCCGGCCGCGTCCCGCCCGTCCGGGCCGCCGTCGACGACGGACGCCCGCACGCCGAGCACGGGGATCTCCAGGCGCTGCGGCGGCGCGTCCGGCAACGGCTCGGCCTGCGGCGGGAGTTCAGCCCCCGCGGGGCGTCCCACCGCGGCCATGTCGCCCGTCGCGGGGGCGAAGACCCCCGGCGGTACGTCGGCCGCCTCGCGGCCCCACAGCCACAGCCCGAGCAGCAGCAGCGCCCAGGCGATGCCGGTGACCAGTCGGCCGGCCCCGGTGGTTCGTACACGGTCTGACATGGCGGGCGGCGCTCTCAGTCCTTGCCGTCACGCTTGCGACGGACACTGCGCAGCCCCACGGCGACCGCGGCGACACCGACCAGGACGAACCCGATGATCGCCTGCACGAGGCCGGGACCGGTCGGGTGGGTGTCCACGGAGGCGAAGTAGGCGGTGTCCTCGGCGCCCACGTCGGCCGGGGTGCCGGAGGAGGCAGGGGACGCAGCAGATGCAGGGGATACGGGAGAGGGGGGAGCGGCGGAAGACACGGGAGTGGCAGGGGATGCGGAAGAGGGGGGAGCGGTGGGGACGGCGGTCGGTGGTGCGGCGCCGGAGTCGGCGCCGGTCACCGTGACCGTGCCGGTGAGCTGGGTGTCGCCGCAGGTGACCCGGATGTCATAGGGGCCGGGCGAGGCCGCCTGGCTGATCCGGCTCCGGCCGCCCAGCGTGCCGTCCGGACCGCTGAGGGTGCCGTCGGCGGCGAACGCCTCGGAGACCGCGGTGCCGGTCCGCGCGTCGCAGCCGCTGACCCGCACGGCCACGTCGCCGCCGGGGGCGGGGGCGGACGGGGCCACCGAGACCCCGCCGTCCGCCGCGTACGCCGACGGGGTGAGCACGGCGACGACGAGGATTCCTGTACCGAGAGTGAGGGGTAGTGAGCCCATCGTGAAACCTCCAGATATCTGGAGGCTCCCCCGGCAGCCGTCGGCCCGCATCCTCGGCGGCGTCCGCCTGCTCCGTTCGGGTCACAAAGGTTTCAGATGCGGTCGACGAGGTCCGCGATCGAGTCCACCACCTCGGACGGCCGGTACGGGAAGTCCTCGACATGCTCGGGCCTGGTCAGGCCGGTGAGCACCAGGTACGTCCGCATCCCGGCCTCCATGCCGGCCAGCACATCGGTGTCCATGCGGTCGCCGATCATGGCGCTGGTCTCGGAGTGGGCGCCGATCGCGTTCAGCCCCGTACGCATCATCAGCGGGTTCGGCTTGCCCGCGAAGTACGGCTTCTTGCCGGTGGCCTTGGTGATCAGCGCGGCGACGGCGCCGGTGGCGGGCAGCGGGCCCTCGGTGGACGGGCCGGTCTCGTCCGGGTTGGTGCAGATGAACCGGGCCCCGCCGAGGATGAGCCGCACCGCCCTGGTCATGGCCTCGAAGGAGTAGGTGCGGGTCTCGCCCAGCACCACGTAGTCGGGCTCCTGGTCGGTGAGTATGTACCCGATGTCGTGCAGGGCGGTGGTCAGGCCGGCCTCGCCGATGACGTACGCGCTGCCGCCGGGGCGCTGGTCGTCGAGGAACTGGGCGGTGGCCAGCGCCGAGGTCCAGATGTTGGCGACGGGCACGTCCAGGCCCATGCGGCCGAGCCGGGCGTGCAGGTCGCGCGGGGTCTGGATCGAGTTGTTGGTGAGGACCAGGAACGGGCGGCCGGAATCGCGCAGTTTCTTCAGGAAGGCGTCGGCGCCGGGGATCGGAATTCCCTCGTGGACGAGCACACCGTCCATGTCGGTGAGCCAGGACTCGATGGGCCTGCTGTCTGCCATGTGCTTCGGTCTCCTGGCATGCGTGTGAGTTTTCTGGGCGGGGGTGGCGGAACGACGGCGTGCCGACGACCCCAGCGTAAGCGCTCCACTGGGGTGACTGGGATGGGTGCGTTTTTTCCTGCGGGGGCGTCGGGGCTGGTCGCGCAGTTCCCCGCGCCCCTCCAAGGGGGCGACCCGGACAGATGCGTTCTCGCCCGCCGGAACATCGGGGCCGGTCGCGCCCCCGCCGCGGCGGAGCCGCATAGGAACAGGACCCCGCGCTCCTTTGGGGCGCGGGGAACTGGTCGGGGCGGGGTCAGGGCTGGGTGAGGCGTATCGCGTCGAGCACCCAGTACCAGTTGTTGCCGCCGGTGTACCGGAAGCGGAGGCGGGCGGTGGTGGCGCCGGCCGGGACCTGGAGGGTGACGGTCTCGGTACGGGAGGACACGTCGGCCGCCGGCCGCCAGGGTCGGTCCGGTGGCGATGAGGAAGGTCTGCCGTTCGGGGCTGCTGGAGCCGCCGTGGCCGCCCGCGTCGGTGTGCCCGTGGTCGGCGGTGATCATGATGAGCCAGTCCTCGTTGGCGTACGTGGCACGGGACTTGACGGCGGTGACCAGCTGGCCGACCTGGGCGTCGGCGGTGTGGACAGCGTCCAGGTACTGCTGGGAGGCGGCGCCGTGGCTGTGGCCCGCGTGGTGGATGTTGTCGAGGTGGACGAAGACCGCGTCGGGGTTGCCTCCCTTGAGTGTGGCGACCGCGCGCGAGGTGGTGCCGGTGTCGTACTCGGCGCTCGGCGTGGAGACGCGGGTGTCGGCCTTCACCGAGAACACGGTGTCGGTGATCGGCGCCCAGGAGGAGACGGCGTACGTGCTGAGCGAGGGCTTCGCGGTCTCGATCCGGGTGAGGAAGTCCGGGTACTGGCTGAACTTGTTGCCGCTGAGGGTGTTGTCCTTGACGTTGTGCTTGTCCGGCCAGACACCGGTGATGATCGTCGACCAGCCGGGGCCGGAGAGGGGGGCGCGAACGGGTTGGCGTAGATGCTGCTGGGCGCGGTGAGGCCGGCGGCCGTCAGGGCGTCCAGGTGGGGCGCGTCGGCGTCCTTGATACGGCTCAGCAGGCAGCCGTCGAGGCCGATGACCAGACCTTCGGGGTGCGGGCCGCGGCATGGGCGAGGCCGGCGAGCGGCTCCGCCGAGACGGCGAGGGCGACCGCGGATCCGAGCAGGGCACGACGGGAGACACGGGACGACACGGGAACCTCCGGTTGCGGGTGGGCTGGACCTTGCGGACCGGGCCGGCCGCGCGGAGGGGCTCCGTGCGGCCGGCCCGAGCGGGGCCGTGGGGCCCCTGTTCGGGTGAAGTCGCGGGCTTGCGGAGCGTGTTGCCGGGCGGAGGGGGTCAGCTTCCGGTGGCCGACTTCCAGTCCTCGACGTACGACGTCAGGTTCTGCTCGATGTCGGCCCAGTCCGGCTCGAACACCTCGACCCCGTCCATGATCTTGGTCAGGGCGATGGCGTCGGCGTCGGCGGCCTT
This sequence comes from Streptomyces sp. NPDC001270, assembly GCF_042896695.1. Taxonomy (NCBI): domain Bacteria; kingdom Bacillati; phylum Actinomycetota; class Actinomycetes; order Kitasatosporales; family Streptomycetaceae; genus Streptomyces; species Streptomyces sp. NPDC001270. Next base: position 196,895 of record NZ_JBIAXM010000015.1, on the reverse strand, counting down.
GACGTCCTGGCGGGCGCTGAAGCCGCCGCCGACCTCGCTGACCTCCTGCTGGGCCTGCCGGCCCAGCAGGAAGTCGAGGAGCTTCCTGCCGTTGTCGGAGTGCGGGGCCTTGGTGACGAGGCCGGCCGCGTACGGCAGGGCGAAGGTGGTGGGCTTGCCGCCCTGCCCGGCGGGGAACCAGATGCCGAGGTTGGGCATGGTCTTGGACTGCGCGTAGTTCATCTGCACGTCGCCGTTGGCGACGAGCAGTTCGCCCTTGTCCACCTTGGGGGCGAGCTTGCCGGTGGAGGCGGACGGGCCGACGTTGCTGGCCTGGAGCTTCTTCAGGTAGGCGAGGGCCGCGTCCTTGCCGCCGAAGTCGTGCATGGCCTTGATCAGGACGGCGGTTCCGTCGCCGGCGACGCCCGGGGTGGAGTACTGGAGCTTGTTCTTGTAGCTGCCGTCGAGCAGTTGCTCCCAGGTGGTGGGGGCCTGCTTCAGCTCCTTCTTGTTGTAGATGAACCCGAAGTAGTTGTTGACGACGGAGGTCCAGGTGCCGTCGGCCGCCTTGTCGGCGCCGCCGACCTGGTCGGCGCCCTGCGGGGCGTACTTCTGGAGCAGGCCCTTGCCGTCGGCCTGCTGGATGAACGGCGGGAGGGTGACCAGCACGTCGGCCTGCGGGTTGCTCTTCTCGCGCAGGGCGCGCTGGACGACCTCGCCGGAGCCGCCCTCGACGTAGTTGACCTTGATGCCGGTCTGCTTCTGGAAGTCCTTGAAGATCTTGTCGTACCAGCCGTCGCCGTTCTCGCCCTTGAGGCCGTCGGCGCTGTAGACGGTGACCTCCTTGGCGTCGGAGCCGGTGGAGGTGCCGGAGCAGGCGGCGAGCAGCGGGGTCGCGCACAGCGCGAGGGCGAGGGCGAGCTTGGCGCCGTTCTTGGGCATGGCGGACTGAACTCCTTGCGGGGAAGCGGGGGATGCTCGACGGGAGGGGGTGAGCCGGATCAGCGGAACGAGGCTCGGGTGCGGATGCGGGCGATGACGAGCAGGACGAGCAGCGTCGCCGCCATCAGGACGACGGCCAGGGCGGAGCCGGCGAACAGGGCGCCGCGGTCGGTGGCCGAGTAGATCAGGACCGGAAGCGTGGTCCAGTCGGGCGGATAGAGCATCATCGTGGCGCTCAGTTCGCCCATGGACAGGGCGAAGCAGAGGCCGACGGCGGCGGTCAGCGAGGGCAGCAGCAGCGGCAGCTTGATGCGCCACAGCACCCGGCCGGGGCCTGCGCCGAGCGAGGCCGCGGCCTGTTCGTAGGCCGGGTCGAGGCGGGTCAGGGCCGCCGTGACGGACTGGTGGGCGAACGCCGTGACCAGCACGGTGTGCGCGAGGAAGACGATCCACCGGGTGCCGTTGAGCAGGATCGGCGGCTGGGAGAAGGCGACCAGGACCGCCAGGCCGACCACCACGGAGGGGACGGCGACCGGGAGCACGAACAGGGCGTCGAGCACGGTGCGCAGGCGCCGGCCGAGGGTGGTGCCCGCGAGGGCGGCCCAGGTGCCGGCGACGAGGGCCAGCAGGCTCGCGCCGGCGGCGGTGAGCAGGCTGGTGGTGAGCGCCTGGAGGGCCTCGCCGCGGGTGGCGGCCGTGTAGTTGCCGGTGGTGAAGCCGGACGGCAGCACGCTCGACCAGTTGGTCGCGAACGACGCGGCCAGGATCACCAGCAGCGGCAGCGCGAACAGGGGCAGGAAGAGGACGAAGAACACCGTCCAGGCGGTCCACTTGCCCTTGCGGCTATGCACGAGCACGGCGGCTCACCACCCGGTACAGGCCGTACAGGCCGACGGAGATCAGGACGTTGACGACGGCGACCACACAGGCGCCCGGGTAGTCGGACTCCAGGATCGCCTTGCTGTAGACGAGCATCGGCAGCGTGGTGACGCCCTTGGCGCCGGTGAACAGCACGATGCCGAACTCGTTGAGGCACAGGACCAGGACGAGGCTGCCGCCGGCGGCGAGCGCGGGCAGCGCCTCGGGCAGGACGACCTGCCGTACGATCCTGGCCGGCCGCGCGCCGAGGCTGGCGGCGACCTCCAGTTGCCCGGTGTCGAGCTGGGAGAACGCGGCGAGCAGCGGGCGCATCACGAACGGTGTGAAGTACGTGATCTCGGCGAGCAGCACCCCCCACGGGGTGGTGAGGAACTGGAAGGGCCCCTCGGCGGCGCCGGTGACGTCCGTCCACGCCCCGTTGGCCATGCCGACCCTGCCGTAGACGAACAGCAGGGCCAGCGTGATCAGGAAGGACGGGAAGGACAGGAAGACGTCGATGAACCGGGAGACCGCCCTGGCCCCGGGAAACGGCACGAAGGCGATGACCAGCGCGAGCACGAACCCGAGGACCAGGCATCCGGCGGTGGCGGCCAGCGCCAGCCACACGGTGGTCCACAGCGCCTCGCGGAAGGCCCCGGAGGCGAAGACGTCGGCGTACGGCTGGAGCGAGGTGCCGCCGCTGTCCGGGTGCACGGACTGCTCGACGACCAGGGCGAGGGGGTAGAGGAAGAACAGGACGAGCAGCGCGACGGGCGGCAGGACCGTCCACGCGAGGGTGCGCGGAGAAGGGCGCGGGGAAGGGCGCGGGGAAGGGCGCGGAGAACCGCTCGGGGAACTGCGCGGCCGGCCGCGGACCGGCCGCGCCCGGCGGACGGCCTCAGTCATCGCCGGCTCCCAGGGGCAGCAGCACCGCGTCCTCGGCCGCGAAGTGCAGTGTGACGGACGCGCCGTGGGCGGGCGGTTCGCGCAGTTCCCGCAGGTCCGCCATGATCCGGTGCCCGTCGACGTCGACGTGCAGGCGGTGCGTGGCACCCCGCCACTGGATCTCGCCGACCGTCCCGGTGAGCTGGTTCGGGCCGCCGCCCAGGCCGACGAGGTGGGGCCGCACGCACAGCGTGGCCCGTGCCCCGGGCACCGCGCCGCCGGTCGCGACCTCGATCTCGGCACCGCCGAAGGACACCCCCCGCTCGCCGACGGTCACCGGGAGCAGGTTGGCGTTGCCGACGAAGGAGGCGGTGAACTCGGTGCGCGGCGCCCGGTACAGCTCCAGCGGGGTGCCGACGTCCTGGAGCCGGGCCTTGTCCAGCACGGCGATCCGGTCGGCGAGGGTCAGCGCCTCCACCTGGTCGTGGGTGACGTACAGGATGGAGACGTCGGGCAGCTCGCGGTGGAGCCGGGCGAGTTCGGTGAGCATCCCGGAGCGCAGCCGGGCGTCGAGCGCGGACAGCGGCTCGTCGAGGAGCAGCACGTCCGGGCGGATGGCGAGGGCGCGGGCGATGGCCACCCGCTGCTGCTGTCCGCCGGACAGCTCCCGCGGATAGCGGCGCGCGTACGCCGCCATCCCGGTCAGCTCCAGCGCCTCGGCGACCCGGGTGCGGATCTCGCTCTTGGCGGCCCTGCGCGCCTTCAGGCCGAAGGCCACGTTGTCCGCGACCCGCAGGTGCGGGAAGAGGGCGTACTGCTGGACGACCATGCCGATGCCCCGCCGGTGCGGCGGCAGGTCCGTGACGTCCCGGTCGCCGAGGAACACCCGCCCGGAGGTGGGCCGTACGAATCCGGCGACCGCCCGCAGCGCGGTGGTCTTGCCGGAGCCGGACGGCCCGAGCAGGGCCATCACCTCGCCGGGCTCGACGGTCAGGTCGAACGAGTCGAGGACGACGTTGCCGTCGTAGGCGACCGTGACGGAATCGAACCGGATGCCCATCTCACCGGACCTCCGTGAGCAGGCCGGGCAGTCCGGCCACCGAGTCCAGGACGTGCGTGGCGCCGGCCGCCCGGAACTCCGCGTCCCCGTGCGCCCCGGTGCGTACCCCGGCCACCAGGCCCGCCCCGGCGCGCAGTCCGCTCAGCACGTCGTAGGAGGTGTCGCCGACCACGGCGACCTGGCGTACGTCGTCGGCGGCCCCGGTGCGCAGGAACGCCGCCAGGACCATGTCCGGGTACGGCCGTCCGCGCCCGCCGGCGTCGGCCGGGCACAGGGTCAGCGGCACCAGGTCCCGCCAGCCGAGGGCGCCGAGGATGGCGTCCTGGGTGATCCGGGCGAAGCCGGTGGTCAGGACGACGGTCCGGCCGTCGGCGCGCAGTCGCTCGATCGCCGCGCGGGCACCGGGCACCTCGGCGATGCGACCGCCGTCGACGAGGTCGCCGTACGCCTTCTCGAAGGCTGCGTTCGCGCGCTGGGCGCGGCTCTCGTCGCCGAACAGGTGCCGGAAGACGGAGATCTTGGACTCGCCCATGGTGGCGCGGACGTAGGCGAGCTTCTCGGCGTGGTCGGCGGAGCCGGGCTCGACACCCAGTTCGCCGGCGGCGGTCTCGAAGGCCAGCTCGACGAGGCCGCCGTCGGCGACGGTGGTGCCGGCCATGTCGAGGACGACGAGCCGGACACCGGTCGGCCGCGGGTTCCGCGGAGCCTGCGGACCCTGCGGGTTCTGGTCGGTCTGCGGGTTCTGATGGGTCTGCGGGATCCGGTCGGTCTGCGGGATCCGGTCGGTCTGCGGGGGCACTGTTCTCACCAGCCCAGTTCGTCGGCGGTCGTCTCGGCTATCGCGGGCGCGCAGGTCATGCCGCGCCCGCCGGGCCCGGTCACCAGCCACACGCCGTCGCGCACCCGCTGCCGGTGCACGACCCGGCCGGGGTCGGTGCACTGCGCGTACACCCCGGCCCAGCGGCGCCGGATCCTCGGCAGCGGGCGGCCGAGGAAGGACTCGACGACCGAGGTGAGGTGGTCGTAGGGGTCCTCGACGGTGTCGAAGGCGAAGGGGTGCTCGTACTCGTGGGTGTCGCCGATGGTCAGGCCGCCGTCGGCGCGCTGCACCATGAGCAGTTGCATCCGGTGGGCGGCGGCCGTCCCGGGCTGCGGCTGCCGGGCGTTGAGTTCGTCCAGGGCCGGGGAGGCGTACGCCGGGTAGTACCGGAAGCTGTCCGCGTCCGCGACCGAGGTGGGCAGCGGCTCGCCCAGCGGGTCGGTCTGCATCATCTGCAACCGCACCCGGCGCACGGGCAGTCCGGGTCCGGCCAGCTCCCGCACCAGACCGCCCAGCCAGGCGCCGGTGCACAGCACGACCGCGTCCGCGGCGTGCACGTCGCCGTGGTCGTCCCGTACGGCGCCGGGGCCGACGACCTCGCGCACCTCACGCCCCGGCAGGAAGGTGTAGCGCGGGGACTTCAGCAGCTCGGCGCGGAGGGCGAGCTGGGCGGTGCGCGGTTCGACGGCGGCGTCCCGCTCGCAGTGCAGGGCGGCGGTGAACTCGCCGCGCAGCGCGGGGTTCAGGCTGCGTGCCGCACGGGGCGTCAGCAGCGCGTATCCGCGTTCGCCCGCGTCGGGCCGGGCCGCGGCGGCCTCGGCCACGGCGAGTTCCCGGGGACTGCGGACCGGGGTGAGGGAGCCGTTGGCACGGAATCCGAGACCGGGAACCCGGCCGCCGATCGTCTCCCACAGCTCCCGGGCCCGCAGGGCGGTGCGGAGTTCGTCCCCGCCCGCGCGTCCGCTGACCCAGAGCTGCCCGAAGTTGCGCAACGAGGCGCCGCGCGCCTCGGCCTCCCGCTCGATCTGGACGACCGTGTGGCCACGTTCCACTGCCTGCCAGGCGTGCATGGTGCCCAGCACGCCCGCTCCTACGACTGTCACTCTCACGGCGGCAACGCTCCTCGCGATCGGGGAACCGGAAAGGTCCGGCTGACAACGAGAGCGTGAACGACCTATCAAGTTTGGGCTAGACCCGTTATCCTTTTGTGATGTCGAGAGGGGGTGGGCGAGTGAGCCGGACGACGGTGGCCGGCCCGTTGCGCGGGCGGTGGTTCAGCCGGTGAGGCGGGCGGTGACTGCACCTGTGAGACGAGCGGTGACCGCACTTGTGAGACGGGCCGTGGCTCAACCCGTGCGGTGGGTGGGTCTCAACCCGTGAGGTGGGTGGTGAAGGAGAACCGGTCCCCCCGGTACAGGCTCCGCACCCGCTCCAGGGGAAGCCCCGCGCCGTCCCGGGACACCCGGTGGATCAGCAGCATCGGCAGGGCCGGCGGGGTGCCGACGAGCAGGGCCTCGCGCGGGGTGGCCAGTACGGTCTCGATCCGCTCGTCGGCGTCACCGAAGGCGATGCCGCGTTCGCGGAGATAGGCGTAGAAGGAGGAGTCGGGCTCGAAGTCGGCGTCCAGCCGCGGTACCCGCGCGACCGCGACATAGGTGCTCTCCAGGCCGACCCGCTCGTCGTCCGCGAGCAGGACGCGCTCCAGGTGCCACACCGGCTCACCGCGGGTCAGACCGGTCTCGGCGGCGAGCGCGTCCGGGCAGGGGAAACGGTCGAGGGAGACGAGCGTACGGCCCGGGGTGCGCCCCTGCCGCCGTACGCCCTCGGTGTAGCTGGCCAGCGAGAGCGGCTGCGCCAGCTTGGGCCCGGCGACGACGGTCCCCCGCCCCTGCCTCCGCAGCCGTCCCTCCAGCACCAGTTCGCGCACCGCCTGCCGTACGGTCTCGCGCGCGACCTCGAACCGGTCGGCGAGGTCCCGCTCGGTGGGGATGAGACTGCCCTCCCCCAGCTCCTCCACGAGGACGGCGATCCGTGCCTTCACCGCGTAGTACTTGGGGATGCGCCCGTGCTCGGGGATGCCGGAGCGGACGGGGGCGCCTGGTGCCTGGTCGTTCGGGTAGTCCACGCAGGGATCGTCGCAGACGGGCGCCGCCGCGGTGGGCGGGGACCCCGGGTAGGGCACGATCGTGCGCGGGCGGGCGGAGTGCGGGTGGGCGGCGTGCGGACGGGCGGGCCGTGCGTGGTGCCGGCCGTACGCGGGCCGCGGCCCTTCACGTCAACGGTCCTTCCGGCCACGGCGCTTCCCGGCTACGGTCCTGCCCGGCGGCGGTCCCTCCCGGTCGTGCTCGGCTTCCCCGTACGGCACTTGACGCCACGTCAGCCCGCGACAGCCCGCGGGCTCGCCTCTTCCGCCCACCGGCAGGCGCCCATGCCCGGCCCCGGCGGCGGAGCAGGCCCGGAACAGACCCGGAGCAGACCCCGTTGAAACGCCGCCCCGGCCGACCGCTCCATGCGGCACGACCGACCCGACCCTCGCGTGCGTGCCCCGGTGCCAGGACCGGTCTCAACCGTCCGGCCGGCCGAACAGCGGTGCCAGCAGCAGATGCGCGGCGCCCTTCGCGACCCCCCGGCCCCCGCCGGGGGCGAGGCGCACCGGGACCGCGTCCCCGAGGGCCCCCTCCCGCCGGGCCCGTTCCGCCAGTACGGCCTCGACCCCCCGCACGAACTCCCCCGGTGCCGCCGCCACCGTCCGGCCTCCCAGCAGTACGAGGTCGATGTCCAGCAGCCCCACCAGGTTCGCCGCTCCCGCGCCCAGCACGCGGGCCGCCTCCGCCAGGTCCCCGCGGGCCACGGCCGCCAGGCACAGCGCCTCGACGCACCCCCGGCCGCCGCACGTGCACACGGGCCCGTCGAGCTGGATGACCTGGTGGCCGAACTCCCCCGCGCCGGTTCGCGCGCCCCGGTGCACGCTCCCGCCGATCGCCAGTCCGGCGCCGAGCCCCGTACCGAGGTGCAGGTACGCGAACGAGCCGCCCTCCCCCGCGACCGCCAGCCCGAGCGCCGCCGCGTTCGTGTCCTTGTCGACCACCACGGGCCGCCCGAGCCGCCGTGCCAGCGCGTCCCGCAGCGGGAATCCGTCCCACTCGGGGAACCCGGTGACCCGGTGCAGCACACCCCGCGTGTGGTCCAGCGGGCCCGGCAGCGCGACCCCGACCCCGAGCAGCGGCCCCCGCGAGCCGGGCAGCAGTTCCTCGACCTGCCGGGCCGTCCGCTCGACGACCGCCGCCGCCCCGCCTCCCAGATCCAGCCCGGACCGGGTCTCGGCCACCACCGCTCCGGCGAGGTCGCAGAGCACCGCCCGTACCTCGTCCCGGTCCAGGTGCACCCCCACCGCGTGTCCGGCCCCCGGCACCAGCCGCAGCACCGTCCGCGGCTTCCCGCCGGTCGACGCGCGCCGCCCCGCCTCCGCCGCCAGCCCCTCCGCACGCAGCCGGGCGGTGATCTTGCTGACCGCCTGCGGGGTCAGCCCGGTGCGCTCGGCCAGCTCCAGCCGGCTGATCCCGTCGCTCCCCGCGGTGCGCACCAGATCGAGCACGAGCGCGGTGTTGTGACTGCGCAGGGCGAGCAGGTTCGCGCCCGCCCCACCGCCCACAGCACCTGCGCCCGCAGCACCTGCCGCTCCGCCCACGCTGCCTGCCGCGCCGCCCGCCCCGGCCGCACCGCCGTCCGCCCCGGTCCCGGTCCCGGCGGCGGCGCCGACCGCCCCCGCCGCGCTCCTGAAGGCGGCCGACCGGCCGCCGTCACGCCGCCCGGCGCTCGCTGCGCGCTCCACGCTCTCCCCGTACTCCCGGTCCACGTACTCCCTGTCCGCCCGTTCCACACCCCCATTCTCTCCGGCACCTTGCACTTTGGAAACAGCGTTGCGAAAGTGGCTGCATGACAACTGGTACGACTGGCACCCCCCTGCGCGTGGGCCTGATCGGCTACGGCCTGGCGGGCTCCGTCTTCCACGCCCCGCTGATCTCCGCCACGGACGGCCTCGCCCTCGACACGGTGGTCACCGCGAACCCCGAACGGCAGCGGCAGGCCCGCGCCGAGCACCCGGACGTACGGCTCGCCGCCGACCCCGACGAACTGTTCGACCGCGCGGACGGACTGGACCTGATCGTCATCGCGTCGCCGAACAAGACGCACGTCCCGCTGGCCACCGCCGCCCTCAAGGCGGGCCTGCCGGTCGTGGTGGACAAGCCACTGGCCGGCACGGCCGCCGAGGCCCGGGAGCTGGCCGCCCTCGCCGAGCAGCGCGGCCTGCTGCTGTCGGTCTTCCAGAACCGCCGCTGGGACAACGACTTCCTGACCCTGCGGGGGCTCCTGGCGGAGGGCGCGCTGGGCGAGGTCCAGCGGTTCGAATCCCGCTTCGAGCGCTGGCGTCCGCAGCTCAAGGGCGGCTGGCGCGAGTCCGGCGACCCGGCAGAGATCGGAGGTCTGCTCTACGACCTCGGCAGCCACACAGTCGACCAGGCCCTGGTCCTGTTCGGCCCGGCCACGCGCGTGTACGCCGAGTCGGACGTGCGCCGCCCAGCCGCCGAGGCCGACGACGACACGTTCATCGCGATCACCCACGCCGGCGGTGTCCGCTCTCACCTGTACGCCTCCGCCACCACCGCCCAGCTCGGTCCCCGTTTCCGGGTGCTCGGCTCGCGCGCGGGCTATGTGAAGTACGGCCTCGACCCGCAGGAGGCGGCGCTGCGCGAGGGGCGGCGGCCGGGCCCCGGCTGGGGCACCGAACCCGAGTCCCTGTGGGGCCGGATCGGCTCCGGGGAGTCGCCGCTCACCGGCGGCGGCACGCCCGTACCGACCCGGCCCGGCGACTACCCGGCGTACTACGCGGCCATCGCCGAGGCGCTGACCGGTGCCGGTCCCAACCCGGTCGGCGCACTGGCCGCGGCCGACGCCCTCGACGTACTGGAGGCGGCCCGCCGCTCCGCCCGCGACGGTGTGGCGGTGACGCTGTGAGCCGCCACCCGCAGGGCGGACCGGGGTCCGCCGCCGAGGCCGCCCCGAGCATCGAGGAGTTGGAGGCACAGCAGCACCGGCTGGTCTTCCGCCGGTTCACCTGCGACGACGCCTGGGCCCTGGGCTCGCTCCTGGTGGAGCTGGCACGGGCGCGCCATGCCCCGGTGGCGATTGACATCCACCGCGCCGGCCAGCAGCTCTTCCACGCGGCGCTGCCCGGGTCCACCCCCGACAACGACGCCTGGATCGCCCGCAAGCGCCGCGTCGTGGAGCGCTACAGCGCCCCGTCCTACCTGGTCGGCGCCCGTTTCCGGGCCAAGGGTACGAGCTTCGAGGACTCCTCCCGACTCGACCCGGACGTGTACGCGGCGCACGGCGGCTCGTTCCCGATCACCGTCGCGGACGTGGGCGTGATCGGCGCGGTCACCGTCTCCGGCCTGCCGCAGCTCCAGGACCACCGCCTGGTGGTGGAGGCACTGGAGCGTTTCCTGGACATCTGACACCCCACGGGACCATCCCGAGGCTCCCTCCGGTTGAACCGCCAGAGCACTCAGCGATCATGGAACGACACGCACCCGGAGGGAACGGAACCATGAGCACCGCCCTGAAGGAATCGGTCGGCCGGTACGGCATCTGGAGCGTCGGACTCCGCTCGGAGGAGCCGGACCGGCGACCGGAACTCGCCGCTGCCGCCGCCGAACTCGAACAGCTCGGGTTCGGCGCCGTCTGGCTGGGCGGCAACAGCGCCGCCCGGCACTCGCTGCCCCTGCTGGAGGCCACCTCCCGGCTGGTCGTCGGCACCAGCATCCAGAGCATCTGGGACTACGGCGCCGAGACCAGCGCCGCCGCCTTCGCCGAGGTGGAGGCGGCCCATCCCGGCCGCTTCCTGCTGGGCCTCGGGGTGAGCCACGCCAGGCGCGCCGAGCAGTACCGCCGCCCGTACTCGGCCCTGGTCGAGTACCTGGACGCGCTGGACGCGGCCGGGGTCCCGGCCGGGCGCCGGGTCGTGGCGGCGCTCGGCCCGAGGAGCCTGGACCTGGCCCGCGAACGCACCGCGGGTGCCATCCCCTACCTGGTCACCCCCGAGCACACCGCGCAGGCCCGCCGGATCCTGGGCGAGGAGCCGCTGCTGGCGCCGGAGTTCAAGGTGGTCCTGGAGACGGACCCGGACCGCGCCCGTGCCCTGGCCCGGGACAGCCTGGCCATGTACCTGACCCTGCCGAACTACACCAACAACTTCCTGCGGCTCGGCTTCACCGAGGACGACCTGGCGGCGGGCGGCAGCGACCACCTGATCGACGCGCTGTTCGCCTGGGGCGACGACGCCAGGATCCGGGACCGCATCGACGCCTTCCACCAGGCGGGCGCCGACCACGTGGTCCTCCAGGTGGTGACCGACGGCCCCCGAGACGCCCTCCCCCGCCCAGCCTGGCAAAAACTCGCCACCATCCTGCCCTGACCCACCTTCCCCCACCCCGTCCAGGCCCCCACAGGAGCGCGAGGAACCGCGCGCCCCCACGCATAGACGCGAGGGGAACTACGCGCCCAGCCCCCACACACATACGCGCGCGGAGAACTACGCGCCCAGCCCCCCACACACATACGCGCGCCGAGAACTACACGCCCAGCCCCCCATAGGGGCGCGAGGAACTGCGCGCCCAGCCCCCACAACCCGCACCCACCCACCCACGCAACCACCCCCACCCACCCCTCCAGCCGCACGGAGAACGACACCCCCCACCCTCAGGGGCGCGGGGAACTGCGCAAAAAAACCCGCACCCCCACTACCCGCACCCGAACACACCCCCGTCCCCCATCCCCACCCCCCAGGGGCGCGGGGAACTGCGCAAAACCACCCCCCACCCGCACCCAAAAACCACCCCCACCACCCCACCACCCCGTATTTCCCCGCCCCACCCAGCGGAGCGCTACGCGTTGGCGAAAACCTGCCGCTGCCTCCCCAACCCCTCGATCTCCAACTCGACAACATCCCCGCCCCGCAGATACGGCTTCGGCTCGGGCTGCCCCAGCGCCACCCCCGCGGGCGTACCGGTGTTGATGACATCCCCGGGGTACAGCGTCATGAAGTGGCTCACGTACCGGACGACCTCCCCCACCGGGAAGATCTGCTCGGCGGTGGTCCCGTTCTGCTTCAGTTCGCCGTTGACCCACAGCCGCAGCGGCAGGTTCTGCGGATCCGGCACCTCGTCCGCGGTCACCAGCCACGGCCCGAGCGGATTGAACGTCTCGCAGTTCTTGCCCTTGTCCCAGGTCCCGCCGCGCTCGAACTGGAACTCCCGCTCGGACACGTCGTGCGCCACCGCGTACCCCGCGACATGCGCGAGCCCGTCGTCCGCCGACTCCAGGTAGCGGGCCGTACGTCCGATGACGACGGCCAGCTCCACCTCCCAGTCGGTCTGCTCCGACCCGCGCGGCACGAGCACGGTGTCGTCCGGCCCGACGACCGTGTCCGCGGCCTTGAAGAAGACGACCGGCTCGGCGGGCGTCTCGGCACCCGTCTCCCGGGCGTGGTCGTGGTAGTTCAGGCCGATGCAGACGACCTTTCCGATCCGCGCGAGCGGCGGCCCGATCCGCAGTCCGGCCGCGTCCAGCACGGGCAGGTCGCCGGCGTCGGCGGCGGCCCGGACCCGGCCGAGCCCGGCCTCGTCGGCGAGCAGCGCCCCGTCGATGTCGCCGACGAGCCCCGACAGGTCCCGCAGGGTCCCCGCGGCGTCCAGCAGTGCGGGCCGCTCCGCCCCGGCCGTACCGACTCGCAGCAGCTTCATGGTCACCATCTCCCTCGGTCAAGGATCCCGTCCGACGGCCACAGCCATCGGAGGTCTGGTCGATCCTCCAAGGTCGAGATCAAGTCCGCAACCACCGGTTCACGTACTGGAACACAGCCGGGGCGTTCACCGCGGTGCACCGGCGCGCTCACCGGTACCCCCACCGACCGGACCGGACACCCCACCGGGGCACCCCGTCAGTGCAGCGGAGGTGCTCACCGGTACAGCAGCACCCGCTCGACGGCGGTCCACGTCGTGCTGGTGACCACGTACAGCGCGGCGGCGAGCGGCACCACGGCCACGGTCAGGAGCGTGAAGTACGACATGAACGGCATGGCCCGGCCGACCGCCGCGAGCCCGGGAGCCGGCGCGTTCCCGGCGGGCACCGCGGCGTCGGCCGCCATCGTCCGCTTCGTACGCAGGCAGTTGAAGGTCGCGACGGCGGCGACGACGGCGAACAGGCCGAGGTAGACGGCGCCGGACACGCCGAACACCCCGCCGTCGACGAGGGCGTCCGTCCACCGCCCGCCGAGCGGCGCGGCGAACAGCTGGTGGGTGAGCAGCCCGTTGGTCCGGCCACCGACCGTGGTGTTGGAGAAGAGGTGGTAGAGGAGGAAGAAGGCGGGCAGTTGGAGCAGGCTGGGCAGGCAGCCGGACAGCGGCGACACCTTTTCCTCGGCGTGCAGTTCCCGTACGGCCTGCTGGAACTTCTCCGGGTTCTTGCCGTGCTTCTCGCGCAGTGCGGCGACCTTGGGCTGGAGCGCGGCGCGGGCCCGCTGCCCGCGGGCCGCCGCCCGGGACAGCGGATGCACCAGCAGCCGGACGAACGCGGTGAACAGGATGATCGCGGCAGCCGCCGCGGAGGCGTGGAAGATCGGCTGGAGCAGCTCGGCGAGCTGCTCGACAAGGCGGGCGAAAACGGACATGGGTGAGCCCTCCGGGGGTCTCGTCGTGCCGGGAGAGGACGTGCGTGACGGCATGACGACCCACGCGGGGTCACCTACGTTGACGTATCCGGGTGGGGCCCTACGCGGTGGTCGCCGGGAGGGCGCGCCCCGGTGCTCTGGGCCGCGGCCGGCCGGAGGCATCGGGATCCCGCTGGGGCAGGAAGGCGGTGCGGCGGTCCCGGTCGCGGATGGCCGTACGCACCCGAGTGGGCGGTACGGCGGGGGCGCAGCGGGCGGCGACGAGGGTGCAGACGGCGAGCGCCGAGGCGGCGGCCGCGGTCGCCGCGAGCGCGACGGTGGCGCTCAGGACGCCGGTGTCGAGGAGGGCGACTCCGAGCAGCAGGAACAGCAGGACGGCGGCAGGGCGCAGGCCGGACCGGCTACGGACCATCGGCCTGCCCTCCCCTCACTCGTACGTCCTTGCGCGCCATGCGTGCTGCTGCTGCCGGTTGTACCGCAACCCCACCGGTCCGCGCCACGGCCCCCGCGAGCGGAACCGCCCCACACCATCCGAGTCGCATCCCGCGCGGACGGCACCGCACCCCCTGCGGACGGCCGGCCCCGCACCCCGCGATCTACACCCCGTCCACACCTCATCTACATCCTGTCGCCCGACCCGCCCGACGGTCCGGTCTCGATCGTCAGGGGTTCCAGCAGCCGCTTCGGCCGCAGGAGCGCCCGGCTGACCGGATCGGCCGGATCGGGGTCGAGTCCCGGCCCCGGCACGATGACAACGTCCGCGACGGGCACGAAGGTTCCGCAGGCCGGGCATTCGCCGTACGGCCCGAGTTCCGTGCCGCAGTCCACGTGCCGGTACGAGCGCAGTTGTGTCTCCTGGAAGTGCTCGCGCCCCCAGCGCCCGAGGGTCCGCAGCACCGGCCACAGCGCGGTCCCGCGCTCGGTCACCACGTACTCGTCCCGCGGCGGCGACTCCTGGTACCGGCGCCGTTCGAGGATCCCCTGCTCGGTCAGGGTCTTCAGCCGGGCCGACAGGACGGCGCGCGGGATGCCGAGGTGGACGAGGAAGTCGTTGTACCGGCGGACGCCGTAGAGCGCGTCGCGGACGACGAGCAACGTCCAGCGCTCGCCCACGACTTCCAGCGCGCGGGCGATCGAGCACTCCTGCGTCACGTAGTCCTTGCCCAGTGCCATGGGGACCACCTTAGCCAGTTTCCGACACCTTGGTTCAATGAACGAACTTGCCATGCTACGGTACCGCCCATGGGTAGGTTCAATGAACGAACTCTTATACGGGCGGCCCCCCGGAACGCCCCGCGCGGCCCGGCAACCCCGGTAGCCGCCGCCCAGCCGTCAAGACACCCCCGGCCCGCCGTCACCCTGGCCCTGACCAGCGCCGCGACGGCGGTGACCCTGATGACGTACACCGCTCCGATGGTCACGCTGCCGGAAACGGCGGCGGACCTGCACACCCCGTTGTCCGCCCAGGCATGGCTCCTCAACGGCGCCCCGCTGGGACTCGCCGCCCTGCTCCTGGTGGCCGGCAGCCTCGCCGACGACTACGGCCGGCGCCGGATCTTCCTCTCCGGCACGCTGGCCCTCGGCATCACCACGGCCCTCGGCGGCCTGACCACGTCGACCTGGGCCTTCACCCTGGCCCGCGCCGCCCAGGGTGCCGCGAGCGCGGCGATCCTGGCGAGCAGCCTGGGCCTGCTGGTGACCGCCTACCCGAGCCCGCGCGGAAGGCTGCACGCGACCGGCGTGTGGGGCGCGTTCGTCAGCGGCGGCATCGCGGTCGGCCCGCTGGTCTCCGGCGCCCTGCCCGACTGGCGGCTCGCGTACGTGGTCCTGGGCGCGGCGGCACTGGTGATCGCGGGACTGGGCATCCGCGGACTGTCCGAGTCGCGCTCGCCGCGGGGCGGACGGCCGGACGCCGCCGGGGCCACGGCCTTCGGCCTCGCGCTGGTCGCCCTGGTCGCGGCGCTCACCCTGGGCCGGGACGGCTGGCTGCGGGCGCCGGTCGGCCTGCTGCTGGCGGCGGCCGTGCTGCTGGCCGGGGTCTTCACCGTCGTCGAACGGCGGGTACGGACCCCGATGATCGACCTGAACCTGCTGCGCAGCCCCCGCTTCCTCGCGTCCTCGGCGGGCGGCCTGTTCACCGGCCTGGCGGTGATCGGCCTGTTCAGCTATCTCCCGGCGCTGATGCAGCAGACGCTGCGCCTGTCGCCGCTGGCGACGGCGTGGCTGTTCCTGCTCTGGTCCGGGCTGTCCTTCGCGGTGGCCTTGCAGGCGAAGCGGCTCGCGGGCCGGGTGCCGCCGCGCCGGCAGCTGGCGATCGGCTTCGTCCTGCACGCGGTCGGCACGCTGACGATGCTGGGCGCACTGGCCGCGGACTCCTGGGTGCGGCTGCTGCCGGGACTCGTGATCGGCGGGGTGGGCAGCGGTCTGCTCAACGCGGCGCTCCCGCTGCTGTCGGTGGAGTCGGTACCGGCCGAACGGGCGGCGATGGGTTCCGGCGCCCAGCAGACCTTCCGCTACATCGGCTCCTGCGCCGGGGTGGCCCTGACCATCGCGCTGGCCACGTCGTCCGGCGCCGGCCTGGCCCGGGGCGCGAACCTCGCGATGACGGTGTCCGCGGGGCTTGCGGTGCTGGGCGCGGTGAGCGTGCTGGCACTCCGGGACCGGGACCGGGACCGCGCCTGAGACCGCGCCCGGGAGCGCGGCTGAGACCGCGACTGAGACCGCGGTGGAACCACGCGCCGGAGGCCACCGGAACCGAATCGTTCCCCGGTGGCCGGGTCACGGGGAGCGCGGCCGCATCGACACCAGCTTCCCCCACACGACCAGCCGGTACGTGGACGTGAACTCCGGCGTACAGGTGGTCAGGGTGATGTAGTAGCCCGGCTCGGTGTAGCCGTACCCGGGTTTCACGACCGACCGCGGCACCGGCCGCAGGACGCCCGAGTCCCGGGCCGATGTCTGCGGCAGGGTCTTGTCGACGACGTACGAGTAGGTCGCCGCGTTCGTCTCCACCTCGATCGTGTCCCCGGCCCGCAGCCGCGGCAGCCGGCGGAACGGCTCCCCGTGCGTGTTCCGGTGCCCGGCGAGCGCGAAGTTGCCGGCCCGGCCCGGCTGCTGGGTGCCGGGATAGTGGCCGACGTACCCCTTGTTCAGGACCTGCTGCTTGTCGACGCCCTCCGCGACCGGCACCCGCAGCCCCAGGCGCGGAATGGTCAGGACGGCGTACGCCTGGGAACGGCCGGCCCCCGACGAACCGGTGTCGCCGGACGACCGCTGCCCGCCCGTGGCCCCTCCTTGGCTCGTCGGCGAGGGGGCGGGCGGCGTCACCGGAGCCGTATCGGTGCCCGCGGGCGCGGCGGCGGGACCACCGGAGTCCCACTCCCGCTCCAGCGCCTCCACCTGCCGCTCGGCGCCGCGCCTGGCCTCCCGGTTCGTCCACCACACCTGGTGCACCACGAGCAGCAGGAGCACCACCCCGACGGTCACCAGGACCTCGCCGCCGCTCCACACCACCCGGCGGTGCCGGGCACGCCGCCGCCGCGTGCCGTTCTCCACGACCGGCACCCCGCGAACCACACCGGAAGCCCGCATACGCAGTACGCCTCCTCACCGCCCCTTCCAGCCCCGCATGGCCCCCCACGGCCCCGGCTCGCCCACACACCCGAAACCGCCCGCACGATAGGCCCACGGCCGCCAACTCACCAGACCCGCGCCCCGACGCAGCACGGAGACCACCCCGCACCCGCACTTCAAAAAGGCTTTGTCAGGCCGGGCCGGCGGTGATGACGTACGCGATACACACCCGGCCCCACCCGCCCACGGACCCGCGGGTGGCCGTCCCCGCACCCGGCCGGACACCGATCCCGTGACCGGCGGACACCGCCGCCGCCCGGCCATCGCCCGGCGGCCCCGGCGCCCCGCCGGTCCCCTTGCCGCTCGCCCCTTCGGCCGACGGCAGTACGGTGTCCCCCATGCGCCCCGACACGCCCGCCGAGAACGCCGAGAACGCCGTAAACGTCGACCACACCGCCGAAGCGGCACGCCTGGAGCGGACCGCCGATCTGTATCCCGAGGACGCCGAAGCCCTGCTCGTCCGGGCCGCGGCCCACCGGGAACTCTCCGGCGACCGCCCCGCCGCGACCGCGCTCTACGACCGCCTGCTGTCCGCCCCGGACACCCTGGAGACCCCGCACCTGGTACGGGCCCTGAAGGCGTCGAACCTGTGGGAGTACGGCCATGAGGCGGAGGCCCGCGCCATCATCGACGGCATCCGCACCGCCGCGCCCCGGGACCCGGCCCCGTGGGTGATCGTGGCCGAGGCCCTGGAGTCCCACGACGAACTGGAAGCGGCGCACGAGACGTTCACCCAGGCCACGACGCTCCTGCTGACGGACGTCCCGGAACCCCCGTACGCCACCCACCCTCTCCTCTTCGGCCGCCACCGGGTCGGCCGCATGCTGGGCGCCCCCCACGACGACTGGGACGACCGGGCGGACGCCCTGCACTCGTCCTCCTCATCCTCCTCGGTGTCCCTGGACGAACTCCACGACCCCAAACGCGTGTGGGCCCTGGGCTCCGACAACCCCGCGGAACTGGAGGCGGAGATCTCCCGCCTGCGCGCGGAACTCGACGCCCACCGAGAGGCACTGTCCCGCCCGTTCCCGGTCGCGATCCTGCACTGGCCGGCCGACGAACTGGCGGAACTCCTGTCCGCCTACCCGTCCCTCACCGCCGAGTACCCGTCCCGGGACCAGCACCTGTCGACGATAGAAGCCGCCCTGCGCGAACTCGCATCCTCCGGCACGGCAAACCTGGGCATCGTCACGGGCACGGTCCCGTCGTACGAGGCATTCGCGGCGTCGGAGGCATCATCACCGACGCAGGCGGAACTGCTGCCGCAGTACGCAACGACACTGGCGGCCCGAGGACGAGCAACGGCCTGGCCGCCGGAGCGGGGGGCGGGGTGTTGGTGCGGGGCGGGGGCGTCGTATGAGGGGTGTCACGGAGCCTGAGAGAGCTGCCGATCACGGGGCTGAGCCGCGCCTGCGCCCCCGGCCGCGAACGCAACGAACCCGCAGGGCCACCCGGGCCATGGGCAGGCCGGCAGAATGCTCCCGTGCCAGGAGCAGTCCCATCTTCCTCCGCCGTATCCGCCCGGATGAGCCGACAGAGTTCACGCGACACGGCTCCAGAGGTCGCAGTGCGGAAACTCCTGCATGCCGCAGGGTTGCGCTACCGAGTGAACTTCCCGGTGCCTGGCATGCCACGCCGCACGATCGACATCGCGTTCAGTCGGGTGAAGGTCGCCGTATTTCTGGACGGTTGTTTCTGGCATGGCTGCCCCGAGCACGCCACCCATCCCAAGGCGAACGCCGAATGGTGGCGACAAAAACTTACAAAAAATATCATACGGGACCAGGAGACCACACGACATTTGGAATCGCAGGGCTGGACCGTCTTGCGATTCTGGGAACATGAAGTTCCAAAATCGATTGCAGAAGTCGTCGAAGAAACGTGGCTAAACTTCCGACAAGAAACATCTCGAACCATGAAGCATTCGAGCTAGTTCTTCATCCATAGGGATTTCCTTTGCCTGCACCTTTCGTTGAAGCACTATGCGGCTACCGCGACGGTCGGCCGAACACGTCCGACAAGAATGACTCAGGATCAATCGCTCTGGGCAAGATTTTCTACGAAGCGATGGGGATCGCGGAAGACGCAATTCCACCGGAGAGTAATGAAGACGGAAAGAAAACGACCGTTGGCCCACTGATGGCCACCTTGATGTCTTCCGATCTTCAACAGTATCTTAAAAATGAGGCATCACATCTCACGGTGGAACCCGAGAAGCCGTTTCCGATCTTTGAGCAGTTTACACACCTCAAAGCCGCACAAGATTTGCGCGGCGACATGGCGAAGGATGTGGAGCGGGCCGTCCGGGACTTGCAAAAGTACTCAGCCCGGGCGGGATTGAGCGAAGAGATACACAGCAAGCTGAGCGCACACCTCAGCAAGATTCGTGACGAAATTCAATCGGTCGAGGATCGGCGTCGGGAACTTCTGAACCTAATGGGTGAAGAATCACTTCTCAAGCTGGACATCACCGTCTCCAGGGATCTGCCCCAAACCTTGAATCCCTCCAAACCCCTGCGGCACCTTGTGGCCGGGCTGTCATTGAAATGGACCCTTCGGACCGACAGAGCCCAGGACTGCAGGAGCCAGGGCGCCAAGATGGCAGCGCTCCGCCGTGGCCGCATGCCGCACTTCGCCGCAGTGACGATGGAACCGAGGCCGGCGATGCTGGCACTCCTCGCGCGGGGGACCGGCGACATCGATTGCGTATACCACCTGCACCTTCCGGCCCTCTCCGATGCCCTGGATGAGTACTGTTCAGGAACGCGACACAAGGCCCGGATCGCCATCAGAGACAACTTCAGGCGTATGCGCGATCACCGGCGAATCCGCGACTACGACGAACTGCGGACGTACCTGAGCACACTGTGACAGGCCGCACCGAAGCCCACCCCGCTTCACGGCACCCCATCCCATCGCAGCCCCGGCACGGCACGTTGTCCTCACACCCATCAAGGGCAACTGTCAGTCCGTGGGATTAACCTGTCCACCATGGCTAAGCGCATCTCCATGATCGACCTGTTCGCAGGCTGCGGTGGCATGACCTCCGGCTTCGTCGCTGCAAAGGGGTACAAACCGGTCATGGCGGTCGAGTGGGACCTTCACGCTGCGGCTACCTACGCCGCCAACTTCGGTGAGTCGCACATGCGTTGGGGTGACATTCAGAACATCAAGGACAAAGAGATCCCAACGGCCGACGTGATCATCGGCGGCCCGCCATGCCAGGGATTCTCAAACTTGGGAACCAGAGACGTGAATGACCCACGGAACAAGCTCTGGAAGGAGTACATCCGCTTCGTCAGGCACGCCCGCCCCATGGTCTTCGTCATCGAGAACGTCGACCGGTTCCTCAAGTCGTCCGAGTTTTCCCTGCTCCAGGCCGAGGTTCGCCCCGGCGGCCTGCTGGAAGGCTACGAGTTGACCCACGGGCTATTGATGGCCGCAGACCACGGCGCGCCTCAGCGCCGCAAGAGGACCATCGTGATCGGGTCCCGCATCGGAAGGATCCCTCTCCCCGAGCCCACCCACGGCCAGGGCAATCCCATGGGATTGAAGAGTTGGCGTACGGTGCACGATGCGTTCGGCGAGAAGCAACTCCTCGACGTGCCCACCGTGAAAGCCCTACCCGATTCGACCGTTTCATTCTTCGGTCAGACAGTGCCGGGAATCTATAAGAGCGAGGACTTGCACATCGGGCGTACGCCCACCGAACTCTCGCTACTTCGGTACGCCCACATCCCACCTGGTGGTGGGCGTTTCGATCTACCTGAAGATCTTTTGCCCAACTGCTGGAAGAACAAGCCATCAGGAACCACTGATGTCATGGGCAGGATGCGATGGGACGAACCCTCGCTCACCATCCGAACCGAGTTCTACAAGCCTGAGAAGGGTCAGTATCTGCACCCCCAGTGGGAACCCGGGGTGGACGGCTACCGAGTGGATCGCCCCATCACCCATAGGGAAGCCGCGCTCCTTCAGACTTTCCCCGACAACTACCTCTGGTGCGGCACGAAGATCCAAATCGCGAAGCAGATCGGCAATGCTGTACCGACAGTCCTGGCACAGGCCATCGCGAATCAAATCAAGCCGTACATCTTGAGTGCCTAGTAGTCAATGGTGGGGGCCGGGTGGCGTTCATCATCCGGTCTCGCCACGACATAGGGAGTCGCGCCGATCCAGACCTGCGACCTGCTGTCACCGGGGCTTGGAGCGGGAACCAAACGCGTCGCAACCCATGTCCCCTTGTCCGGTATCGGAAGGCCCAGGGCTTTGGCCACACGAGGGCTTTCCTTCTGATGGCCGAGGATGATCACGCCTTCCGACGCGAGTCTCTGCCTTGCATCCCGCACTCGCTTCGGTGCATCCAACTGCTTGGCGACCGTCACCACAGCATTCCTGTCAACAATGCGGCCGTGCACACATCGGAAGAGTTGGTCGAC
The DNA here is from genome assembly GCF_042896695.1 of Streptomyces sp. NPDC001270. Taxonomy (NCBI): domain Bacteria; kingdom Bacillati; phylum Actinomycetota; class Actinomycetes; order Kitasatosporales; family Streptomycetaceae; genus Streptomyces; species Streptomyces sp. NPDC001270. The sequence goes on along the minus strand of NZ_JBIAXM010000015.1, from coordinate 175,551 downwards.
CCTGTTCTGTCCCACAGGAGCTTGCTCCAGCGCTGTACGGATGGTCTGATCAAGCCCCAAGAGCAAATTACTCTTCAACTTGCCCTGCCTGATAAGCCACTTGACGCGACGTCGGCCCAGAAGAGAAATTGAGCGCTTCCCATCCTGATTCCCACCCCGGGTCAGAATATCCTCCGAGATGCGAACCAGACCAACTTTAAAGGTCGACTCCCTATCGTTTGCCGCCATCAGAAGGCAGAGGTGTCCCATCGCCTCGCGCGGGATCATCCACTTTCCCTCCAGCGAGAACTTTGCATCCACCTCTCGACCGCACACCCGATAGTCCATCACGTCACCGAGTGGTAAGTCGAAGGCCGCGCGGCAGACAATCTCGACCTTCGTGCCCAGGTAGGTCTTCTCGGTCTTCTCAAGCATGTCGACGTCGTACCGTCCGGTCCTCTGTCCGTCCAGTACTTCGTCGAGAGCCTGCCTGAATACAGATGAAAAACGACCTTCCAAGTCAGTGTGACCCCCGAACCACCGGGCCACGCCGTCGACATCACCGTCCTGGACGTGATGAGGAGTGGCCTCGCCAGCCCCTAGCGTCAAAGCGTTCGACTCGTCGAACAGAGCGTTCTCATCCATAGGCATGACACCACAATAGATCGCCGCGCCGGCGGTCCACTAGAGCATTTGTCGTCTTCAAATGATCTCGACCGATTGCTCATGGTCGCGGCGATACTCCTCGTCAACCATCCCGTGTGGACGAGGGGTTCGTCCTGTCCACCCAGTTCATAGCGGGGACGGACGCGGTCGAAGCCCCGGATGGTGCCGAACGGAACGGTGGTGAGGTTCCGTCCAGAGCCTGGCGTACATGCCCAAGTGGTACGCACTCAGGGCCACTATGCACACCCGTTTCCCTAGCGGGCCAAGGACGAACGTTCGAGGGGGATGCCTCAAGTGACCCGGGCACACACCGCGGCTCAACACCCCTCAAAGGGCGAGGAGCGCCCGGACGTGCGCATACCGCCTGAGTGACAAGGGTCACTTGGCCTGCGATACCTTGGGCCAGCCGGTCACGCTGGGGAGCGGTACGGCATCACCAACAACTGCGGCCTGATCCGCTATGGCGACGGATGCGGTCCATTTTCTCCGCATCGGCCCCGGGGGGGCCGCCCCCTACCAGACCCGTCAACCGTCCTGCCCGTCGCCAATGAGCGCTCGCACCTGCTCCAGTTCCGATGCCACCCTCAGCCATGTGTAGCCATTCAGGCCGGCCTCGGTACGCCGAGCAATCTCGTCAATGCGCCCAAGGACATGCTGCACAGCCTCTATGCCCGTTACCCCAGCAGGAGGTTCTAGTTCACTCCACCTGAGCTTGGCTGACGCGAGGACGATGCCATCCGCTACGTCGACGGTCAGCAAGAATTCTCTGCATGTGGGATCGGTGGCCAACGGCAAGACCTCCACATCGCCCAAGAAGCCCGCCTCCCTTGCGACCCGACAAAGCAGTCCCAGCGATTCAGGATCACGCCAGCCGAGATTCAAGCCGCTGGAAGAGCCAATGCCTTCGCCTCCATATTCTCCTTCCATCACACTCGCTCCGCCGAAATTTCCTCGAAGCGTACCTGCGCACTTTCGAGAGTATCTTCGGGGTCCAAGCCATGAGCCTGGACCCAGTGCAATAGATCTGCGATGAGCCCGACCGCCTCCTTGGCGGTTTGCAATACTGATGGGCTGTCAGACATGACTGAGCGACAGATTTGTTTGCCATACACGGTCAGCAACTCGTCGGCGCGGGATACGCGGTGATCCGAGACGTGACCGTGCGGCGACGTGAGCATAGTGGCCAACTCGCACCACGTGCCCTTCCACCTTGGAGTAAGGCGGACTCCCCACTTCTCGGAGATCGCGTCGACCAGGGCAAGTCCTCGCCCCCCTTCATCCTCACCCTCCGCCGACGTCTGCTCCGGGAGTTTCCCCAAGAAGGGGTCCTGAACCTCCAGACGCAGATTCGTACCCTCCATCGAGACGACGAGTCTGGCCTGAGTCCCGACACCCACATGCTTGATCACGTTGGTGGCGAGTTCACTGACGCAGAGTTGAGCAGGTTCCACCACACCCAGGAGACCCCAGTGAGTGAGATGCTGACGCAGGATTCTACGCAGGGCGGGCACTTCGTTGGGTAGCGCGATGAAGGAGACTTGCAACTCGGAGCGCGGTAGGCAGCTGTCGTGATTCACGAACAACCTCCGTGGTCTGGGTGGCCTGGTGTCCTGACAACAAGCGCAGCGATCAGTGGCCTGTCGCCCTCGCCCAGCCCTCCGCTCCCCGTACGGGAGCATCCAGCCAGGCATGACGATGCACTTCTGCTCGCTCCGTGCGATCAGATCGATACTCAACGTAGAGGGTCTGAGGTAAATTTGCCACTAGCTTCGGCAAATTAGCTCGATCGTGGTTCGCTCCGGCAAGACACGGCAGACTGCGGTGGAGCGCAGAGGAAGGAACGACATGCCCCCAAAGGCGGCCCCCACCCAGCGACAGAAGCGCTTGGGCCAGGAGTTGCGCAGGATGCGGCTAGCTGCAGGCATGTCTGCAGAGCACGCAGCAAAGCTTCTCGGCGTCGACCGCGGCAAGATCTCTTACATGGAGTCGGGCGTCCGGAACATCAGCGAGGAGCGTCTTCGCGCCCTCGCTCATCACTGCCAGTGTGCCGACGAGAAGTATTTGGCCGCTCTGGTCAGGATGGCCTCGACCGGCACCCAGGGATGGTGGGAGCAGTATCGAGGGTCTCTGCCGCAAGGGCTTCTGGACATTGCCGAGTTGGAAGCACAGGCCACTCGCATGCGGGCCGCCTGCACTGTTCACGTCCCGGGCCTGCTTCAAACGACTGCGTACGCTCTCGCGGTTTTTCGCGCCGTCCTCCCCTCCCTACCGGAACACGAGGTAGCCATGAGGACGTCCCATCGCAACCATCGCCAGGAGTTGCTCGCCACTCACTCCGCTCCCCCCTTCACCGGCATTGTGCATGAGGCGGCGCTGCGAATGCAGTTCGGAGGCCCCCAAGTCGCCCGCGAACAGCTCGCATACTTGCTTGCACAGTCGGAGAAGGACGGTGTGACGGTGTTGGTCGTACCCTTTGCTCATGGCGCCTTCCCCGGGGCAGGGCAGACCGTCCTGTACGCAGAAGGGCCGACCGAACAACTGGATACGGTTCAGATCGACAACTCACATGGCCCCGATTTCCTCTACGGGGATGCCGAGTTGGTCAAGTACCGTGCTCACTTGGACCGGATGGAGGACCTCGCGCTGTCCCCCGAGAGCTCCAGAGACTTCATCCATACACTCGCCCATGACCTCTAGTGGAGGCATCGTGCCCAAAATCCAGTGGGAAGACCCGTTCTGCGGGGAAGGCAACTCATGCTTCCGAATAGGCGTTGATGAGATCGGCAACGCCTACGTAGCCGTACACGGCCAGGAGGACCGTTTCATCACCGACAGCCGGGACGCCTTGCGAACCATGATTCTGGACATCAAGGCTGGAAAGGCAGACCACCTCCTCAAGTGAGTCCGCTCCGCGGCTGACGGACCGGACAAGTCATCGTCCACAGCCGCACGCATGCACCGGAGCCGAGCCGGATGCGGCGCGCCTCTGCCTGCTCAGCCACCAGGATGCGCAAGTTCAGGACGCCAGCCTCATACAACACGTCAACGCGGCCGCACCGAGGCTCTCGTCGAGGAAGGGCGAGTGAAGATTCCAGCGGACGGGTCAACCGCGAGCAGCTCCGGGATGATGGGGACATACTTACGGCGCTCGGCGCGGCCGTTGAGGACGTTGGTTCGACGTCCAGCCCGAACATCTTGATGCGCCCGAGATGTCGAAACGGACGAAAAAGTCGTCCACGAACCGGTGGGTATCCGCCACCGGCTTCTTCTCGCGTAGTCCTGTGGGGAGAGTTGAGCCGACCTGACTCATGTTTAGCCTTGCGCGTGGCCCCGGCGTTAGCTCAGGAACAGTGACAAAAGGAGGCAGACATGGCCAAGGTTCCCAGTTCGGTGATTGCCGCGGGTGGGCTCGTCGGAGGATACGGCGTTGCCCGTTGGACGAAGAAGCGGCAGCTCGGTGGGGCCGTGCTGGCCGTCGCGGGGGCCGCTGCCGCGCAGCAGTGGCACAGGGCGGCCGGGGCGAAGGCCGCGGGGGCGCTCGGCGTCGCCTATGTCGCCGCCTTCGCCGGGTCGCATCCGCTGGCGAAGAAGGTCGGCGCCTGGCCGTCCGTCTTCGGGGCCGCTGGGGCTGTCGCCCTCGCCTCCTGGGCCGTCGCCGACCGGCGGGCCTGAGCAGCGCATGACCTGAGCAGCACATGACCTGAGCAGTGCTTGGCCCGAGCAGTACGTGGCCTGGGTAGTACGGGTCGGGTCTTGAGCAGCACGGCCCCCGAGCAGTGCGGGTCGCGCGTGGTGCCGGGCTCCGTACGGAGGTGAGTCGGTGCGGTGCCGTTCGGCAGTCCGTCAGCTCGGTCCGGAGCCGACCGGCGCTCGGACACCGGCCGCCCTCTCACCACCAGCACCGGCAGCAGCAGCGGCACCAGCGACCGGGCCCGGGCCCGGAGCCGGATCCGTCCCGGTCGTTCCGCTCGTCCGGAACGCCCTCCGGTATGACTGAGGGCTCGTCCCCACCACTCTTCTGAAGCGTTCGCGGAAGGCCGTCGGGGAGCCGAAGCCCGCCTGTAGCGCGATGCGTTCCACCGGGTGTGCCGTCGTCTCCAGCAGGTACTGGGCACGCCGTACCCGCGCCCGGTGCAGCCACTGGAGCGGAGTCGTGCCCGTCTGCTCGCGGAAGCGGCGGTTCAGGGTGCGGGTGCTCATGCCCGCCCTGGCGGCGATGTCCTCCAGGGTGAAATCCTGGTCGCAGTGGTCCTCCAGCCACTCCAGGAGCGGTTCGAGGGTGGCGCCGGCGGGGGCCGGAGGCAGGTCGTGGACGATGAACTGGGCCTGGCCACCCTCCCGTTCGAGCGGCATGACGGACAGGCGGGCCGCGTGCGCGGCGACCGCGGAACCGTGGTCCTTGCGGATCAGGTGCAGGCACATGTCCATCGCGGCCGCGGCGCCCGCCGAGGTGAGGAACTGGCCGTTGTCGACGTACAGGACGTTCGGGTCGACGGTGATGCCCGGGTACATCGCGGCCAGGTGGTGGGCCGCGACCCAGTGTGTCGTCGCGCGCAGGCCGTCCAGCAGGCCCGTCGCCGCGAGGACGAACGCGCCGGCGCAGACCGACGCGATGCGCGTGCCGTTCGCCGCCGCCGCGCGCAGCGCGTCCACCACCTCGGGCGGCGGCGGAACCGTCGGGTCCGCGACGCCGGGAACGATGATGGTGTCGGCCTCCGCGAGCGCTTCGAGGCCGTAGGGCGCCCGCACCGTGAACGCGCCCGCGCTCACCTCCGCCGCCGGGGAGCAGACCCGTACCCGGTAGGCCGCGCGGCCGTCCGGCAGCCGGGCGAAGCCGAAGGTGTCGATCGGTGCGGAGAAGTCGAAGGGGATGACCTGGTCCAGGACGAGTACGGCCACGGTGTGCATGGCAGGAACGTAGCGTACGCCGGGTTGTCGCCAAGCGGATGGGATGAGGAGGGAGGGCAGTGAAGGGCAGCGGAGGGCAGGAGGGCCAGGCAGGGGGGGGTGGCGAGAATCTGTTCAGCTGTGGCACTACTGCCTCTTCTGTGGCTTCGGCGGTCCGTCTAGCGTCCTGCCGTGACCAAGTTCCTGCTCGCCGTCCACGTGCTCGCCGCCATCGTCGCCATCGGTCCCGTCACCGTCGCCGCCAGCATGTTCCCGCCCGCCGCGCGCCGGGCCCTCGCCGCCCCGGACGACCCGCGGGCCACCGGGACCGTCGCGGTGCTGCACCGTATCTGCCAGGTGTACGGCCTCGTCGGCGTCGTCGTGCCCGTGTTCGGGTTCGCCACCGCGAGCGCCATGGGAGTGCTCGGCAGCGCCTGGCTGATCGCGTCGATCGTGCTGACCGTGCTCGCCGCCGTCGTCCTGATCGCGTTGGTGCTGCCCCGGCAGGATGCGCTGGTGGCGGGCTCCGGTACGGCGGAGACGACCGTGCGGCTCGCCATGTTCACCGGGATGTTCAACGTCCTGTGGGCGGTCGTGACCGTCCTGATGATCGTCCGGCCGGGGTCGACCACCGGCGCGTGAGCCGGCCGGCCATGATCTCCCCGGAGAGCGGGGCGCGGGCCGTCAGTCCGCCGCCGTCAGGGGGCGCGCGATGTCCTCCAGGGCGCGCCGCTGCGCCGGTACCGCCAGGGCCGCCGCGACCAGCCCGGCCGCGCACATCAGGGCCGCGCCGACCTGGAAGGCGATGACCGTGTCGCCGACCCGGCCGGTGCCGGTGAGTTCGGCGAACAGCAGCGGGCCGCTGATCCCGCCGGCCGCGGTGCCGAGGGCGTAGAAGAACGCGATGGCCATCGCCCGGGTCTCCATCGGGAAGATCTCGGAGACGGTCAGATAGGCGCTGGAGGCGCCCGCCGACGCGAAGAACAGCACCGCGCACCAGCACGCCGTCAGGGTGAGGGCGCTCAGCGTGCCCCGGCCGAACAGCCAGGCCGTGCCGAACAGCAGCACTCCGGAGAGCAGATACGTCGAGGAGATCATCACCCGGCGGCCCACGGTGTCGAAGAGTTTGCCGAGCAGCAGCGGGCCGAGGAAGTTGCCGACCGCGATGACGGCGAAGTAGTACCCGGTGTCACCGGTGGGGACGGCGAAGAACGTGGTCAGGATCGTGCCGAAGCCGAAGGTGATCGCGTTGTAGAGGAACGCCTGGCCGATGAAGAGGGCGAAGCCGAGGACCGCGCGTCTGCGGTAGTCGTGGCAGATGGTGCGGGCGATCTCCCGGAAGGTGATGCCGCTGCGCTGGCGGATGACCAGTTCGCGGCGCGGCCGGGGCAGCGGCTCGCCCCGCTGCGCGGTGATCCGCCGCTCGACGGCGGCGACGGTCCGTTCCGCCTCCTGTTCCCGGCCGTGGATCAGCAGCCAGCGGGGACTTTCGGGGACGTGCCGTCGTACGAGGAGGATGACCAGGGCGAGTACGGCGCCCAGCGCGAAGGTCAGCCGCCAGCCGACGTCGGCGGGCAGGAGGTCGGTGTTCAGCGCGACGATCGACAGCAGCGAACCGCCGACGGCGCCCAGCCAGAAACTGCCGTTGACGAGCAGGTCGACCCGGCCGCGGTAGTAGGCCGGGATCAGCTCGTCGATCGCCGAGTTGATGGCCGCGTACTCGCCGCCGATGCCGAAGCCGGTCAGGAACCGGAAGAGGAAGAACCACCAGGAGGAGAAGGAGACCGCGGTCAGCGCGGTGGCGGCCAGATAGACCCCGAGGGTGATCATGAAGAGTTTCCGGCGGCCGTAGCTGTCGGTCAGCCGGCCCCAGAACAGGGCGCCGGAGCAGGCACCGGCCACATACAGGGCGGCGGCCACACCGGTGACCTCGCCGGAGGTGATCGCCAGCCCGCTGCCGGGTTCGGACAGCCGGCTCGCGATGTTGCCGACGATCGTCACCTCCAGGCCGTCCAGGATCCAGACGGTGCCCAGGCCGATCACGATCGTCCAGTGCCAGCGCGACCAGGGCAGACGGTCCAGCCTGGCGGGTACGGCGGTGGTGACGGTCCGGCCTGCGGCGGCCTCGGCAGCGGGCATGGGCACGGGCTCCCTCGTCGTCGCGGCGTCGCGACGACGGCACGCCGCGACACCGGGACAACGAGTCACGTCCCGATCCGTCGCCGCTTCCGGGTCCCCGTGCCCCGACGCGCCGTCGAAGGACCCGGGCGACCCGGCCGACCTGCCCGGCCCGCCAGGGCTTCAAGGTCAACTCATGGCCCCTTTGAGGCGTATCCGTCATCCCCCGCGCATCGCCGGCACCCCGGCCCGGACCCGGGGCCGGCCAGGCCGACGCAGCAATCAACGCCCGCCACGCCGCCGGTGCGGCCGGCGTCGTCCTCGCCCCCGCCGGCCCCGACGCCCTATGGCCTGTTTCGGCTCACTCGCTCGCGCCCTTGCCCCCCGCCCCTGATACGACACCGCCGGACGCTGCCGGGCGGAGGATCTCCGACGGGGTGCGGCCGACGAGGGTGCGCGCCGTGCGGGTGAGGTGTGGCTGGTCGGCGAAGCCCGCGAAAGCGGCCGCGGCGGCCGCGGACTCGGCCGGCAGTTCGGTCATGGCGGTGCGCAGCATGGCCCACAGCCGTAGCCGCGGGAGCGGGATCCCCACCCAGTCGCGGACGAGGGTGCGCAACCGCGGCTGGGAGAGCCCGACCTGGGCGGCGACCGCGCCGATCGTGGCGGTGGACCCAGGACGGGTGATCTCCCGCACCGCGTAGGCGACCCTGGAATCGAGTGAGGTGCCCGCTCTGGCGAGAGTCGCGAGCTCGGCACGGGCCGCGTCCAGGTCGGCATCGGGGCCGGGACGGTCGAGGGCCGCGAGCACGCGGTGGGTCGCGGTCTCGCTCAGGCGGGTCGGGTCGGTGCCGAGCGCCAGCTCCCACGGGTCCAGGAAGAGGGCGACGTAGGCCGACGAGACGGCACAGGTGTGGGCCAGCTGCGGCGGCACGATCACGCCGGCCGCGGCGACGGTGCGGTTGCCGTCGTAGCCGACCTCGACACCACCGCCGAGCGCGAGCACGATCTTCCACGCTGGGTGCCGATGGGGGCGTACCCGAAAGGCGCCGGACTCGGCGAACATCGTCGCCGCCGGGCCGGACGCGAAGTGGAGGCGGCGATCGATTCGTTCAAGCGTCCACGCCTGGGTCGGCGGCACCATCATGGCATGCATTCTATTCCGGCCATCGCCCTGGCAGCCTTCCTGATAGTCAACGGCGTCGCGCACTTCGTTCGCCCGGACTACGTCCGCCGGCTGGTCCCTTCCTGGCTGGGCCGCGCACGACTGCTCGTCGCCGCGGGCGGGGTTGCGCTGATCATCGACAGTGTTCTCCTCCTCGTGCCGCGGAGCCGAGCAGCGGGCGGGTGGATCGCCGCGGCAATGATCTTGGTCTTCGTCGTCGCGCATCTCGATGGGCTGGCACGGGCCGTGACGGAGAGGCCGCGCCGTGCTCGCGGGTTGGCGAGCGCAACCGTCAAGGTGCTTCTCAACTTCGCCTACATTGGTTGGGCCGTCGCTGTGGCGACGACGGCTTGAGCCTGGCCGCCGAGGCCACCCGCGCTCAAGGCCGCAGGTCGACACCGCGATAGCCCTCCGCCCAGGGCAGATTCGCCGACTGTCGCGAGTTCGCATCCGGTGGAACAGGCAGCGCTCGGAACGTCCATGTCAGATCGGGCGCCAAGAGGAAGATCACTCCGTGGCGTCGTTTTTTCGGCGAGAGCTACGGGAGACCCCCTACAAGGCTTCCCTCTCCGTCACCGACGTCTACGCGCCGCATTACCCCACGTCAGAATCCTTCTGAACACTTCTGCGGTCGGTAAACCGGACGGCGCCGTCGCAGCGAAACCGTACAAGCTGCTGGTCCAGGCCCTCGGCCGGTCGTCGAAGGTGGCCATCGCGAAGTACGCACGGAGGAGGAGCGGCCCCTGCCTGAGGTGGCCGAGCCCGAGCAGGCGCCGGGTCAGCTGCTCGACCTGATGGCGGCGCTCCGGAACGCTAGGGTGCATACGGTTCGTGGTCAGTGAGTGAAACCTGACAACCCGCCCTCTTCAACGGCCACTCCGGAAGCCCTCCTGCATGTCGATTGACGACCCGGGCGGCGCGGGTGAACCGGGCGGCCCGGGTGGGTTCCCCACCGTCGCCCGGCGCCGCCGGCCCGTGCCGTCGCCCCGGCTACCCGCCGAGCGCCCGCGACAACGTGTAGATCAACAGGCCGGCCAGGGAACCCACCACCGTGCCGTTGATCCGGATGAACTGCAGGTCGCGGCCGATGTGGGCCTCGATCTTGCGGGTCGTGTGCTCGGCGTCCCAGCCGGCCACGGTGTCGGTGATCAGGGAGGTGATCTCCTTGCGGTACGTCGTCACGACGTGCACGGCCGCGTCCTCGACCCAGCTGTCGACCTTCTCCTGGATGTTCGGCTCGGTGGCCATGCGGGCGCCCAGGGACAGCAGCGAGGCACGGACGCGCAGCCGCAGCTCGCTGCGCTCGTCCTCGGCCGCCGAGACGATCATGGACCGTACGGCCGTCCAGGCGGAGGCGATCAGGTCCTGGACCTCGCCGCGGCCCAGCACCTCCCCCTTCATCCGCTCCACGCGCGCCCGGGTGTCCGTGTCGGACTGCAGGTCGGAGGCGAAGTCGCCGAGGAAGCGGTCGAGCGCCCCGCGCGCGGGGTGGGAGGGCATGTCCCGCATCTCGGTGACGAAGCGCAGCAGTTCCTTGTAGACCCGTTCGCCGACCTTCTTGTCGACGAAGCGCGGGGTCCAGCCGGGGGCACCGCCCTGGACGGCGTCCATGACCTGCTCGTCGTGGAGTACGAGCCAGTCGTGCGCCCGGCCGACGATCAGGTCCACGAACCGCTTGTGGCCGCCGTCCGCGACGATCTTCTCCAGCATCTTGCCCATGCCGGGGGCGATCTCCTGGGCGTCGGCACGGCGCGTGATGGCCTCGCCGACCACCGCCTGGACATCGGAGTCCCGCAGTACGGTCAGGGCGCCGCGCAGGGCCGTCGCCAGCTCCGCGGTCACCCGGTCCGCATGGTCGGGCTCGGCCAGCCAGGCGCCGAGTCTGCTGCCGATGCCGACGCTGCGCAGCCGCTGCCGTACGACGTCCCCGGAGAGGAAGTTCTCGCCGACGAACTCGCCGAGCGACACCCCGAGCTGGTCCTTCTTGGTCGGGATGATCGCGGTGTGCGGGATGGGCAGGCCCAGGGGATGGCGGAAGAGGGCGGTGACCGCGAACCAGTCGGCGAGCGCGCCGACCATACCGGCCTCGGCCGCCGCGGCGACATAGCCCGCCCAGGGGCCCGCGCCCGAGTTCCCCGCCCATCTCGCGAGGACGTACACCACGGCCACGAGCAGGAGGAGACTGGTCGCCGTGAGCTTCATGCGCCGCACACCGCGCTGCCGCTCGGCGTCGGCCGGGGTGAACGAGGTCATGGCGCGGTAGGTGCGCGACGCGGCGGACTCGGGCGCCACCTTGCCCGTCGTCCTTCCCGCCGCGGTCCCCGTCTCGGCCCGGCCCGACACGGTGCCCGTCTCCGCGCCGCCCGGCGCGGTCCCCGTCTCCGCCCGGCCCGGCACGGCGCCCATCTCCACGGCGGTCCGCGACTTCGTCGTACCCGCCGCGGTACCCGCCGCGGTACCCCTCTCCGCCGTACCTGCCGCCGCGCCCGCCGCCCCCGTGCCCGTCTCCGCCGCCCCCGTGCCTGTCTCCGTCACACCCGCCGCAGCCGCTGAGTCAGGCGCAGACATGGCAGCCGTGGCAGACGGAAGTGCCGGGTCCGCCGCTCGCGCTCGGTCGGGCCGCCCGGCGTCCTCCGCCACATGCGCCGCGTCGGGCCGCCCGGCGTCCTCCGCCGCACGCGCCCGGTCGGACCTCCCCGCGTCCTCCGCCACACGCGCCCGGTCAGCCGTGCGTGCCTGCTCAGACGTACCGGTTTGGTCCGGTGTGCGCGCCGCGGTACCTTCTTGCGCGCCGTCCTCCGTGCCGTCCATTCGCTCCACCCGTTCGGTGATCCCGCACACATTGTCCCTTCCTGACCGACTCCTGGAACGGAACAAGAGTTCCCGTCGTCCGTCTGCGCGGGGGTTTGGACAGGGCCCTGTCAGATCACCCCGGTCCATGACACATCATGGGCTCGTCGGATCGGAGCCCGGGCTCCCTTCGCCGAGGAGAACACCACAAGCATGACCAGGCGTTCTGGATACGTCCTGCTCAGTGCGGTCGTCGCACTGGTCGTGGGGCTGTTCGCCGCCCTCTGGGCCGGTGTCGCCGCGGACGACGGCCTGCCCCGTGCCGCCGTGGCCTCGCACCGTCCCCACCACGGCCCCACGGCCGCCGCCCCCGCCTCCGCGGGCACCTGGGTGGCCACCTGGTCCGCCGCGCCGGCGGGCGCCGAGCCGGGTACGGAGACACTGGGCATGGCGGGCCGTTCGGTGCGCAACGTGGTGCACACCAGCGTGAGCGGCGGCAGCGCCCGCATCACCCTGTCCAACCTCTACGGCCGGTCGGCGCTGATCCTCACGCACGCGTCCATCGCGGTCGCGGCCGCCGACGGCAGCGCGACCGCCGCGGCGGGGACGATGCGGCAGCTCACCTTCGGCGACGGCACCGGTGTGGTGATCCCGCCGGGCGGCCAGGTGCTCAGCGACGCCGTACGGCTGGCCGTCCCACGCGACGCGGACATCCTGGTCACCACGTACTCGCCCAGCGCGTCGGGTCCGGTCACCTGCCATCCGCAGGCGCGGCAGCTCTCCTACCTCGCGCAGGGCGACCGCACCGAGGACCCGACGGCCGCCCCCTACACCGGGCGGACCTCGGTCTGGCGCTATCTGACGGCCGTGGACGTGCTGAGCAACGAGTCCGACGGCACGGTCGTCGTCCTCGGCGACTCGCTCACCGACGGGGTCACCGCCACCGAGAGCGCCGATCACCGCTGGACCGACTTCCTCGGGCGGCGGCTGCGCGAGGCCGTCGAGAACGGCGGCGACGTGCCCCGCTACAGCGTCGTCAACGAGGGCATCAGCGGGAACCAGGTGCTGGCGGACGGGTTCGGCCGGCCCGCCGACAACCAGAGCGGGCTCGACCGCTTCGAACGGGACGTCCTCGACCGTACGAACGTCAAGATCGTCGTCATCGACCTGGGGGTCAACGACATCCTCCGCAACCCGCGGCTCGCCGACCCCGGCAAGATCGTCGACGGGCTCCGCGCGCTGGTCGGCCGCGCCCACGCCCACGGCCTCAAGGTCGTCGGCGCCACCCTGATGCCCTTCGCCGGCCACCGGGGGTCGACCCCCGCCCGTGAACTGGTCCGCCAGGAGATCAACGCCCGGATCCGGGCGGGCGGGGTCTTCGACGCGGTGGTCGACTTCGACGCGGCGCTGCGGGACCCGGCAGATCCGGGCCGGCTCCGCCCCGCGTACGACTCGGGCGACCATCTGCACCCCGACGACCGGGGCTACCGGGCGATGGCCGAGGTCTTCGACCTGCGGGACCTCAAGGGCGCGGGCCGGGCGGCGCTGTAGCCGACCGGGCACGGCGGCCGGGGCGGGCACAGCGACGGCCGGGGCGGGCACAGCCGCCGGGGCGGGCTCAGCGACGGCCGGGCACAGCCGCCGGGGCGGGCTCAGCGACGGCCGGGCCGGGCACAGCCGCCGGAACCCGGCCCTCAGTTCTCGCCGTGGCGGCGCCGCTCCCGGTCGTCCCGGTCGTAGTGGTGGCCGTACCCGCCGTGTCCGCCGTGCCCGCCCTCGGACAGCTCGCGCCGCTCCGCGCGCCGGTCCAGCCGCTGCTGCCGGCGCTCCTCCTTCAGCCGCTGCCGCTCCGCGCGGGTGACCTTGCGCTCCACGCCGACACCACCCCAGAAGGCGAAGCCGGTCACGATCACCCGTGGACCGCCGGGGTCACCGAGCACGCCCTCCTCCCGGTGGTCGAAGCCGCCCATGATGCCGATCCCGCGGACCACGACCTCCACCCCGGGCCCCACGACGACCTGCATACCGCCCATGATCGCGATGCAGTTGATCACGACCTCGCGGTCCGCGAAGTCCGCCTCCCGCAGATCGATCTCGCCGCCGCCCCAGAAGGCGAAGCTGTTGAAGCGGCGCGGCACGGTCCAGCGTCCCTTGCGCTGGAACCCGGACATCACGGCGACCGCCCAGGACGAGGAGCCCTCGCCACCGACGATCCGGCCCGTCCAACTCCCGTTCGGTGCAGGCTCCTTGCGCATGGAGACCGCGGGCGGCGGCGCCACCGTGCCGCTCGCGGGCAGGTCCTTGGTGATCGGGGCCAGCTCCCCGTACGTGCGCGCCTTGTAGGCGGCGTCGAGCCGTTCGCCGAACTCCTCCATGTCGAGCCGCCCTTCCGCGAGGGCGTCCCGCAGGATCTCGGCGACCCGCTCACGATCGGCGTCGGAGGCGCGCAGCTCCGGGGCTTCGTCGGTCATACCGAGCAGCCTACGAGTTCCCCCGGGTCCAGGGCTACGAGACGACCGTGCCCACGAGACGGCCGTGCGGCCCCGGGTCCGACGAGCCGGCCGGGGCCGGAAACGGTGGCTACGGCACCGCTCCCTGCGCCTCCCCGGCGTACATCCGGGCGATCACCTGCTCAATGTCCGGTTCCCGCACCGACAGGTCGGCCAGCGGGTAGGCCGCGGCGATCCGCGCCACCAGCGGCGCCGCCGACGCGGACGCCGGGAAGGCCAGCCACTGCCGCGGCCCCTCCACCTTGGTCACCCGGGCCCCGGGCACCTCGATCGGCGGGACCTCCCGCTCCAGGTCCACCACCAGGGTCCGCTCGCCCTCCGCCACCTCGTGCAGTCCGGTGAGCGGGCCGTCGTAGACCAGCCGCCCGTGGTCGATGACCATCACCCGGGAGCACAACTGCTCGATGTCCTGGAGGTCGTGCGTGGTCAGCAGCACGGTCGTGCCCCGGTCGGCGTTGAGCGAGCGCAGGAATTCCCGCACCTTGGCCTTGGAGACGACGTCGAGGCCGATCGTCGGTTCGTCGAGGTAGAGCACCTCGGGGTCGTGCAGCAGCGCCGCCGCGATGTCGCCGCGCATCCGCTGGCCGAGCGAGAGCTGGCGCACCGGTACGTCCAACAGGTCGGCCAGTTCCAGGAGTTCGACGCAGCGGTCGAGGTTCTCGCGGTAACGCCGGTCGGGGATGCGGTACATCCGGTGCACCAGCCGGTAGGAGTCGATCAGCGGCAGGTCCCACCACAGCGTCGTACGCTGCCCGAACACCACCCCGATGCGCTGCGCGAGCCGCCTGCGCTCACGGGCGGGTTCGATGCCGGCCACCCGCAGCCGCCCGCCGCTAGGCGTCAGGATGCCCGTGAGCATCTTGATCGTGGTCGACTTTCCGGCGCCGTTCGGGCCGATGTAGCCGACCATCTCGCCGCGCGCCACCGTGAAGGAGATCGAGTCGACCGCCCGCACCTGACGCCGCTCCCGCCGCAGGAAACCGGCCTTCCTGCGGACGTCGAAGACCTTCTCCACGCCGTCCAGCTCGATGAAGGGGACAGGGTCGACGGCGGCCACGGATCGATCCCGGTCGACGAGGTCCGCGGACGGATCCCGGTCCACGGGGTCTGCGGGGTCTGCGGGGTCTGCGGGGTCTGCGGGGTCCGCGGGGTCCGCGGAAAGTTCCCGGTCGACGAGGTCCGCGGACGGATCCCGGTCGCCGCCGTCGGCGGGAAGGCCCCGCCCGGCGGAAAGGCCCCCCTCGCCCGAAAGGCCCTGCCCGCCGCCGTCGACGGAGGGGCCCCGGCCCGTGGACCGGTCCCCTCCGGTGAAGTCGCCGTCCGTCACGCGCTAACTCCCTGTACTCCGGTAGGAACGAAGCCCCGCCCGCCACGCGAGACCGGCCAGCACACAGCAGACCGCCGCCACCAGCGGCGACGCGAACGCCGTCCACCCCGGCAGGCCGAGCGGATAGGGCCGGCCCAGCAGCCGGCTCGCCGGCACCCAGTTCACGAAGGCCAGCGGCAGCATGAACGTCACCCCGCGCACGAAGTCCTTCCCGAACACGCTCGGCGGGTACTGCAACAGCGTGGTACCGCCGTAGGTGAACGCGTTCTGCACCTCGGCCGCGTCCTGCACCAGGAACTGGAAGGCGCCGCCCGCCACGAACACCGCGCAGAAGATGGCCGCACCGCTGACCAGCATCACCGGCACCAGCAGCACCTTGCCCACGGTCCAGTCGACGTGCACGGCGGCCAGCGCGTAGCCCAGCACCAGCGCGCCCTGGGTGACCCGGCCCAGCCGACGCGGCGCGAAGCGGTCCGCGCCGACCTGGGCGAGCACCGGAGCGGGCCGCACCAGCAAGGTGTCGACGGAACCGTCACGGATCCGGGCGCCCAGCGCGTCCATCGAGCCGAGCACCAGATCCGCCACGCCGAACGCCGTCGCGGACAGCCCGTACAGGAGCGCGACCTCCGGCAGCGACCAGCCGCCCAACGTGTCGACCTGCGAGAACATCAGCAGGATCGTGACGACGTCCAGCCCGGTCACCACCAGGTTGCCGGCCAGCGTCAGGGCGAAGGACGCGCGGTAGGCCATCGTGGACCGGATCCACATCCCGGCGATCAGCCGGTAGGCCCGCAGCCCGTCCAGGGCACGGCTGTGCTCACCCACCCTGCACCACCACCCGCCGCGTCGCCGCCGACTGCATCAGCCGCCCCGCCGCCAGCAGTGCCACCGCCCACGCCGCCTGGAACGCGTAGGCGCCCAGCGGATCGGCCTCCCCCATCAGCACGTCCGCCGGCATCTGCAACTGCGCCGCCCACGGCAGGGCCCGCACCACGTCGCCGAACCCGCCCGGGAAGACATTGAGCGGCAGCGTCATCCCGCTGCAGAAGACCCCCGTGACCATCAGGACCTGCGACACCCCCATGCCGTCCAGGAACCAGAACACGCTCAGCGCCGCGAGGTAGCGGATGCCGAAGCTGACGACCATCGCCAGCACGAGGGCGACCAGGAAGGCCGCCCAGGAAGTGACGTCGCGCGGCAGCGCCATCGGAAAGAACAGCGCGCCGAAGACGAACGGGATCACGCCCCGACCCAGCAACTGGAACAGCGACCGCCCCAAGTCGCCTGCCAGCCACCACAGTTGCAGATCCGCCGGCCGGTACAGGTCGATGGCGATCGCGCCCGTGCGGATCCGCTCCATCAGGTCTCTCTCGACGCCGCCGCCCTGGATGGCGAGGGTCGCGTACAGGCACTGCCCGAGCCACACATAGGTCACGGCCTGTGTCTGGTCGTATCCGCCCAGGTGCGGTCTCTCGTCCCACAGGGCCAGGTAGGTGTACACGAGGATGATCCCGAAACAGGTGTTGGTGAACACCCCGGCCGCGGTCGCCGCCCGATACGTCGCGTATCGTCGGAAACCGCCTGCTGCGACGGCCGCATACAACCGTCCCGCGCCCACTCCCACCGACCTCCCGGACCGCCCGACACCGAACGCAGGAGCCTAGTGGGCGGGCGATGTGGCGGACCACGCATTTTTCCCTGCGGAAGCGCGCCGGAATCCGGGAACGGAACGCCGGGTGCGAGAGTCTTCAACAGGGGGCGCAGAAGGCGTTACGAGGGCGTACGGGAACGTACGACGCGAAACAGGAGTCCGTGCAAGAGATGAGCGACGAGCCGCAGCCGCAGCAGCCGACCGACGGCTTGGCACCGGGAGAACCGCAGGGGGCACCCGACACGGGGGGCAAGAGGCCCAAACGCACCGGCTGGCGCCGCCTCCTGCCGACCTGGCGCATGGTGCTCGGCACGACCGTCATCGGCGTCCTGCTGCTCGTCGGCCTGTTCTTCCTCGGCTACTCCCTGGTGAAGATCCCCCCGGCGAACGCCCTCGCCACCAAGCAGAGCAACGTCTTCCTCTACGCCGACGGCAGCCAACTGGCCCGCGACGGCGAGGTCAACCGGGAGAACGCCACCCTCGCCCAGATCTCCAAGGACGCCCAGCACGCCGTACTCGCCGCCGAGGACCGCGACTTCTACAGCGAGTCCGCCATCGACCCGAAGGCGATGCTCCGGGCCGGCTGGAACACCGCCACCGGCAAGGGCAAGCAGTCCGGCTCGACGATCACCCAGCAGTACGTGAAGAACTACTACCTGGCGCAGGAGCAGACCGTCACCCGCAAGGTGAAGGAGTTCTTCATCTCGATCAAACTCGACCGCACGGAGTCCAAGGACCAGATCCTGGAGGGCTACCTCAACACCAGCTACTTCGGCCGCAACGCCTACGGCATCCAGGCCGCCGCGCAGGCGTACTACGGCGTGGACGCGAAGGACCTCGACCCGGCCCGCGCCGCCTACCTCGCCGCGCTCGTCAACGCGCCCAGCGAGTACGACGTCATCGCCCACCCCGAGAACAAGACCAAGGCCGTGGACCGCTGGAACTACGTCCTGGACGGCATGGTCAAGAAGGGCTGGCTCAGCCAGTCGGACCGGACCGGCCTGAAGTTCCCGATGCCGAAGGAACAGACGACGTCCACCGGACTGTCCGGACAGCGCGGCTACCTCGTCGAAGCGGTCAAGCACTACCTCACCACGAACGACATCGTCAGCGCCGACGAACTGGCCGCGGGCGGCTACCGCATCACCACCACCCTGGAGAAGGACAAGCAGAACGCCCTCGTCAAAGCGGTCGACGACCAGCTGATCTCCAAGCTGGACAAGAAGAACCGCAAGGTCGACACCTACGTCCGCGCGGGCGGCGCCTC
The DNA here is from genome assembly GCF_042896695.1 of Streptomyces sp. NPDC001270. Classification (NCBI taxonomy): domain Bacteria; kingdom Bacillati; phylum Actinomycetota; class Actinomycetes; order Kitasatosporales; family Streptomycetaceae; genus Streptomyces; species Streptomyces sp. NPDC001270. Next base: position 157,194 of record NZ_JBIAXM010000015.1, on the reverse strand, counting down.
CGTCGACCCGAAGACCGGCAAGGTCGTCGCGATGTACGGCGGCATCGACTACGTCAAGCAGTACACCAACGGCGCCACCCGCGGTGACTTCCAGGTCGGCTCCACCTTCAAGCCGTTCGTGTTCACCTCGGCGGTGGAGAACGGCTCGTCCACCCAGGACGGCCAGCCCATCACCCCGAACACCTACTACGACGGCACCGACAAACGGCCCGTCCAGGGCTGGAGCGGCGGCACCTACGCCCCCGAGAACGAGGACAACGTCTCCTACGGCGACATCACCGTGCGCACCGCCACCGACAAGTCCGTCAACGCGGTGTACGCGCAGATGGCCGTCGACGTCGGCCCGGCCAAGGTCAAGCAGACCGCGATCGACCTCGGCATCCCCTCCGACACCACCGACCTCCAGCCCTACCCGTCCATCGCGCTCGGCACGGCCAACGCCAGCGTGCTGGACATGGCCGAGGCGTACGCCACCCTCGCCAACCACGGCGAACGCCCCGCCTTCAGCCTGGTCGCCAAGATCACCAAGGACGGCACCGAGAACGTCCAGCTGCCCGACGAACAGACCAAGCAGGCCGTCAGCCGCGAGGCCGCCGACACCACCACGTCGATCCTGCGGAGCGTCGTCGACAACGGCACCGCGACCGCGGCCAAGGCCGCCGGCCGCCCCGCCGCGGGCAAGACCGGCACCGCCGAGAGCGACACCGCCGCCTGGTTCGCCGGCTTCACCCCCGACCTCTCCACGGTCGTCGCCGTCATGGGCCAGGACCCGGTGACGGCCAAGCACATGCCGCTCTACGGCGCGCTCGGCCTCCCCCGCATCAACGGCGGCGGCCCGTCCGCCGAGATCTGGGCCCAGTACACCCGCGACGCCCTCCAGGGCGAACAGGCCGCCGACTTCCACCTCCGGCTGGAACCGGGCGCCGACCGCACCCTGCCGCCCAGCGCGCCCTCCTCGTCCCAGCCCGGCACCGGCGACCCGAGCGTCGGCAACGCCACCGGCACCACCGGAACGCCCGGCACCACCGGCACCGGCGGCCAGGGCGACCACGGCCAGACGCAGGGCCAGACCACCTCCGGCCAGGACACCGGCGGCACCGGCACGACCGGCGGCGGCACCGGCACCGGCGGCACCGACGCCGGAACCGGCACCGGCGGCACCACGACCGGCGGCGGCACCGACGCCGGAACCGGCACCGGCGGCACGGGCAGCACCGGCGGCTCGGACGGCGCCGGATCGGGCGGCGGCGCCCCCGGCGGCACGGCCGACGGCGGCACCGCGTCCGGCGGCGCCCCCGGCGACCCGGGCGGCACCGGCACGACCGGCACGGTGGGGCCGATGTCCGAGTTCACCAGGAGGCAGTGACCGGCGCCGGGCCCTCCGGGCACCCGGTCAGTGACCGGAGGTCGCCTTCAGACCCACCACGGCGACCAGCAGCAGACAGACGAAGAAGATCCGGGCGGCGGTGACGGGCTCCCCCAGCACCACCATGCCGAGCACCGCCGCCCCGGCCGCCCCGATGCCCACCCACACGCCGTAGGCGGTACCGATGGGCAGGGTCTTCGCGGCGTACGAGAGCAGCACCATGCTGGCGACGATGCCGGCCCCGGTGAACACACTGGGCACCGGCCGGGTGAAACCGTCGGTGTACTTCATACCGATCGACCAGCCCACTTCGAGCAGACCGGCGACGACGAGCAGAACCCAGGCCATGACGGGCACCTCCGGGACATACGCACTGACTGACGGGGGTGCGTCGTCTTTGCCTGCGTCCCGGTACGGCGCGTCTCGTCGGGCTCCTTCAAAGCTAGCAAAACAACGGCCGGAGGGGCCGGTGACGAAGGTCACCGGCCCCTCCGGCCGTCGAATCACAGACTTCCCGGAGCTTGCTACAGATACAGGCCGGTGGAGTCCTCCGAGCCCTCGAACCGGTCCGCGGCCACCGCGTGCAGATCGCGCTCGCGCATCAGCACATACGCGACACCCCGCACCTCGACCTCGGCCCGGTCCTCCGGGTCGTACAGGACCCGGTCGCCCGGCTCCACGGTCCGGACGTTCTGCCCGACCGCGACGACCTCGGCCCAGGCCAGCCGACGGCCCACGGCCGCGGTGGCGGGAATCAGGATGCCGCCGCCCGAACGCCGTTCGCCCTCGCTGGTGTCCTGCCGCACGAGGACCCGGTCGTGCAGCATCCGGATGGGCAGCTTGTCGTGCTGGGAGCTGCTGCTGTGCTCGTTACTTTTGGCGCTCACGCCTTCGAACCTACCTGCCTTCGCCGTACCCGGAGGAGTCCGGGTCAGCCCTTGCGGCGCCGGGACCCGAGGGCGACCAGCCCCACCACCCCGACGGCGAGCAGCGCGACGGGCACGATGCGCTCCATCCGCGGCGCCCCCTCCTCGTCGACGAACTGCGCCCTGACATCGCTGATCACCCGGTTGACCTGCACATAAGCCCGTCCCAGGGTGTGGTCGACGTTGGCGACGACCTTGGCCTTGGCATCCCCGACGACGGTCTTCGGATGCACCCGCACCCCGATCTCGTCGAGCGTCTCGGCCAGCACTTCACGGCGGCGTCTGATGTCCGCCTCGATCTGCGCCGGGGTTCTGGTGTCCGACGTGTCCGCCACCGTACGGCCTCCGAGTTCTCTGGTGCTGTTTCGGACAGTCTGTCAGCTTCCCGCGCCGCCGCACTGTCAGGACCCCCCGTTACGCTAGACCGATGAGCGAGCGACTCCAGCCCGGGGACGTGGCCCCCGCCTTCACCCTCCCCGACGCCGACGGCAACGAGGTGTCCTTGTCGGACCACAAGGGCCGCAAGGTCATCGTGTACTTCTACCCGGCGGCCCTCACCCCCGGCTGCACCAAGCAGGCGTGCGACTTCACCGACAACCTGGACGTGCTGGCCGGCGCGGGGTACGACGTGATCGGCGTCTCCCCCGACAAGCCGGAGAAACTGGCGAAGTTCCGCGAGAAGGAGTCCCTGAAGGTCACCCTCCTCGCCGACCCCGACAAGCGGGTCCTGGAGGAGTACGGCGCCTTCGGCGAGAAGAAGCTCTACGGCAAGACGGTGGTCGGCGTCATCCGCTCCACGGTGATCGTCGACGAGCAGGGCAAGGTGGAACGCGCCCTGTACAACGTCAAGGCCACCGGCCACGTCGCCAAGATCATCAAGGATCTGGGCATCTGAAGACACGCTCGTATCACTAAGCGGCCAGCACCGGGGTGCACCCGTGCGGGCCGCTTTGCTTTTCGGGCGTGACTGTCCGATAAGCGGTTCGTTACTCCGTACGGGCCATGAACGCGTGGCCGAGAACGGAGGGGAATTGATGGGTGTCAGCGCATACAGCAAGGAGCGACTGGAGGAGGCTGCTCGGGGGGCTCAGACATTGTCGGAGGCGTTGGAGAGGTTGGGGGTGGACCCGAAAAGTTCGACGAGGCGGTACGTCCTTGGACGGATGAAGAAGCTTGGGGTGGATGTCTCCCACTTCGAGCGGGAGGGCGTGAAGTGGACGCGGGAGGTGCTTGAGCAGGCTGTCGCGGCATCGACCAACATGTGCGAGGTACTGCGCCACCTCGGGCTGGAGGTCGTCGGCGGCCACCACACCCACATCAGCCGCCGGATCAAGGCGTACGGCATCGACACCTCGCACTTTCAGATGCCGACGCAGCGGGGGAAGCCCTGGCGCGCTCGAACGCCAGAGGCACTGCTCGTCGAGCAGCCGGTCGGCAACGCCAGACGCGTTCCGAGCGACCGGCTCAAGTGGGCATTGACGGCCCTGGGGGTTCCGGAGCGGTGCGCTCTCTGCGGCACGGCGGTGTGGCGAGGATGTCCGCTGCCGCTGGAGGTTGATCACATCAACGGTAATTGGCGCGACAACCGCATCGGAAATCTCCGGTTCCTGTGCCCCAACTGCCACTCGGCAACGGACAATTACCGGGGGCGCGGCAAGGGTCGCACCAAAGGCTGCGCTTCATGAACAGCAGCGCCCACTTCGGGATCAACATCTCGCCCTTCAACCGCTCCAGCGGGCAAACCCTGCCAACACGTGACGAACTGTGTGCAGCGGTCTCCGAGTCGATCTCCATCGCAGAAGCACTTCGCCGATTGGGGCGTCCGGACAGCACCAGGCAACGCGAACTGCTGCGCCAACGGATCGCCGAAGAACAACTCACGACCGCACACTTCCTGGGCCAAGCGCATCAACGAGGGAAGCCCGGCGTGGTCCCCCTCAAGCGCCCCGAAGAGATTCTGGTCCAGCACGACCGCGCGCGCCGGACGAGAACCCACCTGCTGCGTCGTGCGCTCCTCGAAATCGGCGTACCGCAGGAGTGCGCCGAGTGCGGCGTCGGTCCGGAGTGGCTCGGGCGCCCCATGACACTGGAGATCGACCACGTGAACGGCGACTGGAAGGACAATCGGCGCGAGAACCTGCGGCTGCTATGCCCGAACTGTCACGCGATCACCAGCACCTGGTGCAGAGGGGGCGGACGACGGAAGGTGTAGCCCAGTAAAGTAGGCGTCGGCCCCGGCGCCCGTACGCCAACGGCCGAGCGGCGATCTTTAGGTGGTCGTGTTTGTCGGTTCGAATCCGACCGGGCGCACAGGCAAAAGGAGCCCCATGCCTTCGATTCGTAGGCATGGGGCTCCTTGGCGAGATCAGCCCAACAACTCCCGCACCACCGGCACCAACGCCCGGAACGCCTTCCCCCGGTGGCTGATGGCGTTCTTCTCGGCCGGGGTGAGTTCGGCGCAGGTGCGGGTGGCGTCGTCCGGCTGGAGGATCGGGTCGTAGCCGAAGCCGTTGGTGCCCGCGGGGGCGTGGCGGAGGGTGCCCCGCAGTTGGCCCTCGACCACCGCCTCGCGGCCGTCGGGCAGGGCCAGGGCCGCCGCGCAGGCGAAGTGCGCGCCGCGGTGTTCGTCGGCGATGTCGGAGAGCTGGGCGAGCAGCAGGTCCAGGTTGGCCTTGTCGTCGCCGTGCCGTCCGGCCCAGCGGGCGGAGAAGATGCCGGGGGCGCCGTTCAGGACGTCGACGCACAGGCCGGAGTCGTCGGCGACGGCGGGCAGGCCGGTGGCCTGGGCGAGGGCGTGTGCCTTCAGGAGTGCGTTCTCGGCGAAGGTGACGCCTGTCTCCTTGACGTCGGGGACGTCGGGGTAGGCGTCCGCGCCGACGAGTTCGTGGGTCAGGCCCGCGTCGGCGAGGATCGAGCGCAGTTCGGTGATCTTTCCGGCGTTGCGGGTGGCGAGGATCAAGCGGGTCATGCGGGCCAGTATCCCTTGCCGCGGCCGGTGGTTTACGGGGTGCAGACCTTGGTCAGTTCGCCCGCCGCGTCGGTGACCGGTCCGACGTCGGGGGTGGTGTCGCCGTTCTTGATCGCCGTGCGGATGGTGTCGACGGCTGTGCCGAGGTCGTCGACCGCTTTGTTGACGTCGGCGTTGTCGGTGGTGTCGCCGATCTTGTCGAGGTTCTTCTGGATGGCGTCGAGGGATTCGGCGGCCTGGGTGGGGTCGGTGGCCGCGTTCTCCACCGCCTGCTGGAGTCGGGTGACGCTGTCGGCGATGGAGTCGGCGGTGCGGACGCAGTCGAGGGCCTTGTTGACGCTGTCGCATCCGGTGGCGAGGCCGGTGGTGAGTGCGACGCCGGCTGTCACGGCGGCGACGGCGGTGATACGGGCTCGACGGCGGCGTCGGCTCGCGGCCATGGCTGGGTTCCTCCCCCGGTTCAGGCTGGCCGGGCGCACACCCCTGTGTCGTGCGCCCGTACCCATGGGGACGCCGGGGAGGCCGGCGGGGTTGCCCCGCGGGAGGCTTCTGTTTGGCGTGCTCTTTACTTTTCGAGGGTGGCGTCGAGCGCCTTGTGCTGGAGGGCCGCGAGGTCGGTGCAGCCGGTGACCGCGAGGTCGAGGAGGGCGTTGAGTTCGTCGCGGGCGAAGGGTTCGGCTTCGGCGGTGCCCTGGACCTCGACGAAGCGGCCGTCGCCGGTGCAGACGACGTTCATGTCCGTCTCGGCGCGGACGTCTTCCTCGTAGCAGAGGTCGAGGAGCGGGATGCCGCCGACGATGCCGACGGAGACGGCGCTGACGGTGCCGGTGAGTGGGCGGCGGCCGGGGCGGATCAGTTTCTTGCCCTGGGCCCAGGTGACGGCGTCGGCGAGGGCGACGTAGGCGCCGGTGATGGCGGCGGTGCGGGTGCCGCCGTCGGCCTGGAGGACGTCGCAGTCGAGGACGATGGTGTTCTCGCCGAGGGCTTTGTAGTCGATGACGGCGCGCAGGGACCGGCCGATGAGCCGGGAGATCTCGTGGGTGCGGCCGCCGATCTTGCCCTTGACGGATTCGCGGTCGCCGCGGGTGTTGGTGGCGCGGGGCAGCATGGCGTACTCGGCGGTGACCCAGCCTTCGCCGCTGCCCTTGCGCCAGCGGGGGACGCCTTCGGTGACGGATGCGGTGCAGAAGACCTTGGTGTCGCCGAAGGAGACGAGGACGGAGCCTTCGGCGTGCTTGCTCCAGCCGCGTTCGATGGTGACCGGGCGGAGTTGTTCTGGGGTGCGGCCGTCGATTCGAGACATGGAGTGGAGCCTAGTGCCTGGGCGGGTGGGCTCCCGGCCGGGCGGGGGGCGTCGGGGGCGGGCCCGTCTCCGGGGCCGGAGGCGGCGGCCGGTGCAGGGGCGTGGGAGGTCCTGCGCCGGGACGTGAGAGGTCCGGGACGCGGGAGGTCGTGCGCCGGGACGCGGGAGGTCCTGCCGCGAGCCGGGACCCCGGTCCCTTTACTCTCGCTTCGAGTTGCTCACGCTTCGAGGCCTCGTGGGGACGCGGGGAACTGTGCGACCGGCTCCCGCACCCCGTACCCCCGCATCTCGCCGGACCCCACCCGCCCACCGCGTGCCCCGTGCCGGAGGCGCCCGGCATGCGTGAGGGGCCCGGCCGCTGGCGGCGGGGCCCCCTACGGGTGGGCCGTGAGGCTCACATCATGTCTTCGATCTCCGAGGCGATCGGGTCGGCGTCCGTGCCGATGACGACCTGGATGGCGGTGCCCATCTTGACGACGCCGTGGGCGCCGGCGGCTTTCAGTGCGGCTTCGTCGACCTTGGAGGGGTCGGTGACCTCGGTGCGCAGGCGGGTGATGCAGCCCTCGATCTCCTCGATGTTGTCGATGCCGCCGAGTCCGGCGACGATCTTCTCTGCCTTGCTGGCCATGTTCCCTCTCCCTGGTCTGAACCGCTTTGTCGCAGTAACCCACAGTTGGCCCAGCTTCGCGAGCGTCCTTGTCGTACGTATCGAAGGATGGCGTTCACGGCAGCGGAACCGTCCGAAACTGGTCTACACCACCCGGGAGACGGTCGCCAAGCCCGCTTGTGAGCCGAGGGGCCCGGAGGGACGGCATGAGCGCGGACAGCACGGTCTCTCCCGCCCGCGCGCGCTGGAGCAGTCTGTTCCAGGGGTTGCAGAAGATGGGGCGCAGTCTTCAGCTTCCCATCGCGGTGCTGCCGGCGGCGGGCATCCTCAACAGGCTCGGCCAGCCTGATGTGTTCGGGGCGCGGGGGCTGGGCTGGACGGTCGTCTCGAAGGTGATGGCGGGGGCGGGGGGTGCGCTGCTCGACGGGTCGCTGGGGTTGCCGTTGTTGTTCTGTGTCGGTGTGGCGATCGGGATGGCGCGGAAGGCGGACGGTTCGACGGCGTTGGCGGCGGTGGTGGGTTTCCTCGTCTACTACAACGTGCTGCGGCAGTTCCCGCAGGGCTGTGCGGCGGGTGCGCGGGCGGTGGCGGTCGGCTGTCAGGCGCGGGACGGGACGGTGACGGCCTTCACGTATCAGAATCCGGGGGTGTTCGGGGGCATCGTGGTGGGGCTGCTGGCGGCGTTCTTCTGGGCGCGGTTCCATCGCACGCGTCTGGTGGACTGGCTGGGTTTCTTCAACGGGCGTCGGCTGGTGCCGATCGTCATGGCGTTCGTGGCGATCGTGTTCGCGGCGTTGTGTCTGTGGGTCTGGCCGCCGGTGGGTGCCGCGCTGGAGGGTTTCAGCGGGTGGATGCGGGGGCTTGGGGCGTGGGGTGCGGGGGTCTTCGGGGTGGCGAACCGGGCGTTGCTGGTGGTGGGTCTGCATCAGTTCCTGAACGTGCCCATCTGGTTCCAGTTCGGCAGTTATAAGGAGCCGGACGGCACGGTGGTGCACGGTGACATCAACATGTTCCTGGCGGGTGATCCGCAGGCGGGTCTGTTCACGTCGGGTTTCTTTCCGATCATGATGTTCGCGTTGCCCGCGGCGGCGCTGGCGATCACGCACAGCGCGCGGCCGGACCGCCGTGCGGAGGTGGGTGGTCTGATGCTGTCGGTGGGGCTCACGTCGTTCGTGACGGGCATCACCGAGCCGATCGAGTACTCGTTCATGTTCGTCGCGCCGTTGTTGTACGCGGTGCACGCGGTGCTGACGGGGGTGTCGATGGCGGTGACGTGGGGGCTGGGGGTGCACGACGGTTTCAGTTTCTCGGCGGGTCTGATCGACTACGTCATCAACTGGGGTCTGGCGACGAGGCCGTGGCTGATCGTGCCGATCGGTCTGTGTTGCGCCGTCGTCTATTACGTGGTGTTCCGTTTCGCGATCGCCCGGTTCGGTCTGCGGACGCCGGGTCGGGAGCCGGCGGAGGAGGTCGAGGACGTCTCCGAGGCGTGATCGGTGCGGTGTCGGCGGGCTTGCCGGCGGGCCTTCGACAACGTCACCAAAGTGTGACCCAAACCCGGCACCATGCTATGGAATTCTCAGTTCCGTGGGTGCCCTCCACCGTGTTACAACAGGTCTACACCACTGAGTGGTGTAGACCACCACCCGATGGAGGACGCATGAGCACCGCCACCGCGACGGCGGCTCCCGCAAAGAAGCGGGGATCCGGCCTGTTCCAGGGCCTGCAGAAGGTCGGCCGCAGCTTGCAGCTCCCGATCGCCGTGCTGCCGGCGGCGGGGATCATGGTCCGGCTCGGCCAGGACGACATCTTCGGCAAGGACGGCCTCGGTTGGGACAAGGTCGCCGCCGTGTTCAGCAACGCGGGCAGCGCGCTGACCGGCGCCCTTCCGATCCTGTTCTGTGTGGGCGTGGCCATCGGGTTCGCCAAGAAGGCGGACGGTTCGACCGCGCTCGCCGCGGTGGTCGGCTTCCTCGTCTACAGCAAGGTCCTCCAGGCTTTCCCGGTCACCGAAGAGGTGATCCAGAAGGGCAAGGACATACCGGCGAGCTACAACGACCCCGGGGTGCTCGGCGGCATCATCATGGGTCTGCTCGCCGCCGTGCTGTGGCAGCGCTTCCACCGGACCAAGCTGGTCGACTGGCTGGGCTTCTTCAACGGCCGCCGGCTCGTGCCGATCATCATGGCCTTCGTCGGCCTCGTGATGGGCGTCTTCTTCGGCCTGGTCTGGAAGCCGGTCGGTGAGGGCATCTCGAACTTCGGCGAGTGGCTGACCGGTCTCGGCTCGGGCGGCGCGGCCCTGTTCGGTGCCGTGAACCGGGCGCTGATCCCGGTGGGCATGCACCAGTTCGTCAACACGGTGGCCTGGTTCCAGCTCGGCGACTTCAAGAACTCGGCCGGCGACATCGTGCACGGCGACATCACCCGGTTCCTGGCCGGTGACCCGTCCGCCGGTCTGTTCCAGTCCGGGTTCTTCCCGATCATGATGTTCGGTCTGCCGGCCGCCGCGCTCGCCATCGCGCACTGCGCCCGTCCCGAGCGCCGCAAGGCCGTGCTGGGCATGATGGTCTCCCTCGCGCTGACCTCGTTCGTCACCGGTGTCACCGAGCCGATCGAGTTCTCCTTCATGTTCGTCGCGCCGGTCCTGTACGTGCTGCACGCGGTGCTGACCGCGGCGTCGATGGCGGTGACCTGGGCCTTGGGTGTGCACGACGGCTTCAACTTCTCGGCCGGCTTCATCGACTACGTGCTCAACTGGCATCTGGCGACCAAGCCATGGATGATCATCCCGATCGGGCTGGTCTTCGCGGCCATCTATTACGTGACCTTCCGCTTCGCGATCGTCAAGTTCGATCTGAAGACCCCGGGCCGCGAGCCCGAGGAAGAGGTCGAGGACCTCACCAAGGCGTGAGCCCCGCCCCGGCACGACGACGGCCCCGGAACCGATGCTCGGTTCCGGGGCCTTCCGGTGTGCGGGCCTTCCGGTGTGCGCACGGGCCTGAACTCCGTGCGGACCGGATCCGTCAGATCTCGTACGTCGCCCTGGGCGCCGCCAGTTCCACCGGGCCGTCGAAGACGGCGCGCGCGTCAGCCAGGTTGACCTCGGGGTCGGTCCACGGCGGGATGTGGGTGAGGACCAGGCGCCGGGCACCCGCGCGGGTGGCGCTCTGACCCGCCTCCCGGCCGTTGAGGTGCAGGTCGGGGATGTTCTCCTTGCCGTGGGTGAACGCGGCCTCGCACAGGAAGAGGTCGGTGTCCCGGGCCAGCTCGTCGAGTGCCGTGGTGACGCCCGTGTCCCCGGAGTACGTCAGTGACTTCCCGCCGTGTTCGACCCGGATGGCGTACGCCTCCACGGGGTGCCGCACCCGTTCGGTGTGCACGGTGAACGGGCCGATCTCGAACGTGGACGGCTTGATGGTGTGGAAGTCGAAGACCTCGCTCATGGAGGAGGCGGTGGGGGTGTCGGCGTAGGCGGTGGTCAGGCGCTGCTCCGTGCCCTCGGGTCCGTAGACGGGGATCGGGGCGGCGCGTCCGCCGTCGTGCCGGTAGTAGCGCGCCACGAAGTAGGCGCACATGTCGATGCAATGGTCGGCGTGCAGATGGCTGAGGAAGATCGCGTCGAGGTCGTAGAGACCGCAGTGGCGCTGCAACTCGCCGAGGGCGCCGTTGCCCAGGTCGAGGAGCAGCCGGAAGCCGTCGGCCTCCACGAGGTAGCTCGAACAGGCCGAGTCCGCGGACGGAAACGACCCCGAGCAGCCGACGACGGTGAGCTTCATGAAGCAGAAACCTCCGTTGGCGGTGAATCCGGCTGGACCGAACCGGAAGGAACGATCCACTAGGGGCGAAAAGGGGTTCGGAAAAAGGCAGACAGGGGTCGTGCGGTCCGTCGAGCGTAAAGCGCGAAAGCTTGGGTCGCGCCGTTGCCAGGGGGGGTTGTGGGCGAACTCACCTGTGCTGTCACCGGTTCGGCTGGACCGGGGGCGCAGGCGATATGACAGAGGGCGCGCGCGGGGTTGCACGCGCCGGTACCGTCAAGCCTATGGACACGTCCTGGTGGCTGGCGCTCGCGGCGGTGGTGCTGCTCGCGCTGATCGCCACGCTCGTCGACGGCTGGGGTCGCGGCCGTCGGCCGCCCCGGCGCAGGACGTGGTCACCGGGGCGCGACGAGCGTCCCCGGGCGGACGTGGCGCGGCCCCAGCCGGGTGACATCTGGTGGGCGAGCGTGCCGCACGAGGAGGGACCGGTGCCCGAAGGGGCCGCGCGCGGCGCCTCGGGCAGGGCGGCGGCGCGGGACGGGCGAGCGGAGGACCGGCCCTGTCTGGTGCTCGCGGTGCACGGCAAGCGGGCCACGGTTGCGAAGATCACCAGCAGGTACCGCGACGAACAGGCCGGGGTGATCCCGCTCCCGCCGGGTTCGGTGGGCGACGCGCAGGGCCGGCAGAGCTTCCTGGAGACGGACGAGCTGCGCCAGGTGCCGGTGTGGGATTTCCGGCGCCGGGTGGGCGTGGTCGATCCGGTGCTGTGGGACCAGGTGCGGCACCTGGCGACCTGAGCGCGTCCGGGCGGCGGGCCCGGCCGCGGCTCAGCGGACCCGTACGGTGACCGTCCAGCTCTGCAGGCCCTGGCAGGCGACCTGGCCGGGGCTGCCCTGGGCGCACAGCGGGCGGTACGAGGTGAGTCGCGCGGTGCCGGCGGCGACGGCTTCGTAGGCGGCGAGCGCGTGGCCCGGCTGGACGACGACGCCCGCGTTGACGGCCTTGAGTGCGGTGCCGGTGGCGGTGAGCGGCTGCCAGGGGCGGTCCGGGGTGCCGGCCAGATCGATCCGTACCACCCCGCCGCGCGTCAGGCACAGGCTGTGGCCGTCGTCGGCGACGGTCAGCTCGGCCTGGTTCACGCAGCCGCCGGAAGGGGTGCCTGACGCGGACGGGGTCGCCGGTGCGGACGGGGTCGACGACGGGGTGGTGCCGCCCGCGCTGTCCCCCGGGCCCGAGCCGTCGCCCGCCGCGCCGCAGCCGGCGAGCAGCAGCACGGCCGCCGCGGCGGCGAGCGTCGTGCGGTGGATCCGGTGGATCGTCGTACGGCGCATGGGGCGACCGCCTTTCCGCGAAGGTCTCGGACCGGTACGGATATGACGTTCCACCCGGCCGTGCGGATCCGTCGCGGACCCCCGCCGGTTTCCACCGGCCGGGGTCCGCCACTCGGCGGCCGAAGGGCCGGCGCGGGGTGCTACGCCCAGAGCTGGCCGTGCAGCGTCTCGATGGCCTCCTCGGTGGTGGCCGCCGTGTAGACGCCGGTGGAGAGGTACTTCCAGCCGCCGTCGGCCACGATGAAGACGATGTCGGCGCTCTCGCCGGACCGCGCCGCCTTGCGGCCGACGCCGATCGCGGCGTGCAGCGCGGCGCCCGTGGAGACACCGGCGAAGATGCCTTCCTGCTGGAGGAGTTCCCGGGTGCGGGTGACCGCGTCGGCCGAGCCGACCGAGAAGCGGGTGGTGAGCACGGAGGCGTCGTACAGCTCCGGTACGAAGCCCTCGTCGAGGTTGCGCAGGCCGTACACGAGGTCGTCGTAGCGGGGCTCGGCGGCGACGATCTGCACGTCCGGCTTGTGCTCGCGCAGATAGCGGCCGACGCCCATGAGGGTGCCGGTGGTGCCGAGGCCGGCGACGAAGTGGGTGATCGAGGGGAGGTCGGCGAGGATCTCCGGACCGGTGGTGGCGTAGTGGGCGCCGGCGTTGTCCGGGTTGCCGTACTGGTAGAGCATCACCCAGTCCGGGTGCTCGGCGGCGAGTTCCTTGGCGACGCGCACGGCGGTGTTGGAGCCGCCCGCGGCCGGTGAGGGGATGATCTCCGCGCCCCACATGCCGAGCAGGTCCCGGCGTTCCTGCGAGGTGTTCTCGGGCATCACGCACACCATGCGGTAGCCCTTGAGCTTGGCCGCCATGGCCAGTGAGATGCCGGTGTTGCCCGAGGTCGGCTCCAGGATCGTGCAGCCCGGGGTGAGCCGGCCGTCCTTCTCCGCCTGCTCGACCATGTGCAGGGCGGGGCGGTCCTTGACCGAGCCGGTCGGGTTGCGGTCCTCCAGCTTGGCCCAGATCCGGACGTCGGCGGACGGCGAGAGGCGCGGCAGGCACACCAGCGGGGTGTTGCCCACCGCAGCGAGCGGGGAGTCGTAGCGCATGGGGATCGGGGCCTGTCAGGCCATGCCGCCGGCCACCGCCGGCAGGATGGTCACGACGTCGCCGTCGGACAGCTTGGTGTCGATGCCGTCGACGAACCGGACGTCCTCGTCGTTCAGGTAGACGTTGACGAAGCGGCGCAGTTGGCCGTCCTTCGCCTCGTCGATGAGGCGGCCCTGGATGCCCGCGTGCCGGGTTTCGAGGTCGGCGAACAGCGCGGCGACGGTGTCGCCGTTGCCCTCCACCGCCTTCTGGCCGTCGGTGTACTGGCGGAGGATGGTGGGGATGCGGACCTCGATGGCCATGGTTGCGGGCTCCTGTCGGAAGAATCGGATCGGGCGCACAGTGGGTCCCCCGGCTTTCGGCACGTGGGGGGAGCGCCGCGGCTCACGGCCGCACGGCGGCACGGAAACGTCAACAGATGGCGCTGTTCAGCCTGCACAGATCGACGTGCAGCCGCGCCACGAGCAGCATGCCCGGCGCTTTCTCGCTCACGTCGTGGAGAACCATGGGCACATGGTATCGATTCCCGGTCCGCTTCCCGGAATGCGATCTCGCATGGTGGATGAATTCTGACCGAATTGCGGTCAGTACGCCGCCACGACCTTGACCTCTTCCTCGGTGACCTCGCCGTCGAGGATCCGGAAGGAGCGGAACTGGAACTCGCCGAGGCCGTCGGTGTCGGCGGTGGAGACCAGGACGTAGTGGGCGCCGGGCTCGTTCGCGTAGCCGATGTCGGTGCGGGACGGGTATGCCTCGGTCGCGGTGTGGGAGTGGTAGATGATCACCGGCTCCTCGTCGCGGTCGTCCAGGTCGCGGTAGAGCTTCAGGAGGTCCTGCGAGTCGAACTCGTAGAACGTGGGCGAGCGGGCGGCGTTGAGCATCGGGACGAAGCGCTCGGGGCGGCCGGTGCCCGCCGGACCCGCGACCACGCCGCACGCCTCGTCCGGGTGGTCCGCGCGGGCGTGGGCGACGATCCGGTCGTACAGGTCCTGGGTGAGGGTCAGCATGCGGGCAAGGATAAGCAGTGGGGCCGCTCCGTACCGAGGGGCGGTACGGAGCGGCCCATATGACGGACGTCCGGAGCGGCTGCCGCAGCGCTCGCCCTGTCGGGTGTGCTGCGGCCGGACGTCCTCGGTGGCGCAGTTCTCGGTGGGCCGGTCCTCAGCCCACCTGCTCCAGCGCCGGTTCGCGGCGGTCGGTGGTCCCGGGGGTGCCCTTGCGCAGGAACAGCCAGCCGATGCCGAGCGCGGCGGCCCAGCCCGCCATCACGTACAGGCAGACCCGGGCGTCGGCGTCGTACGCGATCAGTCCGGTGACGAAGAGGAGGAAGACGAGGGCGATCCAGCTGCACACCGATCCGCCCGGCGCCGGGAAGGAGGACGCGGGCAGCCGGCCCGCGACGACGGCGCGGCGGTAGCGGATGTGGCTGATCAGGATCATCATCCAGGTCCAGATGCCGGCCGCGGTGGCGACGGAGGTGACGTAGCCGAACGCCTTCTCCGGGACGACGTAGTTGAGGACCACGCCGATGCACATGAAGGCGACGGAGACCGTGATGGCGAGCGCGGGCGTCTTTGAAGTCGACAGCCGGCCGAACGCCTTGGGGGCCTCGCCGTTGTCCGCGAGGGTGCGCAGCATGCGGCCCGTGGAGTACATGCCGGAGTTGCAGGACGACAGGGCCGCGGTGAGCACCACGAAGTTGACGATGCCCGCGCCGGCCGGGATGCCGATGACGGCGAACGCCTTCACGAAGGGGCTGACGCCTTCGGCGAACTCGGTCCACTTCACCACGCACAGGATGACGGTGAGGGCACCGACGTAGAACAGCGCGATCCGCCAGGGCAGGGTGTTGATCGCCTTCGGGAGGGTCTTCTCCGGGTTCTCCGACTCGCCCGCGGTGACGCCGACCAGTTCCACGGCGAGGTAGGCGAACATCACACCCTGCAAGGTCATCAGGGAGGAGCCGATGCCCTTGGGGAAGAAGCCGTCGAACTGCCAGAGGTTGGAGACCGTGGCCGTGTCACCGGCGGCGCTGAAGCCGAAGGTGAGCACGCCCAGACCGATCACGATCATGCCGATCAGCGCGGTGACCTTGACCATCGAGAACCAGAACTCGATCTCGCCGAACAGCTTCACCGAGATCAGGTTGGCCACGAACAGGACGACGAGGAAGACCAGGGCCGTCAGCCACTGCGGGACGGACGGGAACCAGTAGTGGATGTAGATCGCGGCGGCCGTCAGCTCGGCCATGCCGGTCACCACCCACATCATCCAGTACGTCCAGCCGGTGAAGTAGCCGAAGAACGGGCCGAGGAACTCCCGGGAGTACTCGGCGAAGGAGCCCGTGACGGGCCGGTAGAGCAGCAGCTCCCCGAGTGCCCGCATGATGAAGAAGATGATGGCGCCGGAGACGGCGTACATGAGAATGAGACTGGGTCCGGCCTTGGCGATGTTCGCCCCGGCTCCAAGGAACAGGCCGACGCCGATGGCGCCGCCGATCGCGATCATCTGCACCTGACGGCTGCCGAGCCCGCGCTCGTAGCCCTCTTCCGGCGCCTCGGTGACCTGCGATGGGGTCATGTGCGGTGTGCCTTTCTCCACGCCGGTCCGGGCCCTTCGGCCGGCCTCGGACCGGATTCCGGTCCCCCCTGGGCTGCTGGAGTTGTGCTGGCCGGTGATCGACCGGCCGGCCGCGCCCCCGGCGGGACATGGGTGGTGTCCGCCGGGCGGTCGTGAAGATGTACCACGGCAGCCCCGCTGATCACACCGGTGCACTGTGGCGCACCACACGGGAAAAAATAGGATAAATGGCAAGCAATCCCATCAAAACCGGTCACTTTGGTGACGGGATCGTTATCCGGATTTGAGCGTCCTCTGAGCGAACAGGGAATGAACAGGGAATGCGGACGAATCAGGGCAGGAGCGTCGAGACCAGGGTCTCCTGGAGTCCGCCGAGCCACAGGTACGCCATCACCATCGGCTTGCGCGGGTCGTCGTCCGACAGCCGGTAGAGCAGCTCGGTGTCGTCCTCGTCGGTGATCTCCAGCCGGGAGCCGATCGCCAGCCGCAGGTCGTTGAGCGCGCCCAGCCACTGCCGGGACTCCTCGGGCGACAGCTTGAGGACCGCCCCGCCCTCCCCCGCCGCGGCCAGCGCGTCCAGGGCGCGGATCACCGCGAGGGCGTTCTCCCGCTTGCCCGCCCGCAGGTCGTTCTCGGTGTAGCGGCGGAACTCGGCGGAGGACGCCTCCTGCTCCGCCGCCCGGGCGGGCGAGTCCGCCGTCCGCCCGGGGTCGCCGTAGGCGTCCGGGAAGAGCCGGCGCAGCACCGGGTCGGCGGGCGGCTCGCTGGGCCCCTCGGTGAACAGTTCGGCGAGCGGGTCGGCGGGGGCGTCCGCGGGGGCGGTGCCGGGACCGATCAGTTCCAGCAGCTGGACGGCCAGCGACCGGATGATGGAAATCTCGACGTCGTCGAGCGCGACGGCCGCGCCGCCGCCGGGGAGCGGTTCGAAGTGTCCTGACATCGGTGGCGTCGTTACTTCCGGTCCTGCTGGAGGGTGGCCCACAGACCGTAGCCGTGCATCGCCTGCACGTCGCGCTCCATCTCCTCGCGACTGCCGCTGGAGACGACCGCCCGGCCCTTGTGGTGGACATCGAGCATGAGCTTGGTGGCCTTGTCCTTGGGATAGCCGAAATACGTCTGGAAGACATACGTGACATAGCTCATGAGGTTGACCGGGTCGTTGTGCACGATCGTGACCCAGGGGACGTCCGGCTCGGGTACGGCGAAGACCTCCTCCGCCGGCTCGGTGCGTTCGATCTCTACGGGCGCGGGTGACGTCACAACGCCCATGCTGCCACGCGGGGCAAAAATCGTCACACTGACGAGATGGGGGTAGCATGCGGGTTCATGGACACAGCGGACCTTGGGCTGCCGGAGGACGAAGGGCGCGGGGCACCGCCGCGCCGGGGCGGTGGCGGCAGGCGGGTGGGCGTGCCGTCGACGGCGCTCTTCACGGACCAGTACGAGCTGACGATGCTCCAGGCGGCCCTCAGGGCGGGCACCGCCGGGCGCCGGAGCGTGTTCGAGGTCTTCACCCGGCGGCTGCCGAACGGGCGCCGCTACGGCGTCGTGGCGGGCACCGGGCGGGTCCTGGACGCGGTCGAGGACTTCCGCTTCGACGTGGGCGTCCTCGACTTCCTGCGGGAGCGGCAGATCGTCGACGAGGACACCCTCCAATGGCTGTCCGAGTACCGCTTCACGGGTGACATCTGGGGCTACCCGGAGGGCGAGGTGTACTTCCCGGGCTCGCCGGTGCTGCGGGTGGAGGGCTCGTTCGCCGAGTGCGTGCTCCTGGAGACCGTGATCCTCTCCATCCTCAACCACGACTCGGCCATCGCGGCGGCGGCCTCCCGGATGTCCTCGGCCGCCGGGGACCGGCCGCTGATCGAGATGGGCGCCCGGCGCACCCACGAGCTGTCCGCGGTGGCCGCCGCGCGCGCCGCCTACATCGGCGGTTTCACCACCACCTCCGACCTGGCCGCCGGCTTCCGCTACGGCATCCCGACGGTGGGCACCTCCGCGCACGCCTTCACCCTGCTGCACGACAGCGAGCGGGACGCCTTCCGGGCCCAGGTGGACTCGCTCGGGCGGGGTACCACGCTGCTGGTGGACACCTACGACGTCGCCGAGGCGGTCCGGACGGCCGTCGAGGTCGCCGGGCCCGAGCTGGGCGCGGTGCGCATCGACTCCGGGGACCTGCTGCTGGTCGCGCACCGGGTGCGGCAGCAACTGGACGAGCTGGGCGCGACCGATACGAAGATCATCGTGACCTCGGACCTGGACGAGTACGCCATCGCCTCGCTCGCCGCCGCCCCGGTGGACGCGTACGGCGTCGGCACCCAGCTGGTGACCGGCTCCGGGCACCCGACCTGCTCGATGGTCTACAAGCTGGTGGCGCGCGCCGAGTCGGCCGACCCGCAGGCCCCGCTGGTACCGGTGGCGAAACGATCCACCGGCGGCAAGACCTCCATCGGCGGGCGCAAGTGGGCCGCGCGCCGGCTGGACGCCTACGGGGTGGCGGAGACCGAGGTCATCGGCACCGGGCCGGTGCCCGCGGAGCTGGCCGACCGGCAGCTCCTGGTCGAGCTGGCCAAGGGCGGCGAGGTGGTGGCCCACGAGCCGCTGGACGTCGTCCGCGACCGGCACGCCGCCGTACGCGCCCATCTGCCGCTGTCCGCGACCCAGCTGTCGCGCGGGGAACCCGTCCTCGCGACGGAGTACGTACACGGAGGCCCGGGGTACTAGTGGACGTGCCGGGGCCGACCGCCCCGGCCGCACCCCTCCCGCCCCGGAGCAGAAGTCTCTAGGCTCGTAACTTCACACTCCCCCGCCCGCCACGAGCAGGGGACCGCCAGTCGAAGGACACCGACCATGCGCCGCGCCTTGATCGTCGTAGACGTGCAGAACGACTTCTGCGAGGGGGGCAGTCTCGCGGTGGCCGGGGGCGCCGATGTGGCCGCCGCCATCACCGAGCTGATCGGCGATGGGGGTCCCCCCTGTTCGAGCGAAGCCGAGAACTCGGGGGACCCGGGCGGCTATCGGTACGTGGTGGCCACCCGTGACCACCACATCGCACCCGGTGGCCACTTCGCCGACGACCCCGACTACGTCCGCTCCTGGCCCGCGCACTGCGTCGCCGGCACCGAGGGCGTGGGCTTCCACCCTAACTTCGCCCCCGCGGTCGCCTCCGGCGCGATCGACGCCGTCTTCGACAAGGGGGCGTACGCGGCGGCCTACAGCGGCTTCGAGGGCGCCGACGAGAACGGCGTCCCGCTGGCCGACTGGCTGCGGGCCCGGGAGGTCGACGAGGTGGACGTGGTGGGCATCGCCACGGACCACTGCGTACGCGCCACCGCCCTGGACGCCGTGCGGGAGGGATTCCGCACGCACGTCCTGCTGGACCTGACCGCGGGCGTCTCCGCCGACACCACCCAGCACGCCCTCGAAGACCTACGAGAGGCAGGCGTGGAACTGTCGGGCAAACCGGTCGTCTAGCCGCGCCCCGGAGGGGCGCGGGGAACTGCGCGCCCAGCCACGACGCACCCGCAGACGACCGACGCCCCTCACGCCCCACCGCCCCCAGGCACCCGCGCCCGCACCCGCACCCGCACCGGAACCCGACGTTTCACAGCCCACTCAGCGGAGCGCGAGCGCGCCGCAGCGCCCTGATCGGATGCCACAGCTCCGTGGCCAGGTCCGCCGTCCCGACACTGTTGTCAGGCGCGGTACGCCATATCAGCCCGTCCGGATGGTGCAGCACCGCCGTGATCTCGTCCGGCGTCGGCGGAGCCGCGTTGCCGCGCAGGTAGACCGCCCGCATGCCCAGGTTGCGCAGCCGCGTCAGGGCGCGGGCCCGGTTCCGGGCGTGCACCAGCACACGCACCGCACCCGCGGCCGTGCCCGCGGGCGCGCCGTCGGCGGCGGGGCTGGGCAGATTCAGTGCCACCACCACCGTGCCGTTCGGCAGCTTGCAGAAACCTCCTGCGGCCATTCAGTCACATCCCCGTTTCGGTCGGTGTCAATAAGAGCGCCACAGGACGCACCTAAACACGATCGGCGGCGACCCGCCAAGGGGTCGCCGCCGATACGTCTCTGACCTGCGAGGATGCGAGCTACTTCACCGCGGGGCCGACTTCGATGTCGATCGTCGAGCCGTCACGGGCCTGCTTGTCGATCTTGATCTTGGTGTTGGTGTCAGTGATCTTGACACCACCCGCCGGGTTCGACGAGTCGTAGTAGGTGGCGGCGTGGTCGTTGAAGACCGACACCCCGTTCGACGACTTGATCCGGGTCGGCACGTCCGCCTTGTGCAGCGTGATGCCGTCCGTGCGCTCCAGGCTGAACGTCGAGTCGTAGGCCTGCATGCGGTTGCGCATCAGCGTGCCGTCGGACCACCGCAGCGCCGTCGGGTGCGAGTCGACCGGGAGGATGAGGCCGGTGCCGGGGTGCTGGCCGGTGTTGTTGTCCTGCTCGGAGGTGTCCCACTTCCAGATCAACAAGCCATTCTGGTACGGGTAGTGCTCCACCCAGTCCGGACGGGTCGTCGAGAAGCCGAAGTTGTACGGGCCGGTCTTCAACGTCGTGTCGTACGAGACGTACTGGCGGTTCTCGGCGACGTAGTACTGCGCGTAGTCCTTGGTGAAGGACGCGCCGATCCGGGAGAACCCGTTCGCCGTCCAGGCCGCGTCCGCGCTCTCGGCGTCGTCGGCGAAGACCGTCGTGCCGTCCGCGGTGACGGTGATCCGGTCGGCCGCGAAGCCGTCTTCCGCCACACCGCCGTCGGTGGCGTAACGGAACCGCAGGTCGATCTTCTGGCCCGCGTAGGCGTCGAGCGGGTACGACAGCTTCTTGTACGCGTCCGAGAACCCGGTGAGGGCGGGCTTGTCGCTGCCGTCCCGGCCGATGGCCTGGCCGTCCGCGGTGCCGTCGAGCGCGGTCCAGTTGGCGCCGCCGTCGGTGGAGACCTCGGCGTAGAGGTAGTCGTAGTTGGCCTCGATGGCCCACCAGCCGTCCAGGGACAGCGTGGCCGACGACTTGCCCGTCAGGTCGACGGACCGGGTCAGGGTGTTCTTGAGGTCGTTGCCGCTGCCGCTCCACCACTGCGTCGAGCCCTGCGCCGGGGCGACGATCTCGGTGGTGACCTCTTTGTCCGGGAGGGTGACGACCAGCGCCTGCGGGTTCTTGGTGTTGTACTCGGCGACGCCCAGCTTGTGCGCGGACCTGGTGCCCGCCTTCGCCACGTCGTAGTCGAGCCAGCCCAGCTGGAGCTTGTCCCAGGCGTTCATGTCGCCGGGCAGGTCACCGATGGCGTCCTCGCCCCGGCCGAGCCAGGAGCCGGAGGACATCAGGGTCCAGAAACCGGTGGAGTTCTCGCCGCCCGCGGTATCGTACTCGTCCGGCAGGCCGAGGTCGTGGCCGTACTCGTGGGCGAAGACGCCCAGGCCGCCGTTCTCCGGCTGGATGGTGTAGTCGCCGACCCAGATGCCGGTGTCGCCGATCTCGGCGCCGCCCAGCTTGTTGTCGTCGGGGCCGGTGGCGCCGGCGTCGGTGCCGTAGGCGTACCAGCGGTGCGCCCAGATCGCGTCCTCGCCCTGGACGCCGCCGCCCGCGGACTCGTCCTCACCGGCGTGCACGATCTGGAAGTGGTCGATGTAACCGTCGGGCTCGTTGAAGTCGCCGTCGCCGTCGTAGTCGTAGCGGTCCCACTGGTCGTACTTGGCCACGTCCGCCTTGATGTCGGCGTCGGAGCGGCCGGCCGCCTTCTGCCCGGCGACCCAGGACTTCAGGCCGTCGCTCACCACGTTCCAGACGCTGGAGCAGGTGCTGGAGCCGCACGCGTTGTTGCCGTAGCGGGCCTCGTTATAAGGGACCTTGACCCAGCCGGAGACCTCGCCGTCCACCGAGTAGCGGCCCGAGGACTGCTTCTCGTAGTACTTCTTCAGCGACTCGGTGTCCTTGCCGGTGCCGAAGTAGAGGTCCTCGTAGTGCTTCTGGTCGTAGTCGGCCTGCCAGTCGGTGCTGTTGTCACCGGCGCGGTCCGGCGCGGCTATCTCGTTGTGCTGGGGGCCGGCGGAGCCGCCGTAGCGGGGGTCGGTCTGGTCGCCGAACTCGACCAGGATCGTGAAGATCTCGTCGGTCTTCTCCCGGCCCAGTTCGACGTACTTGCTGTCGCCCTTCTTGCTCTTGAGCTGGACGACCTGCGAACCGTCGCGGTCCTGCACCTTGGCCCGGCCGGCGATGACCTGGTCGAGCGCCTCCTGGCGCTGGGCGTCCTGGGTCCTGCTCAGCGGGCCGTCGAGGTCGTGCGTCTCCTGCTTCACCGGGGCCGGGTCGTGCCGGTTCGCGGCGGCCGACGCGGCCGTGGTGCTCGCCTCCGCGACGGCGAACGTCGCGAACGTGGCGGACGCCGCCGCCAGCGCGACGCCGACCGCGGCGACTCTGAACGTCCAGGGTCTGCTGGTCACTTGAGTTCCTCCCCAGCGTCGCGCGCACGAACAGGACGGGTCCTGGGCATGGAGGGGTCCGTGCGTGATCAACGCGTGTAGTCAAGTGACGTAATTTGACTAGAGGTTTAGGAGAAAAGACAGGTCTTGACTTGAGCAGGACAACTGGACTATGTACGGACTCCGGCGCGGAGAGGGGCCGGCGACACCGGCGGAGCACCCAACGAGCGCGTGGGCCAGGGCACTTGCCGGATGCATGACTCCGTGCGCCCCCCGTGCACCGGTACCGTGGGTTAGGCCACGCTTACCAACCGTTCCACTCGGGCATGCACGCGAATAGAGTCGAAAGTGGAACGCCCGGAAGTCGGCTGAAAGCCAGGCCGGTTGACCGCCTCACCCCCGATATCCTCCGAGGACACGATTGCCATGCCTCGTCCGACTGCCGCACAGCTCGCCTACGGTTCGTGCACCGTCATCTTCTCGACGCTCGCCATGCTGCTGCTGTCGCAGACGAGTTCGGGACTGGGTATCGCCGTGATCGCCCTCGCGGCGCTCGCCCTGGGGCTGCTGGTCGCCATGACGGTACCCCTGCCCAAGTCCCGTACGGCCGCCCCCGCGGCCAAGACGCCGGCCACCACCGAGCGGGTGGTGCCGGCGCCCCGCAAGCCGGTGGCCGCCGCGGCCGAGCCGGTGCGCGAGCCCACGGTTCGCTGAACGCCCCACGCAGTCGGCGGGTCCGTGTCGCACACGGACCCGCC
>NZ_JBIAXM010000015.1:0-134077 GCF_042896695.1 Streptomyces sp. NPDC001270 | reverse complement strand
CGGGGGGGGGGGGCGGGGCCCCCCCCGCGGGGGGGGGCGGGCGGGCCGGGGGGGGCGCCCCCCCCGGGGGGGGGCCCCCCCCCCGGGGGGGGGGGGGGGGGTCCCCCCCCCCCCCCCCCCGACTGCTGTCGTCCCCGGGCGCTGCGCCCGGCCCGCCGTGCTCAGGTGCTGACCACCACCGTCTTGGCGGCCTTGTCGTGCAGGCCCTGCTTGTAGGGCTTGTCGAAGAAGCTCCAGCCGCCGCAGATCGCGGTCCAGATGCAGGCGCAGCAGAAGGCGAACGGGATCCACAGCACCAGCGAGCGGGCCAGCATGGCCGGTACGGACGGGGTGGAGCCGTCGGCCAGGTTGGCGACCCGCATGCCCAGCCACTTCTTACCGAGGGTCTGCCCGGTCCGGGCCATCAGAACGGTGTCGTAGGCGATGTAGAGCACGGCGGCGATCACCGACTGCGCGAAGGACTTGCCGACGTCGACCTTGTCGCTGTCCACCTGGTACTCGGACACCCCCAGGCCCCAGGTGAGCAGTCCGACGACGATGCCGACCAGGATCAGGTCGATGATGCGGGCGAGCGTGCGCTTGCCGCTGTCGGCGAGCGGGGGCATGCCGGCGAGCGGATCACCGGGCACACCGCCGGCACCGTAGGGGCCGCCACCGGCTCCGTAGGGCCCGCCACCGGCTCCGTAGGGGCCGCCACCGTAGGGCGGGAGGTGCCGGCCGCCGCCTGGCGGAGGCTGCTCACCGCCGTAGGGAGGGGGCTGCTGGCCGCCGTGGGGCGGAGGCTGCTGGTCGCCGGGCGGTGGCCGGTCGCCCTCGCCGCCCTGCGGCGGCTGTTCGCCTTCGGCGCCCTGCGGCGGGGGCTGCCGGTCCTGGCCGCCGTCCGGCGAGTCCGCCCGCTCGCCGGACGGGGGCCGCTTCCTGAACGGATCGTCTTCCGGTGGCTGCTGCCCGGCGCCGGGAGGCGGTTCACTGCTCATGGCCCGAGTGGACCGCGAACCGCCCGGATCCGCATCCGACGGGCGGCCGTACGGATTACGGAATCCGGTGGACCGGACGGCGGACCGCCGCCTCCCGCATCGGACGTAGGGCCCCCTCTCAGCCCGCCACGAAGGTGTGCGCCGCCTTGTCGTGCAGGCACTGGTGCCACGGGCGGTCGAACAGGCACCAGACGAAGCCGATGACGCCGATGCCCAGCAGCCCCGGGACGGTGGCGACCAGCCAGCGGCGCAGCGACACGGCGAAAGCGGGCGGCTCGTGGCCCTCGATGTCCCGCACCTGGAGGCCGCACAGCCGCTTGCCCAGGGTGCGGCCCCACTTGGCGGTCGGCAGCACCTCGTAGAGGACGCCGACGACGAGGAGGACCGCGAGGACGATGCCGAGGTACGCCCCCGTCGTGCCGTCCAGCAGCCAGACCGTGACGGTGTGGCCGGAGAGCCTGGCCGCGTCGACCTTCTCCTGGATGTGGTCGGCCGCCTTGGTGCCGAGCGGTACGGCGGCCACCGCGGTGACCGCGCCGACGGCCACGGTGTCGATCAGCCGGGCGGCCAGCCGCTTGCCGAGTCCGGCGGGCCGGGCCGCCGCCTGCTGCCGCGCCATCGCCTGGAAGGGGTCCTCCACGGGCGGCTTCCAGGGCGCCACGGGCTGCTCGTCCCCGGCGCCCGCGAGCTGCTGCACCTGCTGGGCCCAGGAGGACCGGCCGCCGCCCGGCCCGGTGGTCACCGGGGTGGACTGCGGCGGCAGGGGGGAAGCGGCGATCTGGGCGGCGGCGGGACGGCCCGCCGCCTGCGCCCCGGCGGCACGGTCCGCGGCGGCGTTCCCGGGCCCGAACCCGGGCCCGCCCGGACCGCCGGCGGGGCCCGATCCGCCCGCACCCGGTGTGCCGAACGGTCCGGCGGCGGAGCCACCGGACCCCTGGGCGGGGATTCCGGCCGCGGCGGCGCCTGCGGACCCGGCGGCTCCCGGCGCGTGGCCCGCGCCCGCTCCGAGCGGCCCCGGAGGCGGACCGAAGGCCGGACCCGCCGGACCCGCCGGAGCGCCTGCCTGGCCCGGTTCACCGGCGCGCGGGCGTACCGGGCGGAAGGTCATGGTGCCCTCGTCCGCGGGGCCGGAGCCCTGGCCGGGGGCGGGAGCGGCGGCCGGGCCGGGGATGGGGCGGCGGAAGACGAACGTCCCGTTCTCCGGGAGTTCACCGGAGTCCGCCGGGGAGATCGTCGCCGTGCCGTCAGTGCTGGTGGCCCGCCCGTCCGGCGGGGCGGACGGGGAGGTCCGGGCCGCCGGAAGGGGCAGGGACGACGGGTCCGCGGGCGTGCGCGGGTCGGCGCCGGGCGTGCGCGGGTCGGCGCCGGGCGTCCGCGGGTCGGCGCCCCAGGAGACCCGGTGGTCCCCTTCGCCGCCGAAACCCGTCTGCCGGGCCCGGTCGGCGCCCCACGCGGACGCCGGCTCCGGCCCGCCGGGCCCCGGCTGCGGGTCCTCGTCGAAGAAGTGCGGACCGGTCTCCTCGACCGCGGGCGCGGCCGGACGCGCCCCGGGCGGCGGGGCGAGCGGTTCGCCGTCCTGGGGGGCCGGCCGGCTGGTGCCCGGCACCCAGGTGGCCCCGTTCCAGTACCGGACGTAGCCGGGGATGGACGGGTCCGGGTAGTAGCCCTCGCGGGGCCAGTCGTCGCCGGGTGCCGGAGTGGGGGCGCTCATGTCCGTCGTCCCGTATCTGCTCGGGGGTGGGTTGGGGACCTCCACATCTATCAGACCCGGTGGCCCGGCACCGCCAGTCCTGCCGGACCCGCCCCTTTCCGGGCAACCCCGCGCACCGGCTTCACGACCGCGGAAAAAAGTTCTCCGGACCCGCGTAATGCCCTGACCCCGGCCCGCTCTCCACTCGTACGGGGCCGCTCGCCCGTCCCGTACACCTGCCCGAGAGAGGAAGCGCACCTCATGCACTACACCGTGGTGGAACGCGAACTGGAGCTGAAGCTCGTCCTGTCGCCGGAGCACAGCGTGGCGGTCCCGGCGTGCCTCGCCTACAGCACCGAGGACCCGTACGCCGTCCACATCGCCTTCCACATCAACTCCGACCAGCCCGTCAACTGGACGTTCGCCCGTGAACTGCTGGTGGAGGGGGTGTTCCGGCCCTGCGGGCAGGGGGACGTGCGGGTGTGGCCGGCCAAGGCGGAGGGCCGCAGCGTCGTCCTCATGGCGCTCAGCTCGCCCGACGGCGAGGCCCTGCTGGAGGCGCCGGCCGCCCAGGTGTCCGCCTGGCTGGAGCGGACGCTGCGGTTGGTGCCGCCGGGGTCCGAGGGCGAGCAGCTGGGCATCGACCACGTGCTCGACCAGTTGCTCGCCCGGTGACCGCCCGCTCGGCGACACCGGGGACGGCGACACCGGGGACGGCGGCAGCGGCGGGGCGCAGCAGGGGGCGGAGGCGGCGGGGGTCAGAACAGCTTGCCCGGGTTGAGGATGCCCAGCGGGTCGAAGACCTGCTTGACGGCGCGCTGCATCTCCACGCCGACCGGGCCGATCTCCCGGGCCAGCCACTCCTTCTTCAGGACGCCGACGCCGTGCTCGCCGGTGATGGTGCCGCCCAGTTCCAGTCCCAGGGCCATGATCTCGTCGAAGGACTCGCGGGCCCGCTGCGACTCCTCGGGGTCCTGGGCGTCGAAGCAGACGGTGGGGTGGGTGTTGCCGTCACCGGCGTGCGCGCACACCCCGATGGTCAGCCGGTACTTCTCGCCGATCCGCTCGATGCCCGCCAGCAGCTCGGCCAGCCGGGAGCGGGGCACGCACACGTCGTCGATCATCGTCGTGCCCTTGACCGCCTCCAGCGCGGGCAGGGACAGCCTGCGTGCCTGGAGGAGCAGTTCGGACTCGGCGGCGTCGTCGGCGGGGACCACCTCGGTGGCACCGGCGGCCTCGCACACCGCGCCGACCGCGGCCAGGTCGGCGGCCGGATCGGGGGTGTCGAACGCGGCCAGCAGCAGCGCCTCCGTGGACTCGGGCAGACCCATGTGGGCGAGGTCGTTGACGGCCCTGACCGTCGTACGGTCCATGAGTTCCAGCAGGGACGGCAGATGGCCGCCCGCCATG
The DNA here is from genome assembly GCF_042896695.1 of Streptomyces sp. NPDC001270. Taxonomy (NCBI): domain Bacteria; kingdom Bacillati; phylum Actinomycetota; class Actinomycetes; order Kitasatosporales; family Streptomycetaceae; genus Streptomyces; species Streptomyces sp. NPDC001270. The sequence continues at coordinate 130,000 of NZ_JBIAXM010000015.1, read as the reverse complement.
ATCCGGCACACCGCGTCGCAGGCGGCGGCCACGGAGGAGAACTCGGCCGCCAGCACCAGTTGCCGCGGCGGCTTGGGCTTGAGCGCGAGGACCGCCCGTACGACGACGCCGAGCGAGCCCTCGGAACCGACGAACAGGCGGGTCAGGTCGTACCCCGCCACCCCTTTCGCGGTCCGGCGGCCGGTGGACAGCAGCCGGCCGTCGGCGAGCACGACGTCCAGGCCGAGCACGTACTCGGCCGTCACCCCGTACTTCACGCAGCACAGGCCGCCGGAGGCGGTACCGATGTTGCCGCCGATGGTGCACGACTCCCAGCTGGAGGGGTCGGGCGGGTAGTACAGGCCGTGCTCCTCGACGGCGCGGGAGAGCGTGGCGTTGACGACGCCCGGTTCGACGACCGCGATGCGGTCGACCGGGCCGATCGCCAGGATGCGGTCCATCTTGGTGAGGGACAGCACGATGCAGCCGTCGGCGGCGTTGGCGCCGCCGGACAGGCCGGTGCGGGCGCCCTGCGGGACGACCGGGACGCGCAGCTCGGTGGCGGTGCGCATGACGTGCTGGACCTGTTCGACCGTACGCGGCAGGACAACCACGGCCGGGGTGCCGGCCGGGCAGAAACTCGCCATGTCGTTGGCGTACGAGGTCATGACATCGGGGTCGGTGACGACGGCCTCGGCCGGCAGACCGGTCCGGAGCCGGTCGGTCAGATCGGCCATCACTGCGTCGGGTGCGGCTTCGATTCGGCTCACGATCACAGCCTCGCACCCGGGGCCATCGGTGTGAACCCCGTCCGGGGCGCGCCTTCGGCTGCCGGGTTGTGGTCGTCGGATGAACGCACAGTAAGTCTTATGAAGAAAGAACAGTCCAGGCCGGGTACCTCCCTGGTGGCCACGGCGCCGCGGCGCCGCGCCCGTGTGCTGCGGCGGGTGCTGGGCACGCTGGCGTCGGCCGGTGTCGCGGGCGCCGCCGGGTGGGTCGGGGTGCTGATGCTGCTGCCGCCCCCGCAGCCGCCGCCGGTCCGGCGGCCCGTGCCGGCCCCGGGGCCGCGGCCGGTCACGGCGGTGACCGCCGGGATGCCGGTCGCGCTGCCCGAGCTGACGAAGCTGATCGGGGAACGGGAGAGGTATCTGCGGACGCATCCGCAGGACGCGCGGGCCTGGGCCGTGCTGGGGACGGCCTATGTGGAGCGCGGGCGGCGCACCGCGGACGCCGCGAGTTTCCCGAAGGCCCACGAGGCGTTGCAGACCTCGCTGCGGGAGCGGCCGATGGGGAACGCCGACGCGCTGGACGGGCTGGCGGCGCTGGCCAACGCGCGCCGGGACTTCGACGAGGCCAGGTGGCAGGGCGAGCAGGCGCTGGAGGTCTCCCCGAATCGCTGGACGACGTACGCACTGCTGATCGACGCCTACACCGGGCTCGGCGACTACAAGGCGGCGCGCGACGCGCTGGAGAAGCTGATGGAGCTGCACACCCCGCCCGCCGCGCACCCGGCGGTGATGGCGCGGGCCGCCGCCGTCTACCGCGACCGGGGCTGGCGCGAGGACGCGGCGGCGCAGCTGGCGGACGCCGCGGCCACCGCGGGCACCGCCGCCGAGCGGGCCGCCTACCTGGAGCGGGGCGGGCAGCTGGCGTGGGAGCGCGGGGACCGGGAGGACGCGCTGCGGCACTTCGAGGCGGCCGTCCGCCTGGACCCGGACCAGCGGGCCGCGCTCGCCGGGAAGGGGCGCGCGCTGGCCGCGCTGGGCCGTACGACGGAGGCGCTGAACGCCTATGCGCACGCGCTGGCGGGGCAGCCGTCCCCGCAGTACGCCCTGGAACTGGGCGAGCTGTACGCGTCGCTGGGCCGGGCGCAGGAGGCGCGCACCCAGTTCGAGCTGCTGCGGCAGCGGGTGCAGCGGGACACCGCGGGCGGGGTCGACGACGAACTGGTCGTCGGGCAGTACGAGGCGGATCACGGGGATCCGCAGGAGGCGGTGCGGCGGCTGCGCGACGAGTGGGAGCGGCAGCCGGGGATCGAGGTCGCGGACGCGCTGGGGTGGGCACTGTACCGGGCCGGGGACCCGCAGGAGGGTGTGGAGTACGCCGAGAAGGCGACCGACAAGGCGAAGGGCGGCGAGGTGCGCAGCGCGCTGTACGTCTTCCACCGCGGCATGATCGAACGCGATCTGGGCGAGTACGGAGGCGCCCGCCGCCACCTCAAGGAGGCGCTCCAGATCAACCCGTACTTCTCCCCGACCCGGGTGGCGGAGGCGAAGGCGGCGCTGGGCGCCCTTGGCGAACCGCCCGAGGGCACGGCCCCGGCCTGGTGAGCGCCGGGCAGCGGTCGGCCCGGCCTCGCACGACGGGGTTTGCGGGGGCTCGTCCAACGGGCCTGCGGGGCTTGGGCGGCGGTCGTGTGCGGCGCTCTCACACGGCTGCCGTGCCGATGAGGGCGTAGCGGGTGACCAGGACGGCCAGGGCCTGTTCGGTCAGGTGCTCGGTGCCCGCACGACGGCGCGGCAGAATCATGTAGCGGGTCTCGGGAGTGGTCACCGCTCATCGGTCCGGTCCTCCTCCAGACAGCTCTCCCACAGGCCGGGCACGACGTGGTGGTCGCCCTCGCCCCACAGGTCACGGGCGCGGAAGCGGACCACGTAGACCTGTTCGACGGGCGCGTCCACGCGGCCGTGCGCGCGGACGTCGGCGAGCGGGGCGGGGCCCTCCGGTTCGACCACGACGCCGCTTGCCGCCGGCGTACCGCAGCAGGCGGGTGTGGTGCGGCCGGTCGTGGGGGGAAGGTGCGCGCCGGGGTGCCCGGCGGGAACCGGTCAGTCATCGCCGGCCTCCAGTTCGCCGGGCCCGAGGATCCCCCTGCGCTCCAGCAGCGCGCAGATCGCCCGGAACCAGCGCTCGTAGCAGGAGGCGGCCAGGTGGCCATACGGCCCGGTTGGACGGGACCGGCGGATGCGCGGAGTGCTCGGCAAAGTGCGCGGTGGTCCGCCTGTCCGCTGGGCAATACGCTGACCGTTAAGGCCGTACCGACAGTTCTTGTACACCTGATGACCACGGCGGGAGACCGAATGGCGATCGATCGTCTGGACGGGCGGATCATCGTGCTGCTGGCGCGGGAGCCGCGGATCGGTGTGCTGGAGATGTCCCGTCGGCTGGGGGTCGCCCGGGGGACCGTGCAGGCGCGGCTGGACCGGCTCCAGTCGAACGGGGTCATCCGCGGCTTCGGCCCGCAGGTCGATCCGGCGGCCCTCGGCTACCCCGTCACCGCCTTCGCCACGCTGGAGATCCGGCAGGGGCAGGGACCGGACGTCCGCGCACACCTGGCGACCGTGCCGGAGGTTCTGGAGCTGCACACCACCACCGGGACCGGGGACATGCTGTGCCGGCTGGTGGCCCGCTCGAACGCCGATCTTCAGCGGGTGATCGACCGGGTGGTCGGCTTCGACGGCATCGTCCGGGCCGCCACCGCGATCGTCATGGAGAATCCCGTTCCGCTGCGGATCATCCCGCTGGTGGAGCAGGCGTCACAGGACCGGGAAGGCGGTCGGCCGGCCTAGGGACGTACCAACCGTACGGAGCCGGGGCGGACACCCGTCACCGCGCCCGGCAGTGGAACGCTCAGCAGCTCGGGACCGAGGAGTTCCCCTTCTCCAGCGCCACCAGGGAGTCCACCGCTCCCTTGAGCGTGCTGACGGGGACCAGCCTGAGGCCCTTCGGCAGTTCCGCCTTGGCGTCGCTGCACTCGGCCTTCGGCACCAGGAACACCGTCGCCCCGTCCCGCCGGGCCGCCTGGGTCTTCAGGGCCACGCCGCCCACCGCGCCGACGGTGCCGTCGTCGTCGATCGTGCCCGTGCCGGCGATGGTACGGCCGCCGGTGAGGTCGCCGCCGCTGCCGTTGCCGTCGAGCTTGTCCACGATCCCGAGGGAGAACAGCAGACCGGCGCTGGGGCCGCCGACGTCCGCGAGTTTCAGCGTGACCTTGACGTTCTTGTCGGTCACGTCGAGGTACCGGAGCGCGGCCCGGGTGGCGGCGTCCTGGGACTGCTGCATCTGCTCTGCGTTGTGCTGCTCGATCTCCTTGACGCTGCCCCCGCTCGGATACACGGAGTCGCGCGGCATGACCGCCCGGTCCGTGCGGAACCAGCTGTCGACGACGTCGCCGAGCGAGACGTCCGTGTCCGGGGAGGTCGCCTCGATGGTCGTCATCCGCAGCTGGCCGGTCGTCCGCCGGGTCGGCGTGCCGGAGACCGTGATCACCTGGGTGCCCCGGTTCTCGCCGAGGACGTTCGCGGTCAACCCCGGCTGCGCCACCGCGAAGGGCAGCGGCGCGAGCACCGCGGTGGCGATCAGTGCCACGACGGGCAGGGCGCAGACGGCGACGGCCTGGAGGCGCGTGAGACGAGAGAGCACGAGGTCAATCTAACGCGACAACCACACAGGGCCGCCGCCCGGCCGATCAAGCCGTCGTCCACGACGCCGGGACGTCGTACGGAGCCGAGTCGACGCACGACGCGAGGACACCGTACGGGGGCAGGCCGACGCATGGAGCCGGGCCGGCGCATGGAGCCGGGCCGGCGCGCGGAGCCGGGCCGGCGTACGGACCCAGGCCCGCGCACGGAGCGAGAACGACGCACGGAGCCGGGCCGGCGTACGGCGCGGGCGTCGCTCGGCGGGCTCAGCGCAGTGCCTCCGCGACCTCCCGGGCCGCGTCCACGACCCGGGTGCCCACCCGCTCCGGGACGGAGTCCGACAGCATCACCACCCCGACGCTGCCCTCCACCCCGGTCACCCCGATCAGCGGCGCCGCCGCCCCGCAGGCCCCGGCCTCCAACTCGCCGTGTGTCAGCGTGTAACCGGGTTCCGCGGGCGGTATCTGCCGGGCCGAGAGGATCGCCCGGCCCGCGGCCCCCCGGTCCAACGGGTGCCGGAACCCCGCCCGGTACGCCACGTGGTACTCCGTCCACGTCGGCTCCACCACCGCGACCGCCAGCGCGTCCGCGCCGTCCACCAGCGTCAGATGCGCCGTCGCCCCGACGTCCTCGGCCAGCGACCGCAGCGCGGGCAGCGCGGCCTCCCGTACCAGCGGATGCACCTGCCGCCCCAGGCGCAGCACACCCAGCCCGACCCGGGCCCGGCCGCCCAGGTCGCGCCGGACCAGCGCATGCTGTTCGAGCGTGGCGAGCAACCGGTACACCACGGTCCGGTTCACCCCCAGCCGGTGGGACAGCTCGGTGACGGTCAGCCCTTGGTCGGTGTCGGCCAGCAATGTGAGGACGCGCAGTCCTCGGTCGAGCGTCTGGGAGGTCTCCGCGGTCACGACGCCCACTCCTTTGGTGGTGAGGTCGGTGGCCCCTGCTGGAGGACGCGTGCCGAGTCCCGTCAGCGACGCGCTTCAGTGGCCGCCGATCGGCAGGACGGCTCGGCGGCTCCGAGCCCAGTCGCTTCACGACTGCGCTCCGCGGCGGCACTGCCACGGGGCGTGTGCGTAGCCGGACAGTAGCGAAGCGGGTTCGCTGAGCGGAAGCCTCCGTCCAGAATCCGGGCAGCAGTTGATCCGGACTGCCCGCCTTCGTCCTGATACGCCGCGTGCCCGAACGGGCAACTCGTCACCGCATCCGGGTCGCCCACTCCTGCACTTTGGCGATCCGCTGCCGCAACTGACCGGCCGTCGCCTCGGCGCTCGGCGGCCCGCCGCAGACCCGCCGCAGCTCGGTGTGGATCACCCCGTGCGGCTTGCCGCTCTGATGGACGTACGCGCCGACCATCGTGTTGAGCTGCTTGCGCAGCTCCATCATCTCCTTGTGGCTGACCACCGGGCGCCGCTCGGCGGGCAGTTCGAGCAGGTCGGCCTCGGTGTCCGGCTTCTTGCGGCTGTGCGCGATCTGCCGGGCCTGCCGCTTCTGCAACAGCATCTGCACCTGGTCGGGCTCCAACAGCCCGGGGATGCCCAGGTAGTCCTGCTCCTCCTCGCTGCCCGGGTGGGCCTGCATGCCGAACTCGGCCCCGTCGTAGAGGACTCGGTCGAAGACGGCGTCGGACTCCAGCGCCTCGAAGGGCAGCGTGTCCTGCTCGCCGGTGTCCTCGTCCTGTTCCTGGTTCGCCTCCGCCATCTCCTTCTCGGATTCGGCGTACGGGTCCTCCTCGCCCTCTTTCTTCGGCTTGTCGAGGGCGTGGTCGCGCTCCACCTCCATCTCATTGGCGAAGGTGAGCAGGTCGGGAATGGTCGGCAGGAAGACGGAGGCGGTCTCGCCGCGCCGCCGGGAGCGCACGAACCGGCCGACGGCCTGGGCGAAGAACAGCGGTGTGGAGATGGTCGTGGCGTAGACGCCGACCGCGAGCCGGGGCACGTCGACGCCCTCGGAGACCATGCGGACGGCGACCATCCAGCGGTCGGTGCTCTCGCTGAACTCGTCGATCCTCTTCGAGGCGCCCACGTCGTCGGAGAGGACGACGGTCGCCCGGCTGCCGGTGATCTCCCGGATGAGCTTGGCGTAGGCGCGCGCCGAGTCCTGGTCGGAGGCGATGACGAGCGCCCCGGCGTCCGGGACGGACTTGCGGACCTCGGTCAGCCGCTGGTCGGCGGCGCGCAGCACGCTCGGCATCCAGTCGCCGCGCGGGTCGAGCGCGGTACGCCAGGCCTGGCTGACGGCGTCCTTGGTCATGGGCTCGCCGAGCCGGGCGGCGACCTCGTCTCCGGCCTTCGTACGCCAGCGCATGTTGCCGCTGTAGGAGAGGAAGATGACGGGTCGCACCACCCCGTCCGAGAGCGCGGATCCGTAGCCGTACGTGTAGTCGGCGGCGGAGCGGCGAATTCCGTCCTGCCCCTCCTCGTACGCCACGAAGGGGATGGGGTTGGTGTCGGAGCGGAACGGGGTACCGGTGAGCGCCAGTCGCCGCGTGGCGGGTTCGAATGCCTCCAGGCATGCCTCGCCCCAGGACTTGGAGTCACCGGCGTGGTGGATCTCGTCCAGGATGACGAGCGTCTTGCGCTGCTCGACGCGGTTGCGGTGCAGCATGGGGCGGACGCCGACACCGGCGTAGGTGACGGCGACTCCGTCGTAGTCCTTGCCGAGCGGGCCCGCGCTGTACTCGGGGTCGAGCTTGATCCCGACCCGCGCGGCCGCCTCAGCCCACTGCTTCTTCAGGTGCTCGGTCGGCGCGACCACGGTCACCTGCTGGACGACGTGGTGGTGCAGCAGCCAGGACGCCAGGGTCAGCGCGAAGGTCGTCTTGCCGGCGCCGGGGGTGGCGACGGCGAGGAAGTCACGCGGTTGCTCCTGGACGTACCTCTCCAGCGCCCCCTGCTGCCAGGCACGCAGCTTGCCGGCGGTGCCCCAGGGCGCGCGGCCGGGGAAGGCGGGTGACAGGTGGTGCGAGTGCGACGCGCTGGAACTGGCGGCGGTGGTAGTCACGGTCTCCGTGGAGGGTGGGTGCGGGTCGGTGCGATGGGCCCCGCCCGGCGCGCCGGACCGGGTGGTGCCGGGTGACGTGCGGGCGGCTCGGCCGCGTATGACAACCCGGCCACCTTACCGGCGGCCGGATCGTGGCCGTACGCGGGCCGGGCGGGGTCACCCCGGGTTGGGACTCACGTCACAGTTGGCCCGCGAAGCGCGGCAGCTGAGTTGCGATCTTGGGTACGTCCAAGGCGCCCTGGCAGACGTCCAGCACGAAGCGCTCCGCCTCGTCGACGTCGAAGTCCGGGTCCAGAGGGTGCCCGTTCATGTGCAGGAAGACCCAGGTCGCGTACCAGGCGAGGCGCTTGTTCCCGTCGATGAGAGCGTGGTTGCGAGCCAGGGACTCCATCAGCGCGGCGGCCTTCTGCCAGACGTCCGGGTAGGCATCCTGCCCGAAAACGCTCGCCTGCGGGCGTGCGAGGGCGGAATCCAGCAGCCCGTAGTCGCGCACCTCGTCCGCCCCCAGCCGCTTCGCGAGGTTCAGCAGTTCGGGCAGAGTGAGGTAGTGCATCAGGCGAGCCTCCGGTTCAGCTCGGCGCTCGCCCTGAGTACGTGCTCGGCCGCCTCGTTGAACAGCCGCGAGTGCTCGTTTATGGCCGCCAGCACCGCGTCGTGCGCGAATGCCTGCATGCTGCGCCCCTCCGCCTGTGCGCGCTCTCGCAGTGCGTCGAGTTCTTCATCCGTGAACCGCAGGTTGAGTCCAGCCATGCCGCGATGGTACCGCGTGGTACTACCCGGTGTCACTGTGACTTCGTGTTCAGCCGCGTCGTCACCCACGCCCCCACCAGCGCCACCGCGGCCATCGGCAGGAACACCGCGGCGAACGCGGCCGGATGGCCGGCCGCGCCGGTCGTGGCACTCTCGGCCGCCGTGGCGGCCAGGCTGCCGCCGCCCAGCGCGGCGAACGCGGCGCCCGTCGCCGCGAGCAGGACGACGTTGGCCAGGCCGTCGGATATCTGCAGGGCGGCGGAGTTGGCGCCCGCCTCCTCCGGGGCGGACAGCCGCAGCAGGAGCACGCTGCTGGAGGAGATCACCAGCCCCATGCCGAAGCAGCCGAAGCCCCACGCCACGGCGACGATCCAGGCGGGTACGGCGGACAGCAGCACGCTGGACGCGGTGGTGATCGCGGTCGCCGTCAGCACCATGCCGAGGGTCATGAGCCGTTCCCGGTACGGTTCGGCGCGCGGCCGGGACTGCACCCAGGACCCCAGGGCCCAGGTGCCGCCGCCCGCCGCCAGCGAGAACCCGGCCAGCGTCGGGGACAGCCCGCGCTGCGTCACCAGCATCAGCGGGACGAACGACTCGGCCGCGATGTAGGACCCCGCGGCCAGGCCGCGCAGCAGCACGACCGAGGGCAGCCCGCGCGCGGCCCGGTAGGTGCCGCGGGGCAGCAGCCCGAGCACGGCCGGCACCAGCAGGGCAGCGCCGGCCACCGCCGGGAGGAGCGAGATCCAGCGCAGGTCCTGCGCGGCGAACTGGAGCAGCCCGGCGCCCAGGGAGATGGCGAACGCGAGCCGGATACGGCGGTCGCGCGAGCCGGGTGCCTCGCCGCCGGCCGCGCCGCCGTCCCGGGCCACGGGGCCGGCCGCGCGCCGCCGTATCTGCGGCAGCGCGAGCGCCAGCGGGAGCACCACCAGCACCGGTATCGCCAGGAACACCCAGCGCCAGCCCAGGTGCTCGGTGACCGCGCCCGCCGCGAGCGGGCCGACGATCGACGGGACGACCCAGCTCGCCGCGAACGCCGCCATAATCGCCGGACGCAGCCGCTCCGGATAGGCCCGGCCGACGACGACGTAGAGCGCGACGATCACCAGCCCGCCGCCGAGGCCCTGCACGGCCCGCCCGAGGATGAACACCCACATCGACCCGGCGAACCCGGCGAGCACCAGGCCCGCGGCGAAGGAGCCGATCCCCGCGGTCAGCGCCCCCAGCGGCCCCCGGCGGTCGGACCACTGCCCCGCGAGCACCATGCCGAACAGGCTGGTGGTGAAGTAGCCGGAGAACGCGAACGCGTAGAGGGACAGCCCGTCCAGTTCCCGTGCGGCGACCGGCATCGCCGTGCCCACTGCGGTCGCCTCGAAGGCGATGAGCAGCACCACCGAGACGATCCCGACGCTCAGCGCCCGGTGGGTGCGCCCCAGCACCCCTTCGCCGACGCCGTCCCCGTGTCCGTCCCTGTGTCCGTCCCCGTGTTCGTCCGTGAGTCCGGTCGTGGGTTCGCTCGCGGGTTCATCAGCGGGTTCGTTCGCGACTCCGGTGTCGCTCGGCTCATGGGCGGTCATGACGGCCAGAGTAAGTCCCGCCACCGACATCGGCCCCTGTCGCGAGTCGCCTCTCACCTGCGACCTTGGTCGTAAGCCCTGCGGTGCGGCGGCCCTTCCCGAGCGACGGGAGGCGCGCTCACCAGCCGTCCCGCGACCGGCCCGGCACTCGGCCGGCCGAACCGTTTCATGAACGCCGTATGGCAGTCCCGTTGCAGCCCCCGCGTCGCCCTTGATCCCCTCCCCCACCCGTCCTACGTTCGTCACACCGACACGGCCGTGTGCCCGAGTGGTTCAGGGGCTCGCCTGCAAAGCGAGTTACGTGGGTTCGAATCCCGCCACGGCCTCCCGTTGCCTGACCGGCTCGCGGGATCAGGTGTTTCCGTACCGCACCCGCGCCGGTCCGGGTCCGATTCCCGTCATGGTCTTCCGTGGGCGGGCGGTGCGGTTCAGAGCACGCCGCCCGCCTCGTCCTGGAAGAGTTCCGTCCAGTAGTGCCAGTCCGTGTCCGAGGCCGTCGGGGTCGGGTCGATCGACGTGAGGGTCTGGATCATCGTCGTGGCCAACTGGTCGTAGGCGTCCGTCGTCAGCTCGTGGCCGAGGTGTGCGTCGATCGTGCGCTCGTGGTGCAGCAGCCACAGGGTGTAGGCGAGGGTGGAGACGTCCGTGTTGAGGGGGTACAGGGCGGCCTCGGGTTCGCTGAAGTTCAGGACCGCGCCCGTCGTGCCGTCGACCACCAGGCTGTTCTCCTCGGCCAGATGACCGAGGCGTATCAGCCGGCCGGCGTGGGCGGGGAGGTTCTCCAGGGGGTACTCGCCGAGGCGCTCGTCCCGGAAGTACTCCGTCAGCGTCTGCAGGGGTACGTCCGTGTCGAGGCGGAAGAGGATCGCGTCCTCGGGCAGCCCCGTCTCGCACAGGAAGCGTCGGGTCGGCTCGTGGGTGAGCGCGGCGGGGAAGTCGACCTCCTCGAAGCGGGCCACCCGGCCCGGTCCGAACTCCTCGTCCAGGAGCCGGCCCGGCAGGTCCAGGGTGAGGCCGAGGGCCGTGCCGGGGCCCGCGACCAGGGCGAGCGGACGGATCAGCGCGGCGGCCTTCCAGTACGGCGGCACCTCGCCGTCCGTGCCCTCCTCGAAGAGGGTGAGCAGACGGCGGGACGCCTCGGTCGCCGTCTTGGTGCCGTGCCGGCCCGCGAAGGAGGCGAACCGGCCGCGCAGTCCGGCCAGTTCCTCCGTGACCGCGGCGAAGCGCAGCAGGGTCTCCAGGGAGGGCGCGAGCGGGCGGCAGCCCGTCGGGGCGAACCGGCGGGCGGTGGTGATCTCGCCGGTGCTGCCGTCGAGCAGGATCGACTCGGTCCCGGCACCCGACGGGCCGAGGAGTTCGCCTATCACGAGCCGGTCCCGCAACTCCCCCGCGAGGCGGGCCGGGCCGTCCGTGGCGTCGGCAAGGGTGCGCAGGCCGGCCGTGCGCAGCGGCGCGAACGTCAACAGGCCGCTGTCGTCCGGCAGGCCGGGGCCGGTGAGCAGGCCGCGCGTGGGCGCGTGGGTGACGTAGAGGTCCAGCTCGGCCTCGGTCAGCGTGATCGCTGCGGCCCTGGTGTCGGTCGTGGTCGTGGTCATCGCTCCCCCGCGATTCCTGTCGTGCAGTTGTTCCGTCGTGCGTCGAGAAAAGTCAAGAAAAGCCGTCGTACGTCCGTTGTCGTGCCGGTCGACCGCCGTGCAGACGGTCGCCGTGCGGTCGATCGCCGTGCCACCCGGTCGTCGTACACGTCATACGGCGGCGAGCGCGGTCATGTTCAAGTCTGGGCGCGCGGACACGTCCGGTCCTCCGGTGCGGTGTCCGAAGCGGCCGTCCCCACTGACCGCAACAGTACGCCGCCCCACTGACAACGCCCCGTGGAAAAGGACGTCAGGCGACCCGCGCACGTTGCGTCCCCGCCATGATCGTTTCCACCGTCTCCGTCACGGTCTGCGCCGAGGTGTCCAGCCACAGCCCGATCCGCGGTGTCCGCGGCGAACGCAGTTCGGCGTCCAGCCGCGCGGCCGTCCAGGCCCCGTACCCGGTCTTCGCCCGTCCCGCCTCCCGCGCCGCCACGGCGTCGGGGCCCGGCGCCAGGACCACGACGTACAGGGGGCGCGTGCGCACCAGTGCGACGTACGCCGAGAGATCGGCGCCGAGCAGCACGTCCTGCACCACCGCGGTGAACCCGGCCGCCGCGTAGGTGTCCGCCGTCGCCGCCGACAGCCGGTGCCGCAGCCGGAGTTGGGCCGCGGCCTCGGCTCCCGCGCCGGGGACGTACTCCTCGCGACCGGAGACGATCATCCGGCGGAACAGGTCCCCGCGGACGTGCGCGGCCCGCGGCAGCCGCTCGGCCAGCGCCTGGGCGACGGCCGACTTGCCGGCCGCCATCACCCCGGTGACCACCACGACCCCGCCCGCCGCGAATCCCCGGGCGGGCCCGGGTGCGCTCATCGGTCGGTGACCACCGCGGCCTGCGGGCGGATGGGGAGGCGGTTGACGGGCCGGCCGGTCGCGGACCGCACGGCGGAGGCGATGGCCGCCGGTGAGGTGACGACGGGGACCGCGCTGACCGCCTTGGCGCCGAAGGGGGCGACCACGTCCCGCTCCTCGACCAGTTTGACGATCCGGATGTCCGGTGTGTCCAGGGCGGTCGGCAGCGCGTAGCCGGTGAGGTCGGGATGGCGGATCAGGCCGCGGGGGGTGCGCAGGTTCTCGGTGAGCGCGATCCCGACCCCCTGGGTGACGCCCGCCTCGATCCGGGCGGTGAGCTGCGCCGGGTTGAGCACGCGGCCCACGTCCTGGGCGACGGCGAGTTCCACCACCCGTACCGAGCCGAGTTCGATGTCGACGTCGACCACCGCGCGCACGGCGCAGAAGGCGAGGCCCACGAAGGCGTCGCCCTGCCCGGAGCCGTCCAGCGGCTCGGTCGGGTGCGGGCGGCACTGGGCGGTCGCCCACAGCTCCTTGCCGTCCATCGCCTCCGTGACGGTGGTCGACAGGACGCCGTCGTACGAGGTGATCTTGCCGTCGGTGATCTGGAGCAGCTCGGTCGACATCCCGAACTTGTGCGCCAGCGGCTGGAGCAGTTGGGTGCGCACCATCTTCGCGGCCCGTTCGACCGCGCCGCCGGAGACCCAGGTGTGCCGGCCGCGGCAGCCCGGACCCGCCGTGGGCTGGTCGGTGTCGACGGGCGCCACGTGCACCTCGTCGATGCCCAGGGTCTCCTGGACGATCTGCCGGGCGAGCGTGCTGAAGCCCTGGCCGGTCTCCACCGCCGCGCACAGCACGGTCGCGACGCCGTCCTGGACCTTGACGGTCGCCGTCGAGACCTCGTCGGCGCCCTCCGCACCGAGCATGTGCACCATGCCCAGGCTGTAGCCGACGCCCCGGCGCACCGCGCCCGGCTCGCCCGCGCCCTCCAGACCGCCGGGCAGCAGCCAGTCCTCCTCGGGGGTGTCCTTGGGGAGCGCGGGCAGCGGGAAGTCCCGGACCGCCAGGAGGAGTTCGGCGACCGGGGCCGGGCAGGTCACGGTCTGGCCGATGGGGAGGACGTCGCCGGTGGCGAGCGCGTTGCGCAGGCGCAGCTCCGCCGGCTCGACGCCGAGCTTCTTCGCGAGCTTGTCCATCTGCGCCTCGTAGGCGGCGCACACCTGCATCGCGCCTTCGCCGCGCACGTGGCCGGAGGGCGGGTTGTTGGTGCGCACGGCCCAGCCCTCGATGAAGGCGTTGGGCACGACGTAGGGGCCGCAGGCGAAGGAGACGGCGGCGGCCAGTGCCTCGGCCGAGGTGTCCGCGTACGCGCCCGCGTCCAGCAGGATCTGCGCCTCGACCTTGACCAGCTTGCCCTCGGCGTCGGCGTGGTGGCGGTAGCGCAGCAGCGTGGGGTGCCGGTGGACGTGGCCCAGGAAGGACTCCTCGCGGGTCGCCGTCAGCTTCACCGGGCAGCCGGTCTTCAGCGCGAGCAGGCCGAGCGGGAGCTGGAAGCCCTGGTCCTCGCGGTCGGCGGTGGCGCCGGGGACGCCGGTGACGACGATCTTCACCCGGTCGGGGGCCAGGCCGTAGCAGGCGGCGGCGGTGTCGCGGTCGGTGTGCGGGTCGGTGGAGGCCACGTACAGTTCGACGCCGCCGTCGGGGCGGGGCACCGCGAGGCCCGCCTCGGCGCCGATGGGCGCGGGGTCCTGGCGGCCGATGCGGTACAGGCCCTCGACGACGACCTCGCCGGCCGCCTCCGGGTCGCCGTGCCGCAGCGGGATGTGGCGGATCAGGTTGCCGTCGGGGTGCAGGGGTTCGGCCTCGAACGCCTGCTCCGGGTCGGTCACCGGGTCGAGCACCTCGTACTCGACGATGACGGCGGCGGCAGCCATCCGCGCGGTGTCCGGGTGGTCGGCGGCGACGGCCGCGATGGGCTCGCCGTGGTAGCGCACGACCTCGGACGCGAACACCGGGCGGTCGGGCGTGCCGCGGCCGTGGCGCGGGGTGCCGGGCACGTCCTCGTGGGTGATGACGGCCCGTACGCCGGGCATCGCGCGCGCGTGCGAGGTGTCGACGGAGACGATGCGCGCGTGCGGGTGCGGGGAGCGCAGCACGGCCGCCCACAGCAGCCCTTCGGCCCACAGGTCGGCCGCGTAGGGAAAGGTGCCCTCGGTCTTGGCGCGGGCGTCGGCCGGCAGCAGCGACACGCCGAGGCCGTGCGGAGGTTGTCCGGGGGCGTCGGCGGCCTCGGGGACCGTGGTCGCGGTGCCGGCTTCGTTGCTCACGCCTGGCCTCCGTCCTGGCCGTAGGGCTGCTCGTAGGGCTCGTCGTGCGGTCCGGGCGGGACCTGGGCGTCGAACGCCGAGGGGTGGACACCGCCGGCACCCGGGCCCGCCTGGTGCGGAATCCGTGCGCCGTCCGCGGCGGGCTCGGCGTCCGGCGCCTTCAGTGCCGCGCGTTCGGCGACGACCTCCTGGACGGCGTCCAGGACGCCCCGGTAGCCGGAGCAGCGGCACAGGTTGCCGCACAGCGCCTGACGCGCCTCCAGTTCGGTGGGGGCCGGGTTGCCCTCCAGCAGGTCGTGCACGGTCATCGCCATCCCGGGGACGCAGAATCCGCACTGCACCGCGCCGCGCGCGGCGAGCGCCCGCTGGACGTCGGAGGGCCGGCCGTCGGCCGCGAGGCCCTCGACCGTGCGGACCTCGGCGCCGGCCGCGGTGACGGCGGGTACCAGGCAGGACGCGACGAGGCGCCCCTCCACCTGCACGTTGCAGGCCCCGCATTCGCCCTGTGAGCAGCCGTCCTTGGCGCCGGCCAGCCCCAGGCGCTCGCGCAGCACGTACAGCAGGGACTCGCCGATCCAGGCGTCGGTGACGGGGCGGTCGGCGCCGTTGACCCGCAGGACGTAGGAGGCGAGGGGATGGTCGTCGTGCGGGGCCGTGACGGTGGCTTCGGCGTCCTCGGCGGGCTCGGCCTCGGCGTCGCCGGACGGGGTGTCGGAGCCGGCGGCCGTCGCGGGCGTCTGCCCGCCTTCCGGGCCGGTTCCGGCGGCGCCGGTCGCCTCGGCCCCCGCGGGGGGCTCAGCGGCCCCTTCAGCGGCCTCCTCGGCGCCGTCGGCGGTGCCGGGCGGCCCGGTCAGCACGGCGGGTCCCGCCGCGCCCGGGGTTCCGGCGGTCCGGTTCGGTTCGTGGGAGGCCGGCGCGTCGGCCTCGGACAGGGCGCGGGCGGGGGCGTGTTCGGCCGTGGCGGCCGGAGCGGAGCCGGAGCGGACGTCCGCGCCGGATCCGGCCAAGTCGGCGGCGGTGGTGGTGCCGTGGTCGGCCGTGGGCCGGGGGGCGGGGGCCGCCGGACCCGCGGCGCCCGGACCGATGGGTCCTGCCTCGGGCGCGTGGCCGTCGTACGGACGGAGCGCCGTGCCGTGACCGGGCTGGGCGTGTCCTGCCTGGGTGTGTCCTGCCTGGGCGTGGTCCGTGGGGCCGTGGCCGGTGAGGTCGCGGCCCGTGAGGTCGTGGCCTGTCGGGCCGTCAGCGGGCGGAGCCGCCTGGCCCGGTCCGGCCGGGGCCGGCGGACCGTCCTGGTACGCCTCGGCGGGCAGGAACTGCTCCGGAGCGGTCTCCGGCGCACCCCCGGCCTGCTCTCCGCCCGCGCGCGGGGGCGCCGTCCGCTGGTCGGCGGGCGCCGCCTGTGCTCCCCAGGGCTGTCCCGCGGCCTCGGTCGCCCAGGGTGCGGGGGCGCCGCCGGGCAGAGTGGCCGGCGGCGTGCCGCCCCACTGCTCGACGAGGGAAGATGTAGTGAACTCGCCCGATTCGTCCGGTAGATCACCCCCGGCGACAGGAATGGACCACTGGCCGGTCACGTCCTGGCCGGCCATGTCCTGGCCGGGAGCGTGCGCCGACGGCGCGGCCTGCGCACCCGGCGCGGTCGGGTCCTCGTAGGTCCACTGCTGCGTGGCCGCCGGGTGGTACGTGAACCGGTCGCCCGCGCCCGGATCCTGCGGCACGGCGTTCGGGTCGGCCCACTGGACGCCGTCGGCCGGCATCGACCAGCCACCGGTGGCCGCCGGACCGGCGCCGGGGTCCCCGGCTGCCACCGTGATCGGCGGCGGCACATAGCCGTGGCCGGGCGCGGCGAGCGGGCTGTCGGAGGTCCGCAGGGCGTCGACGCCCCCCTCGGGGAGCTTCACGAAGGCGGTGGCACCGTCGTCGTAGCCGTCCTGGGGCAGCGGATCCCAGCGGCCGCCCGCCTGGGGCGGGTTCTCTCCGTGCTGGTCGTCGGTCACGACAGTGCCCTCCCCAGTGCTCGCCGGGCCAGCGCGGCGACGGTGCGCCGCAGGTGCAGTACGGCAGGCGGAAGCTGTGGTACGGAGCCGTCCTGCTCGGGGGCCGGGTCGGGGATGCAGGCCGCGGCGACGTACTCGCCGAAGGCGGTCAGCGCCTCGGGCACGATCGCGCGGTCGTTGTCCCAGTCGATCAGCCGGGCGACCCACTGCTCGGCCTCCAGGGGCCGCAGCGGCATCGGCGCTATGGCCCCCACGGCGCACCGCACTCCGCGCCGGGCGGGGTCGAGGACGAGCGCCACGGACGCCGCGGCCCGGCCGGGTCCGGTGCGCCCCGTCGCCTTCAGGAAGACCTGCGGGGCGTGCAGCAGCGGCACGCGCACGTAGCCGATGAGTTCGCCGCCGCGGAGCATGTCCACGCCCGCGAGCAGATGCGACACCGGGACCTCCCGGCGCGCTCCCTGCGCGCCCGCGATGACCAGGATCGCCTCCAGGGCGGCGAGGACCGGCAGCGCGTCCCCGGTGGGTGCGCCCGAGGCGATGTTGCCGCCCAGGGTGCCCGCGTTGCGGATGTGCGGCGGACCCGCGGCGCGCGCGGCGGCGGCGAGCGCCGGGATCAGGGCCGCGAAGTCCGGGCGGCCCATGCGCGCGTGCGTGAGGCCGGCGCCGAGGAGCGCGTGACCGTCCTGGTACTGCCAGCCGCGGATCTCACTGATCCGGCCGAGGCCGACCAGGGCGGCCGGCCTGAGCTGTCCGGAGTTGACGGCGGCCATGAGGTCGGTGCCACCCGCCACGGGGACGGCGGCCGGCATGGCGGTGAGCGCCGCCACGGCCTCGTCCAGCGTCGTGGGCAGCGTGACGGCCTGCGCCGCCTGCGGTGCGTGCGTGGTCAAACCGGCTGCCCCTTCCCGCTGCCCCACCTGGTCCCACCTGTGCTGCCGTACGGTACGTGCTGACAGGGCGGACGTGGCAACTCTGGCACATCTTCGCAGGGCCCGAACGCAGGGGTCCGCTAGGAGGCATTCGCCCACCTCGCTGGGGAGATGGCCGGTTTTTACCCATCATCGCCGGTGCGCGGTGAATGACACTCTTCGGTGATTCCTGAGGGCTTTCTCCGTCATGTGTTCGGGTCCGCGGACGGGGGCGGCAATCGGCCACCCGGCGGCCGGCCGCACGGCCCCGGCGACCGACCGCACGGCCTCGGTGGCGGGTCGCACCGCCTGGGCGGGCGGTCGTCGCGGTGACGGCACCGGCGACGACAACCGGCCAAGCGCGAGTACGGCCGACCGCATGACGTCGACGGCCGGCCGCACCGCGACGGCGGCGCCGACCACACCGATGGCGGTCCCCCACGCCGTACGCGGCCGGCCACACCCTTGGCGGCAGGCCACCCACTTGACGGCAGGTCAGGCCGTCCGCGGCCGGTCGCGCCGCACGCCCGGCCGCACCGTGGTTACGGCCGGCCGGCCGCGGGAGGGATCACCGGCTCGGAGGCGGTCCGTCCAGGGGCCGGCCCTGCACGCCGGGACGCTGCTGCCACGGCCGGGGCCCGGACGGCGGCCGGTAGTCGACGCCGAGGGCGTCGAGTCGCCGGTAGTGGGCGGTCATCCGGCGCTCGAATCCGGCGAAGTCCCGCTCCGCCGGCGCGGGCAGCCGGCTCCAGGCCACCTCGGCGAACGCGGCCAGCCGGGGGAACGCCTGATAGTCCACGCGCGCGTGGTTCTCCATCACCTCGGTCCACAGGTTGGCCTGGGTGCCGAGCACGTGCTCGGCCTGCCGTGCGTCCAACTCCGGGGGAACGGGCTCAAAACGGTAGACGTCCTCCAGGGTGCGCACGAAGCCGATCGGTACGGGTTCGTCCGGGCCGGCGGCCTGCCGGTGGTCGAGGTAGACGTGCTGTTCGGGGCAGACGACGACGTCGTGGCCGGCCCGCGCGGCGGCGATCCCGCCCTGGTAGCCGCGCCAGGACGCCACGGCCGCGCCCTTGGCGAGCCCGCCCTCCAGGATCTCGTCCCAGCCGATGAGCCGCCGCCCGCGGTCCCGCAGCCAGTTGTCGAAGTGCGCGATGAACCAGGACTGCAACTCGTCCTCGTCGGCGAGCCCGAGTTCCTTGATGCGGGCCTGCGCGACCGGTGACCGCTGCCACTGGTCCTTGGGGCATTCGTCGCCCCCGATGTGAATGAACCCCGAGAACGGCAAGAGCCCTGTGACGTCCGCCGGGAAGAGTTCGAGGACTTCCTCCAGCACCCCTTCGAAGAAGTGCAGGGTGTTGTCAGTGGGGGCGAGTACGTTCGAAGAGACCCCCCAGGTGTCCCAGACGGAGAGGGCGGTGGTGTCGATGACGTCGGTGTTGCCGAGTTCCGGATACGCGGCGATGGCGGCCTGCGAGTGGCCCGGTACGTCGATTTCCGGGATGACGGAGATATGCCGCTCGGCGGCGTAGGCCACGATCTCCCGGATGTCGTCCTGGGTGTAGTAGCCACCGTGTGGCTTCTCCTCCCACAGCGGCGAGAACCGGTGGCCGAATTTGGTCCGCGCCCGCCAGGCGCCGGTCTCGGTCAGCTTCGGGTAGCGCTTGATCTCCAGCCGCCAGCCCTGGTCGTCCGTCAGATGGAAGTGGAAGACGTTGAGTTTGTGCGCCGCCATCAGGTCCAGGTAGCGCAGGACGCCTTCCTTGGCCGTGAAGTGGCGGGCCACGTCGAGCAGGAGGCCGCGCCAGCGGAACCGCGGGGCGTCCTCGACGTCGGTGGCGGGCACGGTCCAGCGGCGGCCGGGGTCGAGCGGGGCGCGCCGGAAGGCGTCGGGGCCGAGCAGTTGACGCAGCGTCTGCGCGCCCCAGAACACGCCGGCCGGACCGCCGCCGCTCAGGGTGACGGCGTTCCGGTCGACGTGCAGCGTGTAGCCCTCGGGACCGAGCCGGACGGTCTCGTCGGGCCGGATCCGCAGCCGGAGCGCCCCGCTGTCCGCTCCGTCACCGGGCGGCAGCGCGAACCCCGTCGCGGCCCCGAGCGTGCCGCGCAGCCAGCGGGCGGTGCCCTCGGTGCCGGGGCCCGCGTCGATCACCGTGGTCCCGTCGAGCACGAAGTCGCCCGTGGGGTCCGCGGCGCCGGTCGTCAGGGGAGCCGGGATCAGTTCCGTCGTAGAAGTCACGTCGCCACTCACGTCACTACTCCTTAACCGCTCCGCCCAGTCCGGAGACCAGACGTCGTTGTACGAGTACGAAGAAGACCAGCACCGGAATCGTCATCACCGTGGACGCCGCCATGACCCCGCCCCAGTCCGGCTCGTCCGGCTTGTAGAAGACGAGCAGGGCCATCGGCAGGGTCGACTGCGAGGTGTCGCTGATGATGAAGGACTTGGCGAACAGGAAGTCGTTCCAGGCCGAGATGAAGGAAAACACGCTCGTGGCCACCAGGCCCGGGAAGACGAGCGGGAAAAGGATCTGCCACAGGAATCGCGCGCGGCTCGCCCCGTCGATGTACGCGGCCTCCTCCAGCGCGTCGGGCACCGCTTTCACGAACCCCCGCAGCATCCAGATCGCGAAGGGCAGCGAGAAGGCGATGTGCGGCAGGATCAGCGAGCCGAGCGTGTTCAGTTGGCCGAAGTCCCGCATGAGGAAGAACAAGGGGATCGTCAGGGCCTCGACCGGCACCGTCTGGGCCACCAGGAACATGATCAACAGCGTTGTCCGGAAGCGGAAACGGAATCGCGTCACGGCGGTCGCCGCGAGAAACGCGATCAGCGCCGAGACGATCACGACGCTGCACGCGACGACGAGACTGTTGAGGAAGTAACGGCCGAATTCCTGCTGCCCGAACACCCGTCGGAAGGAGTCCAGGGAGGGCGTCGTGGTCCACGGCCGGGGCTGGTCCGACTCGATCTCGCCGGCCGGTTTGAAGGCGCTCAGCACCATCCAGTACAGCGGGAAGGCGACCACCGCGGCGACCAGGAGGGCCGTCGCCTCGGCCAGCGCGCGCCCCGTGCGGCGCGGCCTGCGCGGAAAGCCGCGCACAAGATTCACGACGCTCACAGCTCCTCCCCCTGCCGGCGCAGCGACCGCAGGTACCCGAGCGTGACGGCGAGCAGGATCAGCAGCATCACGACGCCGATCGCCGAGCCGAGCCCGTACTGCGAGGACGCGAACGCCTGCTGGTACGCGTACACGTTCAGGACCAGGTTCTGTCCCGCGATGCCGCCGCCGTTCGTCATGACGTAGATCTGCGTGAACACCTTGAAGTCCCAGATGACCGATTGGATGGTGACGACCGCGAGGATCGGCCGGAGCATCGGGGCGAGCACGGACCGCCAGATCCGCCACTGCGAGGCGCCGTCCAGGGCGGCGGCCTCCAGGACCTCGGCGGGCACGGCGCGGATCCCGGCGTACACGGTGACCATCACGAACGGGAAGGAGCACCAGACCACTTCGAGGAGCACGAGGAGGAAGGCGCTGTAGCGGCCGTACGTCCATGAGTGGTCGCCCAGTCCGAGGACCCGGTTGACCGGGCCGAAGTCCGGGTCGAAGAGGAACAGCCAGACGGTGGAGCCGGTCACCGCGGGGGTCGCCCACGCGCCCAGCGCGGCCAGCATCAGCGCCAGCCGGGGCACGGCGCGTACGCGGGTGAGCAGGACGGCGAGGGCGCAGCCGACGGCGAGCGTGGCGCCGACACAGGCCGCGGCGAAGACGACCGTGGCCAGCAGCACCTGCCAGAACTGGGTGTCCCCGAAGAGTTCCGCGTAGTTGTCGAACCCCTCGAAGGTGCTCGGCTCGCCACCGCTGACCTGGGCCTGCGTGTACCGGAAGAAGGAGATCAGGCCCAACTGGTAGATGGGGTAGACGAGCAGCGCGCCGAGCACGGCCAGGGCGGGGGCGAGATAGAGCCAGGGAGTCCAGGCGCCGGCTCCGTGTGCCCCGCGAGGGCCCCGCGCGCCGGTGTCACGCGAAGCGCTCCGGGGGCCGGCAACTCGCGACGTACGCCGAAGGCCGGCGTCACGATCCGCCTGGCGAGAGCCGGAGCGGCGTGCCGCCCGGCGGGGGCCGGGGTCGCCGGCCGCCCGCGGCCCGCTCTCGCCGCCTGCCGCCCGCGCCCCGGGCCCGGTGCCACCGGCGGCGGCGCCCTCGCCCGCACCGTCCGCGGCGGGGTCCACGGGGGCGCCGTCTCCCGTTCCCGGCCCGGGGGTGGTGCGCCCGTTCGGCCGGCTCACCCGGCGGAGCCGAACGCGTCGTCCATCTTCGCCGCCGCGTCCTCGGCGGCCGCCGGCACCTTCTTCTTGCCGCTGATGACCTCCTGGAACATGGTCGGCAGGACCAGGGAGGAGTCGATCTGGGACCAGGCGGGCGAGGCCGGTACGAACTTGGCGCCCGCGGACAGCGTCCGCACGAACGGCTTCACGTACGGCCGCTCGGCGGCGGCCTGGTCGCGCACGTCGGTGAAGGTCGGCAGGAAGCCCATCGCGTCGAACAGCGAGGACTGCGTCTCCTTCGACGCGAGGCGCTGCATCAGGTCGACGGCGAGGCTGCGGTGCGCGGTGCTCTTGAGCACGCCGATGTTGTTGCCGCCCGCGAACGCCGGGGCGATCGAGCCGGGCGTCACGCCGGGCAGCGGCACCACCGCGTACTTGCCCTTCACCTTCCCGGCCTCCACGGCCGCGTGACTGAAGTCACCGCCGATCGCCATGCCCGCCTTGCCGGCCGCGAACACGGTGATCGTGTCGTTGCCGCCCATGCCCGCGCACTTGGCGGCGGGGCAGTTGTCGTCGGAGAACAGGGACGTGTACGCCTTGATGCCCTTCTGCGCGGCCGGGCTGTCGATGGCGGAGGTGTACGAACCGCCGTCGCCGGTCGCGAGTTCGCCGCCGCCCGCCCAGACGAAGGGCAGCGCGCCGTAGGTGTAGACGCCGCCGACGGCCAGGCCGTACAGGTCCGGCTTTGCCGTCCGGACGGCGCGGGCCGCGGTGGCCAGTTCGGCCATGGTCTTCGGGACGGCCAGGCCGAGTTCGTCGAAGACGTCGGTGCGGTAGTACAGGGCGCGGACGCCGACGTAGAGCGGCGCTCCGTAGATCTTGCCGTCCACGGTGACGGACTGCCGGGCGGTCGGGTCGGTGTCCTTGGCCTCCTTCCAGGCGCCGAACTCCTTGGTGACGTCGAGGAGCCCGCCGTCGTGGACGTAGCCGGCGGTGTCGGTGTTGCCGTACTCCATGACGTCCGGTGCGGACTTCGGGTCGTTGAAGGCGGCCTTGACGCGCTGGGCGCGGGTCTCGACGGGGATGTACTCGACGTCGACCCGCACACCGTCGTGGTCCTTCTCGAAGTCGGCCGTGACGGCGTCGACGACCTTCTCCTTCGGCTTGTTGCCGACCTCCTGGAACAGCCACACGCGCACGGTGCCGCCCTTGTCGTCCTCGTCGGAGGCCGAGTTGGAGGACGACTGCGGGGCGCAGGCGGTGAGGAGCAGGGCGGTCAGTAGTGCGGGGGCGAACCGGGCGGACTGTTTCATCGTGATCCTCCGGGAGAGCGTTGCAACATACGCAATGACGATTTCGCTCTGCACAACAGGAGGAGGCTATGAAGTACCCGAACACGCCGACAAGAGGTCTGAACCACTCTGTGACCGGCGGGCGCACATCCCGCCCCACCGCATCACGACAAAGCCGTACACAACACGACAAAGGCCCCCGAGGTACGCAAGAGCGCACCCGGAGGCCGCGGGGATCTCAGCCGGAGACGGGCCGGTTACTTGCCGTCGCCCTCGTCGCCGCCCTTGCCCATGGACTCGTAGATCTCCTTGCACATGGGGCACACGGGGTACTTCTTCGGATCGCGGCCGGGCACCCACACCTTGCCGCACAGCGCCACGACCGGGGTGCCGTCCAGAGCGCTCGCCATGATCTTGTCCTTCTGGACGTAATGGGCGAAGCGCTCGTGGTCACCGTCGCCGTGGGACACCTGCGGTGTCGGCTCTACGAGGGTCCCCGTACCAGTCCCGCGCTCGGGCTCAAGAGTGCTCATACCTGCCAGGGTACTGAAACGCCATCCGGATCAGTTGAGAGACGGGTCGTCCGGATACGTGGCCACCATCGCCAGTTCGCTGCGCTGACGGCGCAGCACCTCGCGCCACAGTCGCTCCGGGGAGGGCGAGGAGACGTCACCCGGCTCGGACTCCACGACGTACCAGGCGCCTTCCACCAGCTCGTCCTCCAACTGGCCGGGCCCCCAGCCGGCGTATCCGGCGAAGATCCTGAGCGAGCCGAGGGCCGAGGCGAGCAGTTCGGGCGGGGCCTCCAGGTCGACGAGGCCGATCGCGCCGTGCACCCGGCGCCAGCCCAGCGGGGCGCGCTCGCCACCGCTTCCACCTGGGATGACCGCGACGCCGAGCGCCGAGTCCAGCGACACCGGGCCGCCCTGGAAGACCACACCGGGCTCGCCGGCGAGGGCGGCCCAGCCCTCCAGGATGTCGCCCACATCCACGGGGGTCGGACGGTTGAGGACGACACCGAGCGAGCCCTCCTCGTCGTGGTCGAGGAGGAGCACCACCGCGCGGTCGAAGTTCGGGTCCGCCAGGGCGGGTGTTGCCACGAGCAACCGCCCTGTGAGCGAGGACACCTCGGTCATGCCAGACATGATCCCGCATCTTCCCGCCGAGTGGGGAGCCAACCGGGGTAGGCGAGTGAATGGGACGCGCATCACCGTCGGGGCCGAGGAGCGGCCTGGTGAGGGCGTTCTCCGGGGTGACGGCGGGGACGGCCGGGGCCTCGGCGGCGCCGCCCGGCCGCCCGCCGCGGCCGGTGACCCCATGTGCCCGCGGGGGGACGGTTCGTGTTGTGACACAGCTATGACGCGACTGGGTGCCCATCGGGCTTACGGGAGGGGGGCGTACGGCGATTAGTCTGTCTCCCCTGGCCCTGCCCCACTCCACGGAACGCGAGTTACATGACCGTCACCGACGATGTCCTCCTTGTCCACGGCGGAACCCCGCTGGAGGGCGAGATCCGTCTCCGCGGTGCGAAGAACCTCGTGCCGAAGGCCATGGTCGCCGCCCTGCTGGGCAGCGGGCCGAGCAGGCTGCGCAACGTTCCGGACATCCGGGACGTCCGGGTCGTCCGCGGATTGCTCCAGTTGCACGGGGTGACGGTCCGTCCGGGTGAGGAACCCGGCGAGTTGGTGCTGGACCCCACGCATGTGGAAAGCGCGAACGTCGCCGACATCGACGCCCACGCGGGCTCCTCGCGCATTCCGATCCTGTTCTGCGGCCCGCTGCTGCACCGGCTCGGGCACGCGTTCATCCCCGGCTTGGGCGGCTGCGACATCGGCGGCCGGCCCATCGACTTCCACTTCGACGTGCTGCGGCAGTTCGGCGCGGTCATCGAGAAACGCGCCGACGGCCAGTACCTGGAGGCGCCCAAGGGGCTGCGCGGCACGAAGATCCGGCTGCCCTACCCGTCGGTCGGCACGACCGAGCAGGTGCTGCTGACGGCCGTACTCGCCGAGGGCGTCACGGAGTTGTCCAACGCGGCCGTCGAGCCGGAGATCGAGGACCTGATCTGCGTCCTGCAGAAGATGGGCGCCATCATCGCGCTGGACACCGACCGCACCATCCGCATCACCGGCGTGGACAGACTCGGCGGCTACGCCCACCGGGCGCTGCCGGACCGTCTGGAGGCCGCGTCCTGGGCGTCGGCGGCGCTGGCGACCGAGGGCGACATCTTCGTCCGCGGCGCCCAGCAGCGTTCGATGATGACGTTCCTGAACACCTACCGGAAGGTGGGCGGCGCCTTCGAGATCGACGACGAGGGCATCCGCTTCTGGCACCCCGGCGGCCAGCTGAAGTCCATCGCGCTGGAGACGGACGTGCACCCGGGCTTCCAGACCGACTGGCAGCAGCCGCTGGTCGTCGCCCTCACCCAGGCCACGGGCCTGTCCATCGTCCACGAGACGGTCTACGAGTCCCGGCTGGGCTTCACCTCCGCGCTCAACCAGATGGGTGCGCACATCCAGCTCTACCGCGAATGCCTCGGCGGCTCCGACTGCCGCTTCGGCCAGCGCAACTTCCTGCACTCCGCGGTCGTCTCGGGCCCCACCCGCCTCCAGGGCGCCGATCTGGTCATCCCCGACCTGCGGGGCGGCTTCTCCTATCTGATCGCCGCGCTGGCCGCGCAGGGCACCTCCCGGGTCCACGGCATCGACCTGATCAACCGCGGTTACGAGAACTTCATGGAGAAGCTCATGGGACTGGGCGCCAAGGTGGAGCTGCCCGGCAAGGCGCTCGGCTGACACGGGGGCGCGGACGGCGGGGGCCCCTCGGCTGACCGGGGGCCCCTCAGCCGGCGTCGGCATGCGCTGACGCCGGCTTTCGGCCGACCCGGGCGAGTGGTCCGTACCAGCGCCAGAGGTCCGTACCAGTCCGTGCGCATACGACGAGAGGGGCGGCCACCCGGTCCGGGGGCCGCCCCTCTCGTGTCACTGCGTGCCGTACGCGTCCCGTGGCGCACGGACGGCAGGGATTACTTGCCCTTCGCCGATTCCTTGAGCTTGCTGCCCGCGGAGACCTTCACGCTGTAACCGGCGGGGATGTTGATGGGCTCGCCGGTCTGCGGGTTGCGGGCGGTGCGAGCAGCACGGTGGGTGCGCTCGAAGGTCAGGAAGCCGGGGATGGTGACCTTCTCGTCGCCCTTGGAGACGACGTCACCGACGACCTCGGCGAACGCGGCCAGCACGGCGTCGGCGTCCTTGCGGGTCACTTCGGCGCGGTCGGCCAGCGCGGCCACCAGCTCACTGCGATTCATGTTGTTACTCCCGTGTTCTTCTTGCTGTTGGGGCGTGCCACGCGGCGGAGCCGCAGATCAGGCACAGCGAAGCCGATGCGCTCGCGCCCAGAGACGCATCCTGCCCCCACCTGCGGCGGGAAAGCCAATCCGGCACCCGTAGGCGTCGTGAGAACACCCTAGGGAGTCACACGAAAAGCGCCTGCTCGGCCGTCACCCTAGAGGGCGCCCGGCGCCAGGAGGTTCCGCGACGCGCCGGTGCGGGGCCGCCGTGTCGATCGTCACGCCTGTGCACACTACGGTACGAGGCTCTGCACCGCTCCCGCTGCCGACCTGGCGGCGTCCCGGACCGCGCCGGCCACCGCGCCCGCGACCTTGTCGTTGAAGACGCTCGGAACGATGTAGTTCGGGTTCAGCTCGTCCACGGTGACCACGTCGGCCAGTGCCTGCGCCGCGGCCAGCATCATGTCCGTGCTGACGGTGCGGGACTGGGCGTCCAGCAGACCGCGGAAGACGCCCGGGAAGACCAGCACGTTGTTGATCTGGTTCGGGAAGTCGGACCGGCCGGTGGCCACAACTGCGGCCGTCTGACGAGCGATTGCCGGGTCGACCTCGGGGTCCGGATTCGCGAGTGCGAACACGATCGCGTCGTCCGCCATGGCGGCCACGTCGTCCCCGTCGAGGAGGTTCGGGGCCGAGACGCCGATGAAGACGTCCGCGCCGCGCACGGCCTCCTGGAGGGTGCCGGTGAGGCCCTCGTGGTTGGTGTTGTCGGCGATCCAGCGCAGCGGCGAGTCGGAGGACGCGGCCACCAGGTCCTCGCGGCCGGCGTGCACCACGCCGTGGATGTCGGCGACGACCGCGTTCTTGACGCCCGCCGCGCGCAGCAGCTTCAGAATGGCCGTGCCCGCCGCGCCGGCCCCCGACATGACGACCCGGACGTTCTCGATCGCCTTGCCCACCACGCGCAGCGCGTTGGTGAGGGCCGCGAGGACGACGATCGCGGTGCCGTGCTGGTCGTCGTGGAAGACGGGGATGTCCAGGGCCTCGCGCAGCCGGGCCTCGATCTCGAAGCAGCGGGGCGCGGAGATGTCCTCCAGGTTGATGCCGGCGAAGCCGGGCGCGATCGCCTTGACGATCTCGACGATCGCGTCGGTGTCCTGGGTGTCCAGGCACAGCGGCCAGGCGTCGATGCCGGCGAAGCGCTTGAAGAGGGCCGCCTTGCCCTCCATGACGGGCAGCGCGGCCTTCGGGCCGATGTTGCCGAGGCCCAGCACGGCGGAGCCGTCCGTCACGACCGCAACCGAGTTGCGCTTGATGGTGAGGCGGCGGGCGTCCTCGGGGTTCTCCGCGATCGCCATGCACACGCGGGCCACGCCGGGCGTGTAGACCATGGACAGGTCGTCACGGTTGCGGATGGGGTGCTTGGACTGCATCTCGATCTTGCCGCCGAGGTGCATGAGGAACGTACGGTCGGAGACCTTGCCGAGCGTGACGCCCTCGATGCCGCGCAGCTTCTTCACGATCTCGTCGGCGTGCGCGGTGGAGGTGGCGGCGATGGTGACGTCGATACGGAGCTTCTCGTGGCCGGAGGCCGTGACGTCGAGGCCGGTCACCGAGCCTCCGGAGGACTCCACCGCGGTGGTGAGCTGCGAGACGGCGGTTCCGCTCGCGGGCACCTCCAGCCGGATGGTCATCGAGTAGGAGACGCTGGGCGCCGTTGCCATGGCCGACTTCCTCTGCTTTCACCGTGTCGCGAAGTTGTGCCGTCCGATCGTCGCACCTACCCCTGAGTACGTGCCAGCCGCCCTGGAATACGGACGTTTTGTTCACAGGTGCGCTGCGAGTTCGGAAAACAGCTTCCACCATACGGGAGGACGTCGGGCAATGAGAGCGGGCAATGAGGGAGGCCCACGTCGTCGAGCGACGTGGGCCTCTCTCTTCGTTCATGACACCGACCCGCCATGCTCGCCTCGCGGCAAGTGGTCGCTCGTGGCGACTAAGGTTGGGCCCGGGGGCTTGGATCGAGCCGGTGTCACAGCAAGGCTAACAAACGGATCCCCGACTGCCTTCCCGTCACCCGGCCTCCACCCCGCAATGACGACGCTTTGCGGCGACCCCTCCTGGTTCGTCCCGAGAGTTCATCCCGCGTTCAGTCCCGCAGCAGGTCCGGCACCCCGGCCGCGTCCGGCTCGTCGCGGTCCGCGGAGACGACGGTCAGCTGCTGGGTCGCTCGGGTCATGGCGACGTACAGCACCCGCAGGCCGGCCGGGCTCTCGTCGGCGATCTCCGCCGGGGAGACGACGACCGTCGCGTCGTACTCCAGTCCCTTGGCCTCCAGGCTGCCGAGCGCCGCCACCCGGTCGCCGAGCCCGGCGAGCCAGCGCGCGGCCTCCGCGCGCCGGTTCATCGCGACGACGACGCCGACCGTGCCGTCGACCAGGCCGAGCAGCCGCTCGGCCGCCGCCCGCACGGTCTGCTCCAGGGAGTCCCGGGCGACCGTGAAGTGCGGCTGGACCCCGGTGGAGCGGACCGCGGTCGGGGACTCGGAGCCCGGCATCGCGAGGGCCAGCACCTTCGAGGCCAGGTCGGCGATCTCGGCCGGGTTGCGGTAGTTCACGGTGAGCCGGAAGCGGCGGGCGCGCGCGGAGCGGCCCGTCCCGCCGTCGCCGCCGGGGCGCTGGCGGGAGCCGGGCACACGGGTGCCCAGCGCCTCGTCGCGGGCCTCGGCCGCCTCGTCCGGGTCGGACCAGGAGGACTGCGCCGGGTCGCCGACGACGGTCCAGCTGGCGTGCCGGCCGCGGCGGCCGATCATCCGCCACTGCAACGGCGTGACGTCCTGCGCCTCGTCGACGATGACGTGCGCGTACTCGGTGCGCTCCTGCGCCAGCCGCTCGGCCCGCTCGCGCTGCGACTCCTCGCGCACCGGCATCAGCTCCTCCAGGCCGGTGAGCTGGTCCAGCGGGTCCACGTCGCGCTTCTTGCGGGGGCGGGCCGGGGTCCCGAGGATCGCCTGCAACTCGTCGAGCAGGGCGATGTCGTGCACGGAGTAGCCGTCCCGCTTCAGGGAGCGGGCCACCTTGCGGATCTCGCCGGGGTTGAGGACGCGCCGGGCCCAGCGGCCGAGCCGGCGCTCGTCGGCCATCGCGTCGAGGACGGCCTTCGGAGTCAGCTCGGGCCACCACGCGTCCAGGAAGGCGATGAAGGCGTCCTCGCCCGCCACGTCCTCGTCGAAGGAGGCGCGCAGCTCGGCGGCCAGCTCCGGGTCGGTGTGCCGTCCGACGGCGCCGGACTGCTCGTACAGGGCGTCCAGCAGCAGCCTGCGGGCGCGCGGGCGCAGCAGGTTCACCGGGGCCGTGCCGCCCAGGGCGGTACGGCGGACGTGGTCGAGGTCGGCGGCCGTCAGCTCCAGGCGCCGGCCGAAGGCGACGACCCGGAGGCGGTCGAGCGGGCCGGACGGGACCGGCGGGGCGTCGGTGTCGTCGTCCTCACCGAAGGCGAGCTGTCCCGCGGTGGGTGCCGCGCCGCCGCCCGGCCCCAGCTCCAGCGCCCCGCGCGCGGCCTTGCGCAGCACCTTCAGCATCCGGTACGAGCCCTTGGCACGGGCCACCGACGGGGCGTCGTACAGCCTGGCCTCGGCGCCGTCGACGAGCGAGCCGATCGCCCGGATGGCGACCTGGCCCTCCTCGCCGAGCGAGGGCAGCACGCCCTCGGTGTAGGCCACCAGCAGCGGGGTCGGCGAGACGATCAGGATGCCACCCGAGTAGCGGCGCCGGTCCTGGTAGAGCAGGTAGGCCGCCCGGTGCAGCGCGACGGCCGTCTTGCCGGTGCCCGGCCCGCCCTCGACGTAGGTCACCGAGCCGGCGGGGGCGCGGATGACCAGGTCCTGCTCGGCCTGGATGGAGGAGACGATGTCCCGCATGGTGTGGCCGCGGGCCTGGCTCAGGGCGGCCATCAGGGCGCCGTCGCCGATCACGGGCAGTTGCCGGCCGTCCAGGTAGGCGGTCAGCTCGGGGCGCATCAGGTCGTCCTCGACGCCCAGCACCCGGCGCCCCTTGGACCGGATGACGCGGCGGCGCACGACCCGTCCGGGGTCGACCGGCGTGGAGCGGTAGAACGGGGCCGCCGCGGGCGCCCGCCAGTCGATGACCAGCGGCGCGTACTCCGCGTCGAGCACGCCGATGCGCCCGATGTGCAGGGTCTCGGCGATGTCGGCGGTGTTGTCGGCGCGCACCGCGCCCTCGGCGGGCTCCACGGCGGTGTAGGCGCCGTCGGGTCCCTTCTTCCCGTCCTTGCCGCGCAGCAGGTCGATGCGGCCGAACAGGAAGTCCTCGAACTCGTTGTTCAGCCGGTTGAGGTGGATGCCCGCCCGGAAGACCTGCGCGTCGCGTTCGGCGAGCGCGCCGGGCGTGCCGACCTGGCCGCGCCGGGCCGCGTCGTCCATGAGGAACTCGGCTTCGTGGATCTTCTCCGCAAGGCGCTGGTACACCCTGTCGAGGTGTTCCTGTTCGACGCTGATCTCTCGGTCACGTACGGAATCGTGCACCGACCCGACCGCGGATTGCTGAGCCTGAGCGGCCACCTGGCCCCCTTCTGACGTGCTGGGCAGCCGTCAACCGTACGCGAAGGGGGCCCCTGGAAGCTACGGCCCGGCCGGGGGATCCCACCGGACGGTCTCACGCGTCGACCTGGACGAGTTTCCGGCCGCTGAAGGTCATGACCTCGAAGTGGTCGATCTGGTCCGGTTGCAGGGCCGCCCCGCCGCGGACGTAGAGGGGGTTCTTCGCCGCGTCGGTGTCGGCGCCCGGCAGGCCGTAGCCCCAGTCCGGCACGGACCAGGAGGTCACCGTCTCGCGTTCGCCGTTCTTGCCGACGGCGACCAGCGCGCACTTCTCCGGTCCGGGGACGTTCTTCAGTTGCAGGACGGTGTCCGAACCCCAGGGTTTCTTCTCCAGCGCGACCGTCGCGGTGACGTGCGTCGTCGGGTCGGTCGCCGTGACCTTGTCCGGCATGGCCGTGAACGCGGTCCTGGCGGGCGGTGCGGCCACCGCGGGGCCGTCCGAGCCGCCGGTGGCGGCCAGCACCGTCAGCGGACCGCCGATGATCAGCGCGACCGCCGCGGCGACCAGGTAGCGGCTGCGCCGCCGCTTCCGGGCGCGGTGCTCGGAGACCTCGTCGGCCAGTTTCTCCGCCAGCCGCGGGCTGGGCCCGGCGGACGGCGACTCCCCGAGCGCGGGTGTGCCGGCCCCCGGCAGGTCCGCGAGCGCGGCCAGCAGGGGCTCCGTCCCGGCGAGTTCGTCGAGCTGCCGCGCGCACCGGTCGCACCCGGCGAGGTGGGCCTCGAAGGCGGTCGCCTCGGCGTCGTCGAGGATACCGAGCGCGTAGGCGCCGACCGTCTCGTGCTCGTCGGTCGCCGGGGTTCCCCGGCCGGGAGCCGTGGGACCAGTCATGCCCGGACCGTCCGTGCCGGATCCGTCGCGTCCTCCGTACCCGCTCGTCACGCCGTCACCCCCCGCTCCTCCAGCGCCAGCTTCATCGACCGCAGGGCGTAGAACACCCGTGAACGGACCGTGCCACTGGGGATACCGAGCGTCTCGGCCGCCTCGTTGACGGTACGCCCCTTGAAGTAGGTCTCGACCAGGACCTCCCGGTGCGCCGGGGTCAGGTCGTCGAGCGCGTCGGACAGTGTCATCAGCCACAGCGCCTTGTCGATCTCGTCCTCCGCGGGGATGGCCTCCAGCGGCGACGGATCGACCTCCTGCGGCCGGGCCTGCCGGCTGCGGTGGCCGTCGATGACGATGCGACGCGCGACCGTCACCAGCCAGGGGCGTACCGATCCGGTCGCCCGGTTGAGCTGACCGGCGTTCTTCCAGGCACGGATGAGCGTCTCCTGCACCACGTCCTCGGCGCGCTGCCGGTCCCCGGCGACCAGCCGGAGGACGAAGGCGAGGAGGGGGCCGGCGTGCTCGCGGTACAGAGCACGCATCAGCTCCTCGTCGGGCTCCGCGGATCGGGACATGCGGTGCCGGGGCCTCGATCCACGCTCATTGGCCACGACGGGATCCTTGCGCACGCCACCTCCGATGTCCGGGGGTTCCCCCAGCCGGTCGCTCGTGCACGGGTACGGATGCCGGGTGGGGTGTGTTCAAACCGGAGCGGCGGTTTTCCGTGGAGCGCCGCGACGAGGGGACATCTGCACACTTTACCCCCGTGCATTCTTTGCATTTCCGATACATCGGACGGGGTTGGAACCGGCCGTGCGGCGGCGCGGACGAACAGCCTGTCGCGGACATCACTCCAGACTCCAGCCGCTGCGGACGTCACTCCGGCTGTCGCGGACATCACTCCAGCCGCTGTGGACATCGCTCCGGACGTCGGCCGGCGGGGCGGTCAGGCCCGGGCCAGCGCCGCTCGCCGGCGGTGCCGGGCCACCCGCTCCCGGTTCCCGCAGACCTCGCTGGAGCACCAGCGCCTGCGCCGCCCGCGCGAGGTGTCCAGGTACACGATGGGGCAGTTGTCGCCCTCGCACTCCCGGACGGCCGCCCGCGCCACGGGGTCGGTGAGCAGGTCCACGGCGTCCCGCGCGAGGGCCGCGAGCAGCGCCGCGCACTCGGGCGGACCGGCGAGTTCCCGGACGAGCGTGCCGTCCGGGCGGCGCACCGCGCGCGGTGCCGGGGGCGCGGCCTGCGCGACCGCGTTGACCCGGGCCAGCGCGAGATCGTACGGCCGTCCGTCACCGGCGAGCCCGCCCCGCACCAACTGCCCGATGAACCAGCGCAGTTCACGGAAGCCCGGCAGCCAGGAGGCGTCGGCGTGGGCCAGCGGGGTGCCGGGCGGGACGAGACCGGACCCGACGATCCAGGCCCGCAGCGGCTCTACCGCGGCCAGCCGTTCCTCCGGGTGGGCGGTGGCCAGGAGGTCCAGGCACCTCCGCCCGGCATGGAACCGCAGCTCATTGGGGGCCGTACCCAGTGCCATGTGCCTGTCACCGCCTCTGCGCTTCGCTGGAAGGGCCCTGATTCGCTTGCGGCAGGGGAAACCGTTCCCTCTCCCACAGTGCCTGCCCAGTCGCGCGACCGGAACCCCTCACACCGCCGAAGCCGTGGGCGGGGTCCGGTGCGGGGGGTGGTGCGACACCTGTGCGACACCCGTACGAGGGCGGGCGGGCGAACGCGGGCCGCGTCAGGGGTCGTGACGAACACTCAGCAATATTCGGAGATATTCAATGGCATTCAATGGCATTGAAGGGCGTTGAAGGGCATGTGCCGATATGCGCGGATGATCGGTGGCTCACCCGTCGCCGTACTTGGTGTCCGCCGACGGGTCCAGGGCCAGCCGGTAGCCCCGTTTGACCACGGTCTGGATCAGTCTGGGCGTGCCCAGGGCGGTGCGGAGCCGGGCCATCGCCGTCTCCACCGCGTGCTCGTCCCGCCCGGCACCGGGCAGCACGCGCAGCAGTTCGGCCCGGGAGACCACCCACCCCGGGCGCCGCGACAACGCCCGCAGCAGCGCCATCCCGGCCGGCGGCACCGGCCTGAGGTCCCCGTCCACCAGCACCGCGTGCCCCCGGATCTCCACCCGGTGGCCGGCGATCGGCAACACCTGTGCGCGCCCGGGGAGTTCCTGGCACAGCAACTGGACGAGCGGCCCGAGCCGGAAGCGTTCCGGCTGCACCGTGGCCACCCCCAGCGCCTGCAACGGCAGCGCGGTCACCGGCCCGACACAGGCCGGCAGCACGGCGTGGTGGAGCGCGTCGAGCAACTCGCCCGTGAGGCCCCGTTCCTCCGCCCTGGACAGCAGCGACGCGGCGGCGGGCGCGCTGGTGAAGGTGAGCGCGTCCAGCCCGTGCGAGAGGGCCGCGTCCAGCAGCCGGTCCACCGGGCCGATGTCCTCGGGCGGCATCCACCGGTACACCGGCACCGGGATCACCTCCGCGCCCCCGGCCCGCAGCGCCTCCACGAAGCCGGGCAGCGGCTCCCCGTGCAACTGCACGGCGACCACGCGCCCCTCGACGCCCTCCTCCAGCAGCCGGTCCAGGACCTCGGCCATCGACTCGCTCGACGGCGACCACTTCTCGGTGAGCCCCGCGGCCCGGATGGCGCCCTTCACCTTGGGTCCGCGGGCCAGCAGCTCGACGCCCCGCAACCGCCCGAGCAGCGACTCGCCGAGCCCCCACCCGTCGGCGGCCTCGATCCAGCCGCGGAAGCCGATGGCGGTGGTGGCCACCACGACGTCCGGCGCCCGGTCGATGATCTCCTCGGTGGCGGCGAGCAGTTCGCCGTCGTCCGCGAGCGGCACGATGCGCAGCGCGGGCGCGTGCACGACGACGGCACCGCGCCGCTGGAGCAGTGCCCCGAGTTCGTCGGCGCGGCGCGCGGCCGTCACGCCCACGGTGAACCCCGCGAGGGGCCCGTGCTCCGGGGGCCCGGGTTCCGGTCGCTGCTGTGCCTCGTCCATGGCTCTCGTCCCGCGCTCGGTTCGTCGTGCCGCAGGCGAAGGCGCCGGTCCGGCTGTTTCGGCGGTGCGGCACCCGCCTGCCGACCGAGCTTGTCAACGACGCGTGACAGGCTCGGATCGACTCGATGTCACCATTGTTACGTCACACCTCGGCATAGCTGAGTTGCTGCTTCTCCTCGGTGGCAGTCTCGGCCGCGACCGGGGCGGCCGGCCGGCGAAGGTATACGGCCCAGGTGACCACGGAGCAGACGGTATAGCAGGCCAGGAAGGCGGCGAACGCGCCGGTGCCGGTGCCGGAGCTGAGGAAGGACTGCCGGAAGGCGAGGTTGATGCCGACCCCGCCGAGCGCGCCGACCGCTCCGATCAGCCCCATCGAGGCCCCGGAGAGCCGCCGCCCGTACCGCACGGCCGCCTCGCCGGTCAGCCCGGCGGCCAGTGCCTTGGCCTGGAAGATGCCGGGGATCATCTTGTAGGTCGACCCGTTGCCGAGCCCGGTGAGCGCGAACAGCACGACGAACGTGACCGTGAACAGGGCCAACGACCGCTGCTGACCCGCGACGATGAGCACGGCGGTGGCCGCCGCCATGGCCCCGTAGGTCCACAGGGTGATCCGCGCGCCGCCGTACCGGTCGGCGAGCCGCCCGCCGAGCGGCCGGACGAGGGAGCCGAGCAGCGGCCCGACGAAGGTGAGGTACGCGGCCTGCAACGGCGTACGGCCGAACTCGG
This sequence comes from Streptomyces sp. NPDC001270, assembly GCF_042896695.1. NCBI lineage: Bacteria > Bacillati > Actinomycetota > Actinomycetes > Kitasatosporales > Streptomycetaceae > Streptomyces > Streptomyces sp. NPDC001270. The sequence continues at coordinate 94,586 of NZ_JBIAXM010000015.1, read as the reverse complement.
TGGTGAGCACCTGCCCGAAGGCGAAGCTGTACCCGATGAACGACCCGAACGTGCCGACGTACAGGAAGGACATGATCCAGGTGTGCGCCTCCTTCGCGGCGTCCCTGGCGGCGCCGGTGTCGTTCTTCACGGAGGCAAGGTTGTCCATGAAGACGGCGGCGAGTACGGCGGCGACGACGATCAGCGGGATGTAGATCCCGAGCAGGACGCGCGGCCCGCCGCCGGCGCCGATGATCGCGAGCGCGACGAGCTGGATGACCGGCACGCCGATGTTGCCGCCGCCCGCGTTGAGCCCGAGCGCCCAGCCCTTCTGCCGCATCGGGAAGAAGGCGTTGATGTTGGTCATGGAGGAGGCGAAGTTGCCGCCGCCGATGCCGGCCAGCAGGCCGATCCACAGGAAGGTGGCGAAGGAGGTGCCGGGCTCCATCACCGCGAACGCGGCAACCGTCGGGACCAGCAGCAGCCCGGCGGAGATGATCGTCCAGTTCCGTCCGCCGAAGACCGCGACGGCGAAGGTGTACGGCACCCGGGCGACGGCGCCGACCAGGGTGACCACCGAGGTCAGCAGGAACTTGTCGGCCGGGGTCAGGCCGTACTCCGGGCCCATGAACAGCACCAGGACGGACCACAGGGTCCAGATCGAGAACCCGATGTGTTCGCTGAGCACGGAGAAGAACAGGTTGCGCCGGGCGATCCGCTCGCCGGTGGTCGTCCAGAAGGTCTCGTCCTCGGGATCCCAGTCCTGGATCCAGCGGCCTCCCCTGCCGGTCGGGGCGGGGTCCGTACCAGTGGCTGTCATCGCGCCTCCAGGTGCTCCGGGGATCGGGGGGTTGCGGGGGTCGGGCGTTGCGGGCGCCACTTGCCGGTGAGCGGGGTGACGAGCGGGATGAGCGGGATGAGCGGGTGATGACTTCCGAAGGTAGGAAGGGTGCGTTTCCGGTCTGTGGCCGTGGGTGACCGCCCGGGAACGTTGCTCTCACCCGGCGAGGAGGGCGGCTGAGAGGTCCCCCGCGGCCCCGGCGGCGGCCGGGTCCGAACGGATTGGGCTCACCTGCCCACGTCCGGACGCGCGTAGAAGCACGGCATCATGGCTGTCACTGCGCACCACCACCGCGGAGGCCGTCGAGACGGGCGACGGGCTCTACGCCCGCGGGGTGACCATGCCCGACGGCACCATCGCGGCGGACGCGGTGTGGGTCAACATCGTCAACATCCACTGCACGATCCGCGGCATCGCCAAGGACCGGCTGCACCTCGCCCACAACGACCACGAGTTGGTCGGCAGGGTCGTGGCCGAGACCACGACCGCCTCCTACCAGGGCGGCGCGCCGACCTCCGACCTGTCGCGGATGCGGATCGGGCAGACCGCGCAGGTGCTCGGTGCCTGGCGGCCCGCGGACCACCACATCGACATCGCCCGCGTCGCACTCGGACACTGAGGGGCGGCGCCATGATCGCCACGCTCCCGCTCGTCTCCGGCCTGGCGCCGCTGGTCTGCGGGCTGCTGCTGGGACTGACCGGCGCGGCCAAGCTCCTCGGCCGGCGGACCGCGCAACTGGCCGCCGGCACCGTACTGGTACGGGTGCTCGGCGACGGCCGACGGGCCACACTGGCACTGCGCACCGTGGGCGGATCCGAACTCGTCCTGGCCGCCGCGCTGCTGACCGTACCGGCCACGACCGCCCCCGGCCCCGCCCCGGCCCTTCCCGGCCTCGCCACGGCGGCGCTCGGCCTCGGCTTCACCGCGTACCTGACCTACGCCGGGGCCACCGCCCCCGAGTCGTCCTGCGGATGCAGCGCCCGCGCGGAGGGCCCGATCGGCGTACGGTCCTTCACCAGGGCCGGGCTCGTCGTGGTCGGCGGTCTGGCGGCGGCCGGCGCGGACACCGCCTGGTGGTCGACGCTCACCGGCCGCCCCGCCGCGTCCGCCGTCCTGCTCCTGGCCGCGGCGGCACTGCTGCTGTCCGTCTCCTCGGACGTCGACCACCTGTGGCTGGTCCCGCTGCGCCGGGCCGGGCTCCGGCTGTTCGGCAACCCGCTGCCCGCGGCGGCCGGCGAACGCGTCCCGGTCGACGCGACCGTACAGCTCCTGGAACGCTCCCTGGCCTGGGAGACCACCCGTCCCGCGGTCCGCTCGGCGCTGCTCGACCACTGGGACGACGACGGCTGGCGGGTACTGCGCTACTCGGGCACGTACCCGGACGCCCGCGGGTCCCGTCCGGTGAGCGTGCTGTTCGCCCTCGACATCACGGCGGACATCGTCACCGCGCCGAACCCGGCGGTCCGCGTCTGCCTGGTGGACGAGGAAACGGAAGAGATCCTCCCGCCCGAGGCCCTGGCCCCCCTGCCCCACCGGACCCCGCTGCCGCTGGCCGACTGACGGTCCGCCGGCCGGGCGAAGGCGATCGGACGCCCGCCTCCCCCTGGCGGACACGCGTAGACCTCGGGCACCATCTCCGTGCACCACCTGCACAGCCGCCCCATAGGAAGAACGGCCCTACCGCAGGAAGGTCCCCATGAAGATCCGCTCCGCCCTCACGGCCCTCGCGCTCACCCTCACCCCCGGGCTCGCCGTCCTCGCCGGCGCCGGGGACGCCCTCGCCGCCCAGGACGGTGCCCAGACCGTCGCCGTCACCAAGATCTCCCACGCGACCGCCACGTCGATGTTCAGCTCGGTCGGCATCACCTGGTCGTCCTCCGGCAACTGCTCCAACCGCAACGTCTCCACCTGCACGTCCTTCGACCAGCTCAACCTGGCCACCGCGCAGGGCGCCCAGACCCTCAAGCGGTCCTCCGGCTGCGCGCTGAACATCACGGGCGGCACCGAGACCGGCCACGCCAGCGGCACGTACTCCCACTGGAACGGCTACAAGCTCGACTACGGCAAGAACACCTGCGTCACCAACTACATCAAGGGCGCCTTCACCTACATCGGCCTCCGCGGCGACGGCGCCCCCCAGTACCAGTCCGGCGCCGGCAACATCTACGCGGACGAGGGCAACCACTGGGACGTCCTCTACTACAACTGCGGCGGCTGCTGACCCGGCCCCACCGGGAGCCCCGCCCCGCCCGGGACCCGGCCGTGAACGGCGGCCGGGTCCTTGGTGGTTGGGGGGCGTGGTGGGGGTGGTTCGGATCTACCGGTTGACGGCCTGGATCTCCTGGACGGCTACGTCCTGGGTACCCCCGAAGGTGCCGTCCGGCAGACGTCGTTCTTGGTTGACACCGGTACCTGTCCAGTAGATCGTCACCGCACGGTTGTTGGACAGGGTCACCAGCCTGTCCCAGCGCGCCAGCCGGTCCGGCAATGCACTGGTGATGGCCTTGGGCCTGTGGTGGGCCTCGGACCATTTGGGCCCCGACGGCTGGGACCTGAACGACATTCCGCTGGCGCAGGCCACATGGTCCTTCGGATTCGTGGTCGTTCTGCTGCAGTACTCGCCGTCCTGGCACGTCCGTGTCCTCGGCCAGGGTGTCGTCGCTCATGCCGCCGATGCGTTCCAGCGCCGACCGGCGGAACGCGCCCACCGCGCCTGGGATCGTCGGCATGCAGCGCAGCACGTCGTACAGGCGACGGTCGAGGTTGAAGCCCATCACGTACTCGATGTGCTGCCAGACGCCGATCAGCGAGTCCCGGTTGCCGACCTTGGCGTTGCCGCCACCGCGCCGACGCGCGGGGCGCCGAAGGGCTGCGCCAGTTCGCGGACCGTCGCCGGTTCGAAGACGGTGTCGCCGTCCATCATGACGATCAGGTCGTGCCGGGCGTTCGCCAGGCCACGGTTGAGCGCGGCCGGCCTGCCCACGTTCAGCCGGCGTACGACGCGGACGTTCGGCAGGGCCATCGCTCCACGATCCGGGCCGTACCGTCCGTCGAACCGTCGTCGACGACCACGAGCTGGGTCCTCACGGCGTTTCTGCTGTCCAGCGCGGTGCTGACGCCCCTGCTCGGCCGGCTCGGCGATCAGGTCGGCAAACGCCGCGTCCTCGTCACGGTCCTGTTGCTGCTGACCGTGGGCAGTGTGGTCGCGGCGCTCGCGACGAGCCTGCCCGTGCTGGTACTGGGACGCCTGCTGCAAAGCGCGGGAGGCGCCACCCTGCCGCTGGCCTTCGGCATCGTCCGCGACCTGCTGCCCGGCGAGCGGGTCGGTGCCAAGATCGGCACGATCGCCGCCGTCAGCGCGGTCGGCGGTGCGGTCGGTGTGCTCGTCGCCGGCCCGATCATCGACGGTCTCGGTGTGCCGTGGCTGTTCTGGGTGCCCGCCCTGGCCAACGGGATCATGGTGCTCGCCGTGCTCGCGCTCGTCCCGGACACCGGGGCCGCCACCACGGGCCGGATGAACTGGCTCGCGGGCCTCCTGCTCGCGGCGACCCTGGTACTGCTTCTGCTGCCGCTGAGCCGCGGGCAGGAGTGGGGCTGGGGCTCGGGCAGGACGCTGGGCCTGTTCGCCACCGCGGTGACGGCCGGAGTGCTGTGGGTGACCGTCGAGGCGCGGTCCGGGTTCCCGCTGATCGACATGCGGGTGTTCCGCCTGCGGCCGGTGTGGACGGCGAATCTCGCGTCGTTCCTCTTCGGGGTCACCCTGTACTCCGCCCTCGGGTTCATCCCTTCTTTCCTCCAGACGCCCACCAGTACCGGCTACGGCCTCGGTGAATCCATCGTGATGACCGGCCTGATCTTCCTTCCCGTCTCGGTCACCCAGTTCCTCGGCGGCCTCGCCGCGGGCCCGCCGGCGCGGACGGTGCCGACGAAGACGCTCCTGGCCCTCGGCACCGGGCCGATCGTCGTCTGCTTCCTCCTGCTCGCGGCCCGCCACGACAGCGCCTGGCTCATCTCCCTGGCCGCCGCGATCGGCGGCGTGGGTTTTGGCATCGGGCTGTCCGCGCTGTCCGCGCTGTCCGCGCTGTCCGCGGCGATCGTGCACGCCGTCCCCGCGGAGCACACGGGCGCGGCGAGCGGGATGAACGCGAACATCCGCGCCATCGGAGGAGCGGTGGGCGCCGCCGTCGTCGCCGCCGTCCTCGCCTCCCGCACGACGTCCGGGCAGTTCCCGAGCGAGAACGGTTATACGGTGGCGTTCCTGCTGCTGGCCGGGGCTGCCGTGGTCGGGTTGGTCTCCTGCCTCTTCATCCCGGCGGGGCCGCCCGGTGCGGGCCGGACCGAGGAGACGGCGCACGAGATCAGCGCGGACCTCGTCGACGAACGCCACACCAAGTGAGTCGAGCGTGCCGGATCCTCCGGATTTCCGGCGAGCTGACCCCGGTGCGTCACTTGACGTGTGCCAGCGTGCAGCAGAGAAGAACACGAAAGGGTTTCCCATGACAGCAGTTGCCGCCGCTCGGGATATCGAGAATCTGATCGCCGAGTACGCAGAACTGGTCGACACCGGCGACCTGGCCGGCGTGGGCCGGCTCTTCACCGACGGCGTTTTCATCGGCAGTGACGGCGTCCGGTTCGAGGGCAGTACGGCCGTCGAGAACATGCTCCGGGACCACGTCATCCTCTATGACGACGGCACTCCACGCACCCACCACGTCACCACCAATATCCGCATCGAGGTCGACGAGCAGGCCGACACGGCGACCGCCCGGTCCTACCTGACGATTTTCCAGGCGGTGGACGGACTGCCGCTCCAGCCGATCGCTGCGGGCCGTTACCGGGACCACTTCGCACGGCGGGACGGCACATGGCGGTTCGCCCAGCGTCGGATCACCATTCACATGGTCGGGAACGTCAGCCGTCACTTGCGCTGACCGGTGGGCCGGTCCCCCGGCCGACCATGACGGTGGACCGGTGCCCGGCCGCCCATGACAAAGACCCCGTCGCCGCGGCGACGGGGTCCTGGTCGTATGGGACGAGTGGAGATGGCGGGAATCGAACCCGCGTCCAACGGTGCGGAACCAGGGCTTCTCCGTGTGCAGTCCGCTGCGCTTTTCTCAGCCCCGGAGATCACGCGGACAAGTCTCCGACGGGCTCAGTCACTGTTTGGTTTCCCTCTTCACCCCGTGACCGGGATCAAGGTTTAGTCCCCTAGCTGATGCCAGGATCCGGGTCGGGAACAGCCCCGGGCTGACACTCCCTTAGTAGGAGGCTCGCTCTTGCTGCCTGATCAGGCAGCGAGGGCGAAGGCCTGCTGGGAGGAATCGCGCTTGGTATTGGCGATTATTTTTTCGGCCTGTGGTTTACGAGATCATGGCCGCTTCCTCGACACGCTTCCCCTGCTTCGACAACCGCTGTCGAAACCGATCATCCCCATGTTGATTTTTCAATCCGTGCACCCGCCTCGGGGTGCGGTGACATCTTACGTGACCAACGCGCCCGCATGCCAGCGCATTCCCGCCGCCGGCGGGGCCCATGGCCTCCGGCAGGTGTCCGGGCGGCGCAGCACGGCCCGCGGACCGGTCAGGCGCGCTGTTTGCGCCGGACCGCCGCGATCGCACGGTCCGCCTCGCGGCGGTCCTGCTTCTCGCGCAGGGTCTGCCGCTTGTCGTACTCCTTCTTGCCCCGCGCCAGCGCGATCTCGATCTTGGCCCGGCCGTCCTTGAAGTACAGCGCGAGCGGCACGATCGTGTGACCCGTCTCCTGGACCTTGGACTCCAGCTTCTCGATCTCCACGCGGTGCAGCAGCAGCTTCCGCTTGCGCCGGGCGGTGTGGTTGGTCCAGGTGCCCTGGCTGTACTCGGGCACGTGCACGTTGTACAGCCACGCCTCGTGCGCGTCGAGTTGCACGAAGCCGTCGACCAATGAGGCCCGTCCCTGGCGCAGCGACTTCACCTCGGTACCGGTGAGGACCAGGCCGGCCTCGTAGGTGTCCAGGATCTGGTAGTCGTGCCGCGCCTTCTTGTTCTGCGCAATCAGCTTGCGCCCTTTTTCCTTAGCCATAGTGCCGACCATTTTCGCACTAGGGAGGGGGTCTGGCGGAAGCCGATAAAACGGGGGTCCCTACGGCGGGTCGCCCAGTCCGCTCAGGACGGTCTCCGCCCGCTCCAGCGCCTGCTGGCCGGCCTGTAGGTCGGGGGTGATGCCGCGGCCGTCGACGGTGTGCCCCGAGGGGGTGCGGTAGTGGCCGACGGTCAGTTCCGCGACGGAGCCGTCGGGCAGCTCGGTCGGCATCTGGATCGAGCCCTTACCGAAGGTGCGGGAGCCGACGACGACCGCGCGGCCCCGGTCCTGGAGGGCACCGGTGAGCATTTCGGCCGCGCTCATCGTCCCGCCGTCGACGAGCGCGACCAGGGGCCTGGTGGTGTCGCCGCCGGACGCGGCGTGCAGGGCGCGCTGCTCGCCGTCGACGTCGTAGGTGGCCACCAGGCCGCCGTCCAGGAAGGCGGAGGCGGCGGTGACGGCCTCGGTGACCAGGCCGCCGGAGTTGCCGCGCAGGTCGAGGATGATCCCGGCGCCGGCCGGGGCCTGCCGTACGGCGGTGCGGACGGTGTCGCCGACTCCCTTGGTGAAGGCGTCGACCTTGATCACGGTGACGCCCCGGGTGAGCCTGCGGACGGTCACGGAGTCGGTGGACAGCCGGGCCCGGCGCAGCGTCTCGCTCCACGCGCGCGTGCCGCGCTCCAGGCCGAGCCGGACGGTGGTGCCGGCGGCGGCGTCCTGGGCGTCGCCACGCAGCAGGGCGACCACCTCGGTGACCGGGCGCCCGTCGACCGCGGTGCCGTCGACGCTGCGCAGCAGATCGCCCTTGCGGATCCCGGCGGCGGCCGCGGGCGATCCGGCCCGCACCTTGGTCACCTCGATACGGCCGTCGCTCGCGCGCCGCGCCCACAGGCCGACGCCGGTGTACTCGCCGTCGAGGGCCTCCTCGAACTCCTGGTACTCGCCCTCGGAGTAGACGGCGTCCCAGCGGTTCCCGCTGCGGCTCACGGCTCGTTCGGCGGCCTCCATGGGGGACTTGCCGTCGGCCATGGCCGCGGCGGCGGCCTCCTGGACATCGTCGTACCGGGTGGCCGTGCGGGCCGCGTCGCGGAGGGTCCTGCGGCCGGAGTGGTCCGGGTCGGGGAAGGATCCGGTCGCGGCGCCGGTGACGAGCACGCCGGCGAAGACCAATGTCAGGGCCGCCCCGCGGCGGAAGCGGCGGGGCTGACAGAACGGGTCACGGCCTGACATGCCGGTGAGTCTAGGACAACGCGAAGGGCCGTACGGCCGGTTGACCGTACGGCCCTCTTGGCGTGCGTCACACCTTCAGGTACTTGCGCAACGCGAAGAACGCTGCCAGCGCGGGCATCAGAATGCTCGCGGCGAGGATCAGCGGGAGCTTGGTCAGCACGGCGTCCCAGCCGACGAAGTTGATCAGGCTCAGCTTCGCGGACAGGTCCATGCCGTGGTCGACGGTGAAGTAGCGCCCGACGACCAGGAAGACGCAGGCGAGGCCACCGCCGATGAGTCCGGCGACCGCGGCCTCCATGATGAACGGCGCCTGGATGTAGAAACCGGACGCGCCGACCAGCCGCATGATCCCGGTCTCGCGCCGCCGGCTGAACGCGGACACCCGCACAGTGTTGACGATCAGCATCAGCGCGATGATCAGCATCAGCGCCATGACACCGAGCGCCGCCCGGTTCAGCAGGTTGAGCAGCCCGAAGAGGTTGTCCAGGATGCCCTTCTGGTCCTGGACCGACTGCACACCGTCCCGTCCGGAGAAGGCGGAGTCGATGACCTGGTACTTCTCCGGGTCCTTCAGTTTGATCCGGTACGACTCCTGCATCTGGTCCGGCGTGAGCGAACTGGCCAGCGGGGAGTCGCCGAACTGCTGCTTGTAGTGCTTGTACGCCGCGTCCTGCGACTCGTAGTTGACCGTCTCGACGACCGACATCTTCTTCAGGTCGGCGAGGATCTGCTTCTTCTGGTCGTCGGTCACCGCGCCCTTGGCGCAGGTGGGGTCCGTCTCGGCCTCGCTCTTGTTGCAGAGGAAGATCGAGACGTTGATCTTGTCGTACCAGAAGCCCTTCATGGTGGTCACCTGGTCGCTCATCAGCAGCGAACCGCCGAAGAGGGCCAGGGAGAGGGCGACGGAGACGATGACGGCGAAGGTCATCGTCAGATTGCGGCGGAGACCGACACTGATCTCCGACAGGACGAACTGGGCGCGCATGGCGTCGGATCAAGCCTTTCCGTGGATCTCGTGCGGTGTCAGTGCTGGTAGCCGTAGACGCCGCGGGCCTGGTCGCGGACGAGACGCCCCTTCTCCAACTCGATGACGCGCTTGCGCATCTGGTCGACGATGTTCTGGTCGTGCGTCGCCATCACCACGGTCGTGCCGGTCCTGTTGATCCGGTCGAGCAGTTTCATGATGCCGACGGAGGTCTGCGGGTCGAGGTTGCCGGTGGGCTCGTCGCAGATGAGCAGCTTGGGCCGGTTGACGAAGGCCCGCGCGATGGCCACGCGCTGCTGCTCACCGCCGGACAGCTCGCCGGGCATCCGGTCCTCCTTGCCGCCGAGCCCGACGAGGTCGAGCACCTGCGGCACGGACTTGCGGATCTCGCCGCGCGACTTGCCGATGACCTCCTGCGCGAAAGCCACGTTCTCCGCGACGGTCTTGTTCGGCAGGAGCCGGAAGTCCTGGAAGACCGTGCCGAGCTGGCGCCGGATCTGCGGCACCTTCCAGTTGGAGACGCGCGCGAGGTCCTTGCCCAGGACGTGCACCTGACCGTGGCTGCACCGCTCCTCGCGGAGGATCAGCCGCAGGAAGGTGGACTTTCCGGAGCCGGAGGACCCCACGAGGAACACGAACTCGCCCTTCTCCACTTCCAGGGAGACATCCCTGAGCGCGGGGCGGGTCTGCTTGGGGTAGACCTTGGAGACATTGTCGAATCGGATCACGGATGCACCACGGGTAGCCGGGGGTAGATGTGCGTGACCATACGCGAACCCGGAGGGCGAGCGCAGTCGCCGGTCGAGGTTGTGCGGAGCTTGTACATTTTTGTGCCCGGATTTGGGGGGGCGCCGTGTGGACCGGGCCACGGCGGTGGCCCGCGCAGGCTCCGCGGGAACCTGGCACAGTGGTGGGGGAACGTTCCCGTTCCCGTGGGCGTTGTCCCTATGACGGCCGGTGCAAGGAGGGCGAGCGCATGACGTACGACCGGTTGGTGTGCGCGAACTGCGCTGCGCCTGTGAGCGAGGGCCGGTGCCCGGTGTGCCGGGCCAATCGCGAGCGGCTGCAGCAGCAGGGCTTCTTCCAGGACGGCTTCTTCGCGGGGCTGAACCCGATGGCGCTGATCGCGCTCCTGGTGGTGCTGATCGCCGCGGTGGCGCTGGTGGCGCACCAGACCGCATGAGCGGGCCGTAGCGCGGCTGAGGACGGCCGAAGGGCCCGGAGCGCCAGGCTCCGGGCCCTTCGTCATGCCCTGTACGTACGAATCGTACGTCGGCGACTACGTTCCGTCACCGTCAGGCGGCGGTGCCGCCCCGGCCGCCCGCCAGTCGCGGCAGGACACGGAAAGCGATGCCGCCGGCGATCATCGTCGCGGCGCCCACGAGCAGGAACGCGGTCTGCCCGGCACCGGTCTCGGCCAGCTGGTCGCCGCCGCCCTGGGCCGTGGTGTCCGGGCCCGTGTCGGTGAGGGCCGAGGAGCCCTCGTCCTGGGGCACGTTGTCGTTGCCGCCGCCGTCGGGGGTGGTTCCGCCGGTGGTGCTGGAGCCGCCGCCGTTGCCGCCGCCGTTCCCGTTGCCGCCGCTGTTCCCGTTACCGCCGCTGTTGCCGCCGTTACCGTTACCGCCGGTGTTGCCGCCGCCGTTACCGTTGCCGCCGCTGTTCCCGTTACCGCCGCTGTTGCCGCCGTTACCGTTGCCGCCGTTGTTCCCGTTACCGCCGCTGTTACCGCCGTTGCCGTTGCCACCGTTGTTGCCGGTGCCACCGTCGGAGGCGCCGGTGCTGGTTCCTTCGGACGCGCCGGTGCTGGTCCCCTCAGAGGCACCCGTGCTCGTCCCCTCGGACGCACCCGTGCTCGTCCCCTCAGAGGCACCCGTGCTCGTCCCCTCGGACGCACCCGTGCTCGTCCCCTCGGACGCACCCGTGCTCGTCCCCTCAGAGGCACCCGTGCTCGTCCCCTCGGACGCACCGATGCTCGTCCCCTCGGACGCACCGGAGCTGGAACCGCCGATGAGTCCATCGCCGGTGCTCACCTTGGCCTTGATCGGACCGGCCTGGATACCGATGTCCAGGGCCGAGGCCGCGCCCGCGGCGGTCAGCGAGGCGCCGGCCGCGATCACCGCACCGGCGGCGACCCGTGCGACCCGGACCCGCGTCTTCTTGGTCATGTAGTTGCTACCCCCAGTAGCTGATCGTCAGTGTGCGGCGCATGGGGCCAGCCGTGATCGACGGAGGTAGCCGGTGAAGTCAGCGTCCTTCAACTGTCCTTCGAGTCCTGCACGCCCCCCGGTTCACATGCGCCCCAGAGATACGCATGAGTACGCTTCACCCTTCCTATTTTCCAAGGAACCGTCAAGGCCACTGCGTGGACAATGTCCGCCCGCACGGCATTTACGGGGAGTTGCAGCCCGCGATCGTTATCGAAAATCCAGCCAAAAGACAACTGCCGCCTCATGGGCGGCAGTTGGCGGACCGAGACCGACGTCTCTGCTGCTGCTACTTCTCCTGCTGCTTGCGCCAGCGGATCCCGGCCTCCAGGAAGCCGTCGATCTCGCCGTTGAACACGGCCTCCGGGTTGCCGACCTCGAAGTCGGTGCGCAGGTCCTTGACCATCTGGTAGGGGTGCAGCACGTACGAACGCATCTGGTTGCCCCAGGAGTTGCCGCCGTCGCCCTTGAGAGCGTCCATCCTGGCCTGTTCCTCCTGGCGGCGCCGCTCCAGCAGCTTGGCCTGGAGGACGTTCATGGCGGTGGCCTTGTTCTGGATCTGCGACCGCTCGTTCTGACAGGAGACGACGATGCCGGTCGGCAGGTGGGTGATGCGGACCGCGGAGTCGGTGGTGTTGACGCCCTGGCCGCCCGGGCCGGAGGACCGGTAGACGTCGATGCGCAGCTCGGACTCGTCGATCTCGACGTGGTCGGACTGCTCGACGACGGGCAGCACCTCGACGCCGGCGAAGGAGGTCTGGCGGCGCCCCTGGTTGTCGAAGGGCGAGATGCGCACCAGCCGGTGCGTGCCCTGCTCCACGGAGAGGGTGCCGTAGGCGTACGGCACCTGCACGGCGAAGGTGGTCGACTTGATGCCGGCCTCTTCGGCGTACGACGTCTCGTAGACCTCGGTCTTGTAACCGCGCTGCTCGGCCCAGCGCAGATACATGCGCTGGAGCCTCTCGGCGAAGTCGGCGGCGTCGACGCCGCCGGCCTCGGCGCGGATGTTGACGAGCGCCTCACGCGCGTCGTACTCCCCGCTGAGCAGCGTGCGGACCTCCATCTCGTCCAGCGCCTTGCGGACGTCGGCCAGCTCGGTCTCGGCCTCGGCCCGGGTGTCGGGGTCGTCCTCGGCCTCGGCCAGCTCGAAGAGCACACCGAGGTCGTCGATCCGGCCGCGCAGCCCCTCCGCCTTCCTGACCTCGGCCTGGAGGTGGGAGAGCTTGCTGGTGATCTTCTGCGCCTCGTCCGGGTTGTCCCACAGGGACGGCGCAGCCGCCTGCTCTTCGAGCGCGGCGATGTCTGCCCTCATCCGGTCGAGGTCCAGTACGGCCTCGATCGACTCCATGGTCGAGGAGAGGGACTTCAGCTCTTCGGATACATCGACGACTGCCACGCCCCCAGCCTAACCGCTGTGGCAACCGACCTCGGCCGCGCGTCCGCCGGCCGCCCGGTCGGCGGACGGCGGGCCGGGCGGACGCCGCGGGATGGGGAATGTCACGGTGCCGTGGACGTCTGAGTGCTCCCGGGGGTCGCGTCCGTGCCGTCGCCCGAGGTCGCGAGCCAGGCGCCGACGCCGACGGCCGCCGCGAGCACCACGCCCGCCACCCCCAGCGTCACCCGTCTGCGCCGGGCCGCCGCCCGGTGCCGGGCCGAGCCGGGGCGCGCGGCACCCGCGGCCCGGGGCACCCGCGCGGTGCCCCGGGCGCCGCCCGCCAGCTCGTCGGGCCCCGGCACCCGCATCGAGGTGTGGGTGTCCCGGTTGGAGTCCGGCTGGGCACCGGGGACGAGCGACACCGAGCCGCGCCGCCGGGTCCGCTCGCCGGCCGCCGGGCGTTCCTGCGCGGGCTCCGCGGCCTCGGGCGGCGCCACCGCGTCCGGCTCGTCCACCTCCAGCGGCGGCATCCCCGCCAGCAGCGGCAGCTGCTCCCGCAGCCGTGCCGCCAGCTCGGACGCGCGCAGCCGCGAGGCGGGCGCCTTTGCCAGGCACTGCACGAGCAGCTGCCACAGTTCGTCCGGGATCCCCGGCAGCGGCGCGACCGTCTCGGTCACGTGCCGGCGCAGCACCGCCCCCGGGTGGCCGCCGCCGAACGGCGTGAACCCGGCCAGCAGCTCGTACAGCACCGTCGCGAGGGCGTAGATGTCGACGGCCGCGCGCGGCGGCAGCCCTTCCACGATCTCCGGCGCCAGATAGTCCGGGGTCCCGATGATCTTCGTGGCGCGGGTCCGCTTCGGGGAGTCGATCAGCTTCGCGACCCCGAAGTCGGTGAGCAGCGCGCGGTGCGAGCCGCCGGGGCCGAGCGGCCCCTGCATGTCCAGCAGCACGTTCTCCGGTTTGACGTCGCGGTGCACGACTCCGGCCGCGTGTGCCGCGGCCAGCCCCTCCGCGACGTCCGCGACGATGGCCACCGCCGCCTCGGGGGCGAGCCGCCGCTCCCGCTCCAGGCGGGTGCGCAGGTCGGTGCCGCGGACCAGGTCCATGACGAGGGCCAGGTCGGTGCCGTCGACGACGAGGTCGCGCACCGACACCACGTTCGGGTGGTCCAGGCCGAGCAGCGCCGTGCGCTCCTGCACGAAGCGTCCGACGAGTTCCTGGTCGGAGGCGAGATCCTCGCGCAGCAGCTTGACGGCGACGGGTCCGTCCGGTCCCTCGCCCAGCCACACCGTGCCGGCGCTGCCCCGTCCCAGGATCTGGTTCGCGGTGTACCGGCTGCCGATCTTCCGTGTCAAGACTGCTCCTACAGACGCGTGTTGCCGACAAAACTACGCGTCCGAGGAGCCCACGTTCACCGCGGAGACCCAAATCACCCGCGAGGTGTCGACAAATCCCCAGACCGGGAGCCGAGCGCTCCGCCGACCGGGTCGAGCCGTGCCGTCGTTCGTCCGCGGCAGCGCCGTGGACGGCCGGGCGGTTTCCCCGCGCCCCGTGGGGCGCGGCGGCCCCGCCCGGTCCGGTCAGTTGCCGCTGGAGCTGCTGCCGCCCAGGTCCTTGAACCATCCGGTGACGGTGCTGAACCAGTCGCTGAGCTGTCCCCAGTAGCTCTTGCCGGTCCCGATCCAGTCCTGCAAGGGGCTCAGCTCCCACACCAGCCAGCCCGCCACGAACAGGATGACGATCGTGAACAGGCAGCCCTTCAGACAGCCGAGCCCGGGGATCCGCATCGGGTTGGCGCTGCGCTGGCGCGGCTGCCGGGGCTCCGGCGCCGGGCGCTGCGGCTCGGCCGGGGCGGGCGGTGCGTACCGCTGCTGGGGGCGGGGTGCGGCGTACGGCTGCGGCTGGTACTGCTGCGGCTGCTGGTACGGCTGCTGCTGGTAGCCGCCGGGCGGGCGCTGTTGCTGCTGCGGGTGGGACACCTGCCGCTGCGGGCGGCGGCGCAGCGGGTCCTGGTCCGGGTCGAGGTACTGGACCTGCGTCTGCTCGTTGCGGTCGCGGGCCGCGCGCAGCTGGTTCTGCCAGGGGTGCGGCTGGTCGGGCTGGCCGGGCTGGCCGGGTTGTCCCGGGGGCATCGGCGGCATGACGGCGGTCGGGTCGGCCGCGCCGGTGCTCGGCAGGACCGCGGTGGGGTCGGCTGCCCCGGCCGGGCCGCCGGAGTGCGGCAGGACGCTGGTCGCGCCGTTCGGGTCGAACCCGCCGGGGGACGAGCCCGTCGGCAGCACCTGGGTCGGGTCGGCCGCCCCGGGCGCGCCCAGTACGGAGGTGGGCGCCGGGTCGGGGGCCAGCAGCGCGCCGACGCCCTCGGCGGCGGCGATCTGGGCGGAGCCCGCGTGCACGCCGACGCCGTCGGCGACGACCCGCAGGCCGCGCGCGAGGTTTTCGGCGCTGGGGCGTTCGTCGGGGTTCTTGCGCAGGCAGCGCTCGATCACGGTCCACAGCGGGTCGGGCACGGTGGACGGGCGGCGCGGCTCGGCGCTGAGGTGCTGGTGCAGGACTTCGAGGGCGGAGCTGCCGGCGAACGGCGGGTGGCCGGTGACCAGCTCGTACAGCAGGATGCCGGCGCCGTAGATGTCGACGGCGGAGGTCTGCGGGCGGCCCTCGGCGGACTCCGGCGCGACATACGCGGGCGTGCCGACGAACTCCTGCGTACGGGTGAGGCCCGGGGAGTCGGCGAGGCGCGCGATGCCGAAGTCGGTCAGCAGCGGGTGCATCCGGCCGTCGGACTGCTCGAGCAGGACGTTGGCGGGCTTCAGGTCGCGGTGGACGACCCCGTCGGCGTGGCTGGCCGCGAGCGCGTCGGCGATCTGGGCGGTCAGCAGCGCGGCGGCGACCGGCGTGAACGGGCCGTTCTCGCGCAGGTAGCGGTGCAGGTCGGGGCCCTCGACGAGGTCCATGACCAGGGCGAGCAGATCACCCTCGACGACGAGGTCGCGGACCCGGACGATGTTCGGGTGGGTGAGCCGGAGCAGGACGGAGCGCTCCCGCAGGAACCGCATGACGACGTCGGCGTCGCTCGCCAGCTCCTCCTTGAGGACCTTGATCGCGACCGTCTCGCCGGGCTGGCCGGGCACGGCCGCCTCGGCGCCCGCCGTCTCCCTCTGGCGGGCTCGCCAGACGGTGCCCGTGGCACCGCGTCCGAGCGGCTCCTCGAGCAAGTACTTGCTGCCTACCGGCCGCACGTCATGCGCTCCCTGTTGCTTGCGGGTGTTCCGGTCCACTGTAGTGCCGCCCACCGAGGCGCCACATAAGCGTTCTCGTCCGTGTTCGAAGGAAAGACGCTCCCCTTGCTCTCCAGGTTGCCGAAAGGTCGCCGAAGCACGGCATGGCCTATCTCACCCGGTCCCAAGTGATCATCAGCGCAGGAGTGGTCAGGCACTTTTAGGGGCAGAGCCGACCAATCAAGATCACTTGGCACCGGACCGCGGGCGAGGTGTCGGTGGCAGGTGCGAGGATGCCTGCAGTACTGGCCGATGTGCTCGTGTGGGGTGGGGGGAAGTCCGCGCCCGCGCAGAAGGGACCGCTGACGGCGATGCAGATCCGGCTGACCGTCGTAGAGCCGCCCGGCCCGTCTCCGCGCAGGGGACCCGCCGCGAGCCGCGACGTGCTGGTCACGGCGCCCGCGGGCACCGCCCTCGCGGCGGTGGCCTCGGCGCTGGCCTCGACGGTCGCGGGCGACGGGGGCACGGGCCGGGACCCGGCGAACGCCCCGGTCGTGCTGTACGCCGGCGCCGAGCGGCTGGACGCCCGGCGCAGCACCCTCGGCGAGCCGCCGCTGGTCGACGGCGCCGTGCTGGCCCTGGGCGGTCCTGCCGAGCCGGAGCCCCATCCGGAGCTGGACGACGCCCCGACGCAGTTGCACGTGGTCGCGGGGCCGGACGCGGGCGGGGTCCATCTGCTGCACGGCGGCCGGGTCACCGTGGGCCGCTCCGCCGACGCCGACGTCCCGCTCGACGACCCCGACGTCTCCCGCCTGCACTGCGCCGTCACGGTCGCCGCGGACGGCCAGGTCTCCGTCGCCGACCTCGGCTCCACGAACGGCACGGTGCTGGACGGCACGCGCGTGGACGACCGCCCGGTCGGCTTCGCGCCGGGCGCGCTGCTGCGGATCGGCGAATCCGCCCTGCGGCTTACACCGTCCGGGGGGCCGGGCGCCCGGATCGGGACGGCACCCGACGGCGAGGGCTGCGTGCGGCTGACCCCGCGGCCGGGAAGCACCGCGGGCGGCGGGGGTGGCGAGGACGCGGGGGGCGGTGAGCGTACCCGGCTCCCGGGAAGCGGGGCGGCCTACGGGGGCGGCGCGGACGGCCCGAGCGGGGGACACGGGGCCGGTGCGGCGTACGGCGGGGCGGGCGCGCCCTCCGGGGCCACCCGGCACGCCTACGCCACGGCCGGCTGGGGTGCCTCGGACACGGCTCCCCGGGCCCAGGAGCACCACCCGGTGGAAGGGCCGGTCGTACCCGGGCAGGCCGGCGCGCCGCGGATCGAGAACCGGGGCGGGCCGCGCACGGCGACCGGCATGGACACCCACGCCGGCCGCTTCGGGATCGGCGGCCCCGGCGCGGCCTTCGGCGGCCCGGGGTCCGGCCCGCCGGCGGACCCGCACGCGGCGGCTCACGGCACCGGTCCCGACGGCCTCGCCCCGGACCCGACGCGCGGCGGGCACACCGAGGGCGTGCCGGGCAGGCGCCCGCCCGCGGGCCACCCCGCGACCGGCCCGGAGGGGGCGTACGGACCCGGTGGTCCGGGCGCCGGCGCCCCGCAGGCCGACGGCCGCAGGGGCACCCCCGTGCGCGGCACCGACCTGCCGCAGGGCGTGCGCAGACGCGGCGGTCTCGGCGCCTGGGCGCGGCGGCTGGCCGGGGGGCGCCCCGATCCGGCGGACGGCGGCCCGGGGCCGTACGACACTCAGGACCCCGGCCCCGCCGGCGGTCCCCCGCCCGGCGGCCCGCAGCGGCCGGAGACCTGGCCGGACCCGGCGGCGCTGCTGCTGACCGCGCTCGGACCGGGCCCGCGGCTGTGGGAACGCGGGCCGGGCCATCCGCAGACACTCACGGTCCGGCTGGGCACGGCCGACCGGACGGCACCGGACGGCTCGGGGCCGCTGCCCGCCGTCCCGGTCACCGCCGACCTGCGCGAGGCCGGGGCGCTGGGCCTGGCCGGACCGCGCCCGCGGCTGTCCGGGCTGGCCCGCGCGGTGCTGGCCCAGCTCGCCGCGCTGCACTCCCCCGACGGCCTGGAAATCGTCCTGATCAGCGCGGACCACTCGCGCCCGCTGGAGGAGCGCACCGCCGAATGGTCCTGGCTCGGCTGGCTCCCGCACGTACGCCCCGGCCACGGCCAGGACTGCCGCCTGCTGCTGGCCTACGACCGCGAGCAGGCCGCGGCCCGCACGGAGGAGCTGCTGCGCCGCCTGGAGAGCCGTGCGGGGGACGCCCCGGCGGGGCGGGCGGCGCACCACCCCGCCGGGGCGTCCCACCCTTCCTCCCCCGCCGTGCACGGCGGGGAGGCGGCGGGTGGCTTCCCGGGTCCGTACACGGTCGTCGTCGTGGACGGCGATCCGGGCGGTACGGGCCTGCGCGAGGCGGTGACGCGGCTGGCGCTGGCGGGGCCGCGGGCCGGGGTGCACGTGGTGTGCCTGGCCGAGACACCGCCCGCCCCGGCGCACGCCGCCGGGCAGGCGGTCGGGGCGTACGAGGCGGCGTACCGGGCCGCCTACGAGGCGGCGTGCGAGGTGGCGCCGGCGTTCCGCGCGTGCGGGGCCATAGCGCTGCTCGGCGGTGACGTCGCGACGGCGCTGCACCTGATGCGGGTCGCCCAGCCGAACACCCCCACCTCTCCCGCTGCCGCGGCCGGCCCCCTGAACCCTGCCGCCCCCACCCCGGCCGGCCCGCGCCGCCACGACTCACCCGTCCCGGTCGGTCCGGGCGCGTTCGCCGCGGTCGACGCCGTCTCGCCCGCCTGGGCGGAGCGGTTCGCGCGGGCGCTGGCGCCGCTGCGGACGGACGGCGCCGTCGACGCGCACCGCGCCCGCGTCGCGGCACCGCTGCCCCAGTCGGCGCGGCTGCTGGACGAGTTGGGGCTCGCCCGGGCCACCCCGGCGTCGCTGATGGCGCGCTGGGCGGATGCGGCGGACGACACGGAGTCGCGGGGCGGCCGGGCCTGGGCGGTGCTCGGCGCCGGTCCGCACGGTCCGCTCGGTACGGACCTGGTCGCCGAGGGCCCGCACCTGCTGGTCGAGGGCCCGCCCGGCAGCGGCCGTACGGAGTTGCTGCGCGCCCTCGTCGCCTCGCTGGCCGCCGCCGAACGCCCGGACCGGCTGGGCGTCGTCCTGATAGACGGGCGGGACGGCGCGGGAGCGGGCGGCGAAGGGCTGCGCGTGTGCACCGACATACCCCACGTCACCACCCACCTGACCACCAACGACCCGGTGCGCATGCGGGAGTTCGCGCAGTCGCTGAGCGCCGAGCTGAAGCGGCGGGCCGAGTTGCTGGGGCGGACCGGTTTCGCCGAGTGGCACGCCCACGGCGGGGCGGCGGGCCGGATCGTCGCCCAGCGCACACCGCCCGGGCGGCCCGCCGCGCCCGACGGCGGTGACCTCGAATCCCCGCCCAGTACGACGCTGCGGCTGCGCCCCGCCGGGGCCCGGCAGAAGCGGACACCGCAGGCGCCGCCGCTGCCCCGTCTTGTGGTGGTCGTGGACGACCTGGACGCGCTGGTCTCCCCGGCGCTCGGTGCGCCGGGCCGCCCCGCCGCGGGCTCGGTGCTGCGGGCGCTGGAGGCGGTGGCGCGGGAGGGCGACCGGCTCGGCGTCCATCTGGTGGCGGCGGCGGCCCCCGGCGGTCGTACGGCGGAGACGGAGCCGGCGCGGCGGGCGGCCCTCCGGGTCACCCTGGACGCCCCGTCCGCGGGGCCGGACGAACCGGCGCCGGGGCGCGGGCGGTTGGCCACGGCGGACGGCCGCGTCACCGCGTTCCAGGCGGGCCGGGTGACGGGGCGCATCCCGCGGACGGCGACCCAGCGGCCCACGGTCGTCCCGCTGGAGTGGCACCGCATGGGCGACCCGCCGGCCCGTCGGCCGGTGCGTGAACTGGGCAACGGACCCACGGACTTGGCGTTGCTGGCGAGTGCGGTGGAGCGGGCGGCCCGGGAGGTGTCGGCCGCGGAGGTCCCGTCACTGCTGTGACCCCGAGCGCCACCGCCCGTCGCCACCACCGCCCTCAACCCCCGCTGCCCCAGGCGCCGTCGCCCCGAGGGACAGGCCCCGTGGCCGATCCCCGGTGCCGTCCCTTCGACGCATGACACCGCGAACTGTGTGTAGGTGCCCGATCACGAGCCGGTCACGATCAGCCCGCCCACGCCGCAGGCGCTCTTGCCGCCTGTGAGCGGCCGGGCGTAGACCGTACGGCACGGGACAGCGCTCGGACGTTCAACGGCAGCACGAAGAACGGGGTAGTGATGCGCAGCAGGAGCAGCACCGTCCGGACACACAGGGCCGTCACCACACTCGCCGGCCTCCTCGCGGGGGCGCTCGCGCTCACCGCCTGCGGGGGCAGCGACGACGAGAAGAGCGGCGGCGGCGAGAGCAGCGGCTCCGCCGGGACGGGGAGCACCGTCACCCTGCCGAAGCTGAACGGCGCGAGCCTGGAGGTCGCCGCCGTGTGGACCGGTGGCGAGCAGAAGAACTTCAAGCAGGTCCTCGCGGAGTTCGAGAAGCGCACGGGCGCCAAGGTCACCTTCGTACCGGCGCAGGACCCGATCATCAACTTCCTCGGCTCGAAGATCGCGGGCGGAAAGCCGCCGGACGTCGCCCTGCTGCCGCAGCCCGGCGCGATCAAGCAGGCGGTGGACAAGGGGTGGGCCAAGCCGCTGGGCGCCGAGGCGCAGGCGCAGCTGGCCAAGAACTACGCGCAGGGCTGGCAGGACATCGGCAAGGTCGGCGGCAAGCAGTACGGCGCCTACTACAAGGCCGCCAACAAGTCGCTGATCTGGTACAACGCCAAGGCGTTCGAGAACGCGGGCGCCCAGGAGCCGAAGACCTGGCAGGACCTGCTGACGGCGGCACGGGCGGTGTACGACTCCGGGGTCACGCCGTTCTCGGTCGGCGGCGCCGACGGCTGGACGCTCACCGACTGGTTCGAGAACGTCTACCTCTCCCAGGCGGGCCCCCAGAAGTACGACGAGCTGGCCCAGCACAAGATCAAGTGGACGGATCCCTCCGTCAAGGAGGCGCTGACCACGCTCGCCCAGATCTGGGGCAAGAAGGACTACATCGCGGGCGGCGCGAACGGCGCGTTGCAGACCGAGTTCCCGGCCTCCGTCACCCAGACCTTCACCGGCGGCGACCAGCCGAAGGCGGCGATGGTCTACGAGGGCGACTTCGCGCAGGTCAACATCGGTGAGACCAAGGCGAAGGTGGGCACGGACGCGAAGGTGTTCCCGTTCCCGGCGGTGGGGGACGGCACGCCGGTGGTCTCCGGCGGCGACGCGGCCGTCGTCCTGAAGGACTCCGCGGCGGCGCAGGCCCTGGTCACCTTCCTGGCCTCGGCGGACGCGGCGACGATCCAGGCGAAGCTCGGCGGCTACCTCTCCCCGAACAAGAACGTGCCGAACTCGGCGTATCCGAACGACGTGCAGCGCACCATCGCGAAGGCGCTGATCGCCTCCGGCGACGACTTCCGCTTCGACATGTCCGACCAGGCCCCGCAGGCGTTCGGCGGCACGCCCGGCAAGGGCGAGTGGAAGGCCCTCCAGGACTTCCTGAAGAACCCGTCGGATGTCGCGGGCGCCCAGGCGCAGTTGGAGAAGGGCGCGGCAGCCGCGTACGGGATGGGCGGCTGAGGCGGCGATGGCGTCGGCCACGGCGGCGGGCGGCCCACCGGCCGCCGCCGCTCCCCGCAGCCGCAAGAGCGTGACCGGCACCCGCAGGACCGTGGCAGTCCTCTTCCTGCTGCCCGCCCTGGTGCTGCTCGGCGCGCTCGTGGTCTACCCGATCGGGTACTCGCTCGTCCGCAGCTTCTACGACTCCTCGGGCGGCGGATCGGCCCGTTTCGCCGGATTCGACAACTACCGGGCCCTGTTCACCGACGACGGCATCCGCACCGCCCTGAAGAACAACATCATCTGGGTGGTGTTCGCGCCGACCGTCTCCACCGCCCTCGGGCTGGTCTTCGCGGTGCTGACCGAACGGGTGCGCTGGGGAACGGCGTTCAAGCTGGTCGTCTTCATGCCGATGGCGATCTCGATGCTGGCGGCCGGGATCATCTTCCGGCTGGTGTACGACCAGGACCCGGACAAGGGCGTCGCCAACGCCGTGTGGGTGGGGGTGCACGACACCTTCGCCCAGTCGTCGGCGTTCCCGAAGGCGCACCCGGGCCGTGAGTCGCCGCTCAGGCCGGACGGCGGCGGCTTCGTCACGTCGGCGGCGGTCCACGCCGGTACGCCGGTCACCCTGCCGATGGTGGGCGTCGCCCCCGACCTGATGCCCGGTGACGCGCGCAGGGCCGTGGCCGCCGGGCCCGAGCCGGGGAAGGTCACCGGCACCGCCTGGCAGGACTTCACCCGCGGCAAGGGCGTCGGCAGGCTCGGCGCGCCCGACCCGTCCGAACTCGGCTACGCCGGGATGAAGATCGAGGCGGTGAAGGACGGCAAGGTAGTGGCCGCCGCGAAGGCCGCCGCGGACGGGACGTTCACGCTGCCCGCGGCGGCCGACGGCGCCCTGCTGCGGCTCCCGGCGGACAACTTCAAGGAGCCCTACAACGGCGTCGACTGGCTGGGCCCGGCGCTGGTGACCCCGGCCGTCATCGGGTCGTACGTATGGATGTGGGCGGGCTTCGCGATGGTGCTGATCGCGGCCGGGCTCGCGGGGATGCCCCGGGAGCTGCTGGAGGCCGCGCGGGTCGACGGCGCCAATGAGTGGCAGGTGTTCCGGAGGGTCACCGTGCCGCTGCTCGCGCCGGTCCTCGGCGTGGTCGTCGTCACCTTGATGATCAATGTGCTGAAGGTGTTCGACCTGGTCTTCATCATCGCGCCCGGCTCGTCCCAGGACGACGCGAACGTGCTGGCCCTTGAGCTGTACCGGAAGGGCTTCGCGGAGGACCGGCCCGGCGTCGCGAGCGCGATCGCGGTGTTCCTGCTGCTGCTGGTGATTCCCGTGATGTGGTTCAACATTCGGCGGCTGCGGCGGGAGGGGCGGCGATGACGACGGAAGCGGCAGGCGTCGGCAAGGTGGTCCCCGGCCCGGCGGTGCGGGCCCGGTCCTCGCTCGGCTCGCGGATCGCGGCGCGGCTGAGCGGCGGGCTGGTCCGCGCGGTCCTGATCGTGGTCGGCCTGTTCTGGCTGATGCCGACCATCGGGCTGCTCGTCTCGTCCCTGCGGTCGCCCGAGGACATGAGCGCGGACGGCTGGTGGCACGTGTTCACCAAGCCGTCCCAGCTCACCCTCGGCAGCTACCAGAAGCTCCTGGAGAACGGCGACATCACGGGCTCCTTGGTGAACACGGTGCTGATCACGGTCCCGGCGACGGTCCTGGTCGTCGTCATCGGCGCGCTCGCGGGCTATGCGTTCGCGTGGATGGAGTTCCCGGGCCGCGACTGGTGGTTCCTGATCGTGGTCAGCCTGCTGGTGGTGCCCGTGCAGGTGGCGCTGATCCCGATCGCCGAACTCTTCGGCAGGATCGGGCTGTTCGGGTCGGTCTTCGGCGTGGTGCTGTTCCACGTCGCCTTCGGCCTGCCGTTCGCGGTGTTCCTGCTGCGGAACTTCTTCGCTCAGATCCCGCGGGAACTGCTGGAGGCGGCCCGGCTGGACGGCGCGGGTGAACTGCGGCTGTTCGCCCGGGTGGTGCTGCCGCTCGGCGGGCCCGCCGTCGCCAGCCTGGGCATCTTCCAGTTCCTGTGGGTGTGGAACGACATGCTGGTGGCGCTGGTGTTCAGCGATTCCGGCTCGCAGCCGATCACGGTCGCCCTGCAGACCCAGGTACGGCAGTTCGGCAACAACATCGATGTGCTGGCGCCCGGTGCGTTCCTGTCGATGGTGATCCCGCTGGCGGTGTTCTTCGCGTTCCAGCGGCAGTTCGTGTCCGGGGTCATGGCGGGCGCGGTCAAGTAGCCGCCGGGCGAGGGCGGACGGAGATCCGCCGGGAGGCGGGCCGGTGCCGGCCCGCCTCCCCTTGTGCGCGAGGGTCCCCCGTATGCCGTACGGGCCGTAACCACGTCACTCCACCGGCCGTTCCCGGGCAGAACGCCCGCGCCGAGCGACCCATGGATGTGCCGTGCCCAGGTTCAGTGTCATTGTCCCCGCGTACCAGGTCCAGGCGTACCTCCACGCCTGCCTGGACTCGGTGCTCGCGCAGTCGTACCCGGATCTCGAACTGATCGTCGTGGACGACTGCTCGCCCGACGCGTGCGGGGCGGTCATCGACGAGTACGCGGCCCGGGACGCGCGGGTCCGGCCGGTGCACCTGCCCGAGAACCGGGGGCTGGGCGGCGCCCGCAACGCGGGCATGGAGTGCGCGAAGGGCGACTACCTGGTCTTCCTGGACGGCGACGACACCCTCACCCCGGACGCGCTCGGCTCGATCGCCGACCGGATCGCGGAGACCGGCGAACCGGACGTCCTGGTCTACGACTACGCGCGCACCTACTGGACGGGCGAGACGGCCCGCAACCGGGCCGCCGCCGAACTCACCGAGGACGGACCGGCGCCCTTCCGGCTGGCGGACCGGCCGGGGCTGCTGAACGTCCTGATGGTCGCCTGGAACAAGGCGTGCCGCAGGGAGTTCGTCGAGGCGGCGGGGTTCTCGTTCCCGCCGGGCTATTACGAGGACACGCCCTGGACGTTCCCGGTGCTGATGTCGGCGCGGTCGATCGCGACCCTGGACCGGGTCTGCGTGCACTACCGGCAGCGCCGCGCCGGCAACATCCTCTCCACCACCAGCCGCCGGCACTTCGACGTCTTCGAGCAGTACGACCGGGTCTTCGCGTACGTCGCCGAGCGGCCCCGACTCGCCCGCTGGCAGCCGGTGTTGTGGCTGCGCATGGTGGACCACCTGGCGACGGTGTACGGCAGGCGGGACCGGCTGCCGCGCGGCGCGAGGGCCGAGTTCCTGCGCCGGGCCCGCGCCCACTACCGCCGCTACCGCCCGGCTGGTGCCCCGGTGCCGCCGGGCTCCCGGCTGCGCCACACCCTCATCCGGCTGGGCGCGCACCGCACCTGGCGCACGCTCCGGGCGGCGGCGGCCCTGCACCGGCGCGCGCGAGGGCTCGCCGCCGGACTGCTCAAGGCGGTGCGCACCGGTATCCTGCGGCTGCACTACCGCGTCCAGCGGTGTCTGCCCGTGCGCGCCGACCGTGCGGTGTTCGCCGCGTACGACGGCCGCGGCCACGGCTGCAACCCGGGGGCGCTGGAGGCCGCGTTCCGGGCGTATGCCCCGCACGTCCGCACGGCGTGGATCGCCCGGCCCGAGCACCGGCACACCGTCCCGCCGGGCACGCGCCGGCTGCGGCCCGGCACCGCGGCCTACTGGACGGCGCTGGCCCGCGCCAAGTACCTGATCGACAACTCCGCGCTGGATCCCCGGCTGGTCAAGCGGCGCGGCCAGGTCCGGGTGCAGACCCGGCACGGCACGCCGCTGAAGCGGACGGGCCTCGATCTGCACGGCCGCCCGGCCGCCGCCCGCGGCACGGACCTCGCGGCCTTCCTGGCCGACGTCGACACCTGGGACTACGTCCTGTCCGCCAACCGCCACTCCACCCTGGTCTGGGAGCGCGTCTGCCCGGGCCGCTACACGACGCTGGAGTACGGCTACCCGCGCAACGACGTCTTCCAGAAGGCGACCTCGGCGGACGTGTCCCGGCTGCGCGAGCGGCTCGGCGTCCCCGCGGACGCGGTGGCGATCCTCTACGCGCCCACCCGCCGCGACTACCGGCGTGCCCAGCCGCTTCCGCTGGACCCGCAGCGGCTGCTGCGCCGGCTGGGCCCGCGGTTCGTGCTGCTGGTGCGCGCCCACCCCGGGCACCCCGGGCCGCCGGCCGAGGGCGAACGCGTCATCGACGTCAGCGGCCACCCGAGCGTCGAGTCGCTGTGCCTCGCCTCGGACGTGCTGCTCACCGACTACTCGTCGATCATGTTCGACTACGCCAACCTGGACCGTCCGATCGTGCTCCACGCCGACGACCAGGAAGCCTTCGAGGCGGCCCGGGGCAGCTACTTCGACCTGCGTTCCTGTCCGCCGGGCGCGATGGCACGCGGCGAGGACGAACTGGTCGACATCTTCGCGAGCGGCCACTGGCGCGGCTCGCGCTCGGCCCAGCTGCGGGCCGCGTTCCGGGAGCGGTTCTGTCCGTACGACGACGGACGCGCCGCCGAACGGGTGGTCAGGCACGTGGTGCTGGGCGAGTCGGCGGGGCTGCCGCGCATCACCCCGCTCGCCCACCGCCACCCGGTCCCGTCGGCGTCCTCGGCCCCCGCCCACTCCCCTTCGGTAACCCTTCCGCAACCTTACGGACCGCTCACCGTCACCGAAGGCCGCTGAACGCCGTTTCCCCCTACGGGAGTTCCCATGCCCCGCAGCACCTCGCGGCCCACCCCGAGCCGGCCGTCCACCTGGCGGCCGACGGGGCGGCCCGGCCGCGTCCGCACGGCCTGAGTCCCGGGACCCGCACGACCCGGGAGGCAGGTAAGACCACAGAGAGAGCGCCATGCCCCGTTTCAGCATCATCGTTCCGTCCCACGGGGTCGCCGGCCGGCTGTCCCAGGCGCTGGACTCGGTCCTCGCGCAGTCCTTCGGCGACCTGGAACTGATCCCGGTCTGCGACGGCCCCGGCACCCCGGCGGCGGACGTCGCCGGGACGTACGCCGAGCGGGATCCCCGGGTGGCTCCGGTGCACTCCCCGCCGTCCGCCGGGCTGAGCGGGGCCCGCAACGCGGGGGCGCGGGCGGCGAGCGGGGCGTATCTGCTGTTCCTGGACGGCGACGACCTGCTCCTGCCGGGGGCACTGGCGGCGCTCGACGCACGGCTCGCCGGGACCGGTGACGTGGACGTGCTGTACTTCGGGCACGAGC
Source organism: Streptomyces sp. NPDC001270 (assembly GCF_042896695.1). Classification (NCBI taxonomy): domain Bacteria; kingdom Bacillati; phylum Actinomycetota; class Actinomycetes; order Kitasatosporales; family Streptomycetaceae; genus Streptomyces; species Streptomyces sp. NPDC001270. The sequence continues at coordinate 67,794 of NZ_JBIAXM010000015.1, read as the reverse complement.
GGGCCCCCTGGTGGGAGGGCGAGCCCACCGACCCCGTCGCCCCGCTGCTGGCCGGCGCCCCCGACGGCGCGTTCGCGCCCGGCCGGTGGCCGCGGCTGACCGGCGTACCGCTTCCGGCGTTCAGCGCCGCCTACCGCCGCTCCTTCGTCACCGGGCACCACCTCGCCTTCCCCGACGGGTACTTCACGGACCTGGGCTGGGGCGGGCTCGCCACTCTCGCCGCCGAACGGATCGCGGTGCTGCGCCGGGTCCTGGTCCGCCACCGGCTGCGCCGCCAGGGCAGCCGGCTCAACCTGCCGGGCGGACACCAGCGGGACCTGCTCGACCAGGTGGACCTGGTGCTGACCCGGGCCGCCGAACGGCAGCTCGCCGCCGACCGGGCCCGGCCGCTGTTCGAGCAGTTGTTCGCGGCCGTCCTGAAGACGGCCTCCCGGCCCGAACGGCTGCCCGGCGGGCACCGCGCGTTCTTCCGGCGCGCCCGCAGGCTCCACCGCCGGCACCGGCCGGCCGGCTTCAGGCCGCCGGCCGGGCGGCTGGGCGTGCAGCACCGGCTGCTGGCGGCGGGCGCGTACACGGCGTTCCGCGCGCTGCGCGCCGCCAACCGGACGGCGGCGCGGGCCGCGGAGCGCGTGCCCCGCCCCCGTATGCTGCGCACCCGGCTGCGCTACCAGGCCCTGCTGCGCCGCCCGCTCGACGCGCGGCTCGCCGTGTACTGCGCCTACTGGGGCCGCGGCTACGTGTGCAGTCCGGCCGCCATCCACGCCAAGGCCCGGGTGCTCGCCCCGCACATCCGCTCGGTGTTCCTGGTCGAGCCGGGCCAGGAGCGCACCCTGCCGCCGGACGTCGACCACGCGGTGATCGGCTCGCGCCGCTACTGGGAGGTGCTGGCCCGCGCCAAGTACCTGATCAACAACGCCAACTTCGCCGAGGGCGTCGTCAAACGGCCGGGCAGTGTGCACGTGCAGACCCAGCACGGCACCCCGCTGAAGACGATGGGCGTGGACCAGTCGACCTATCCGGTGGTGGCCGCGCAGACCGGGAGCTTCGCCAAGCTGCTCGGCCGGGTCGACCGCTGGGACGTCAACCTGTCGTCCAACCGCCACTCCACCCAGGTGTGGGAGCGCGCGTTCCCCGGTTCGTACGAGGCGCTGGAGTACGGCTATCCGCGCAACGACGTGTACTGCACGGCGACCGCGCACGACGTGGCCCGCGTCCGCCGGGAACTCGGCGTGCCCGAGGGCGTGACGGCCGTCCTGTACGCGCCCACCCACCGCGACCACCACACCGGTTTCGAACCGGGCCTGGACCTGGCGGCGTTCTGCGCGGCGGCCGGCGAGGACGTGGTCGTGCTGCTGCGCGCCCACTACTTCTACGACCGCGACCCGGCCGCGGGCGGCGACCCGAACGGCCGCGCCGGCCGCGTCATTGACGTATCCGCGCACCGTTCGGCCGAGGACGTCTGCCTGGCCGCGGACGTCCTGGTCACCGACTACTCGTCGATCATGTTCGACTACGCCAACCTGGACCGCCCGATCGTGATCCACGCCGACGACTGGGAGGTCTACCGGGAGACCCGGGGCGTCTGCTTCGACCTGATGGCGGCGCCGCCGGGCCCGGTGACCCGCACCCCCGAGGAACTGGCGCGCGTCTTTCGCGACCGCACCTACGCGGGGGCGGAGTCGCGGGCGCTGCGCGCCGCCTTCCGGGAGCGGTTCTGCCAGTTCGACGACGGCCTGGCCGCCGAACGGGTGGTCCGCAGGGTGCTGCTCGGCGAGCCGCCCGAGGCGATCCCGCCGGTGATCCCGCTCGCGGAGCGCCTCCCTGCCCCCGCCGCCACGACCCTCGCAAGGAGCTGACCCGCCGTGCCCCGCTTCAGCGTCATCGTCCCGTGCTACAAGGTGCAGGGCTTTCTGCGCGAATGCCTCGACTCGGTCCTCCAGCAGTCCTTCGCCGACATCGAGCTGATCGCCGTGGACGACCGCTCGCCGGACGGCTGCGGCGCGATCCTCGACGAGTACGCGGCCCGCGACCCCCGGGTGCGGGTGCTGCACCTGCCCGAGAACGTCGGCCTCGGCCGTGCCCGCAACGCCGGACTGCCCCACGCCACGGGTGACTACCTGCTGTTCCTGGACAGCGACGACACCCTCACCCCGGGCGCGCTGCGCGCCGTCGCCGACCGCCTGGACGAGGCGGACGACCCGGACGTGCTGGTCTTCGACTACGCGCGCACCTACTGGTGGGGCGGCACCCGGCGCAACGTGCTCGCCCAGGTGCTGACCCAGGCGGGCGACGGCGTCTTCACGGCGGCCGAACAGCCGCAGATCCTCGACCTGCTGATGGTGGTGTGGAACAAGGCGTACCGCCGCGCGTACGTGACGCAGCACGGCTTCCGCTTCCCGCCCGGCTACTACGAGGACACCCCCTGGACCTTCCCGGTCCTGCTCAACGCCGGGCGGATCGCGGTGCTCGACCGGATCTGCCTGAACTACCGGCAGCGCCGGCAGGGCAACATCCTGTCCACCACCAGCCGCAAGCACTTCGACATCCACGACCAGTACGAGCGGGTCTTCGGGTACGTCGACGAGCGCCCCGGGCTGACGGACTGGCGGCCGTACCTGCACCGCAAGATGGGCGAGCACTGTCTGGACATCCTCGCCAAGCCGGACCGGCTGCCACCGGGCGACCGGGCCGAGTTCTTCCGGAACACGGCCGCGCTGTTCGCCCGGCACCGGCCCGCGGACACCCGGGTGACCGGCGAGACCGCCGTGCTGACCGGCCCGTACGCGGCCTATCTGGTGCGGCGGCAGGCGGAGCGGGCGGGCCGGGAGCTGGGGCGGCGCGCGCTCCAGGCCCGGCGGGCGGCGGCCGGGCACGTCAAGCGCGGCGTCCGGGCGGCGCACGCGCGCCGGCCGCTCGATCCGCACCTCGTGCTGTACTCGGCGTCCTCGCACCGGGGGGTGCTCGGCGACCCGGCGGCGGTGTACCGCGCGGCGCGGGAGATCGCCCCGCAGCTGCGCGGGGTGTGGGTGGTGCGCGACGTGAACGCCGCGACGTCCGCGGAGGCCGCCGCGCTCGTCCCGGACGGCGTGGAGCACGTACTGCTCGGTTCCGCCGCCCACCACCGGCTGGCGGCCCGGGCCGGCTTCTTCGTCAACAACGTCAACTGGCCGGGCACCCAGCCCAAACGGCCCGGCAGCGTCCACATCCAGACCCACCAGGGCACCCCGCTGGGGTACGCGGGCGTCGACCTGCTGGGCAAGCCAGGCGCCCGGCACGGCTTCGACGTGCCGCAGATGCTGCGCCGGGCCGACCGCTGGGACCACAGCCTGGTCGCCAACCGCCACTCCGAGCTGGTGTGGGAGCGGGCCTACCCGTGCCACTTCGCCTCGGCGCGCACCGGCAGCCCGCGCAACGACGTCCTGGTCCGGGCGGCGCTCGACGGCGCCGACGCCGGGGCCGCGTTCCGCCGGCGGCACGGCATCCCGGACGGTCACCTGGTGGTGCTGTACGCGCCGACCCGCCGCGCCTACCGCAGGGGCGGCCATGTGGACCGGGTGGACCTGGCCCGGTTCGCCGCCGATCTGGGCGCGGGGCACACGCTGGTGGTCCGGCTGCACCCCGCCCTGGCGGCCGGTCCCGCGCGCGGTCTCGGCCTCGCGGAACTGCACCGGCGCGGGATCGTGGTGGACGCCACGGACGAGCCGCACGCCGAGGAGGTGCTGCTCGCCGCGGACGCCCTGGTCACCGACTATTCGTCGATCATGTTCGACTACGCCAACCTGGACCGGCCCGTCGTCGTCCACGCGGACGACTGGGCGGCGTACACGGCGAGCCGGGGCGCCTACGTCGACATCACGGCCGAGGCGCCGGGCCATGTCTCCCGCTCCTACGAGGAGTTGGCGGAGCTGTTCGCCTCCGAGCGCTGGCGGGACGAGGAGTCGGCGCGGCTGCGGGCCCGCTTCCGGTCCCGTTTCTGCGAGTTCGACGACGGCCGGGCCGCCGAGCGGGTGGTGCGGACGCTGCTGCTCGGCGAGACCATGCCCGAACCGGGCGCCGCCCGGGTACCCGGGCAGGACGCCGGCCACGACCTGCTGGCGTCGACGTGAGGCCGCGCGCCTGGGTGCTGCTGCTGGCCGCGGTGTTCGCGCTGCTCCAGCTCACCGCCGTCACCGGCCGGGACACCCCCGACTCGCGGAACTACGTGGCGTACGCGCTGGGTCTGGGCGGCGCGGGCAAGCGGGAGGCCGCCGCCGCCACCGTCGACTGGGCCTGCGCGGGCAACGCCTCCCTCGCGCGGCGCGGGCAGAGCGTCGACGTGGTGCGCTTCCACCGGCCGGACCCCGCCGCCCGGGAGTTCGCCGCGTGCCGGGCCGACGCGCTGAAGGTGGTGGACCGGCGGCTGGCGGCCGGGCAGACGGACGGTCACATCCCGCCGTTCATGAAGCCCCGGCTCAGGCGGATCTTCGAAGTACGGCCCGGCTACCCGGTGTTCCTGCTGCCGTTCGTCACGGCGCTCGGGGTGACCTGGGGGGTGTGGACGGCGAGCGTGCTCGTCACGGCCGCCGCCGGGATCCTCGCCTTCCTGGTCCTGCGCACCCTGTCCGTACCGGTGCCGCTCGCGCTGACCGGTCAGGCGCTGTACTACGTCCTGCCGTGCGGCGCGACCGCCATGCGCCCGATGACCGAGGGCCTGATGCTGGCGCTGACCCTGGCCGCGGTGTGGGGCTGCGCCCTGGCCCTGACCGGTCGCGCACGCGTCGGCACTGCCCTGACCTGCGGCTGTCTGCTCGCGCTGGTCCCGGTCAAGCACTCCCAGGCGCTGTTCCTCGGGCTGACCCTGGCCGGGGCGGGCGCCGCGGTCGTCGTGGCGCGCGGGCGGCGCGGGCGACGCGGGCGGCGCGGGCGGGCGCCGGGACGCGGGGTGGCGGCGATCGCCGTGGCGGGGTGCTGCGCGGCGCTGGGCACCGTGCTGCTGGCGCGGCTGCTGCACTATCCGGCCGAGTCCGAGAGCCTGCAAGACCTGCTCACCGACCACTTCGCCCGGCCGGACCGGGCCCACCCGTGGGCGGAGTTCCTGCACCTGGAGGGCAACTTCTGGACGGAGTGGGCGCGGCGGCAGGTGGGACAGCCGCTGTTCGCCGCGGCGCTGGGCGCGGGGCTGTGGGGTGCGCTGCGCCGCCCCGCGTTCGGCTGCTTCCTGCTGGCGGCGGCGGCCACCGGCTTCCTGACCCAGGCGGCACACCCGGACATCAACATCTTCGGCGAACGGCTGATCGTACTGGCCTGGCTGCTGCCGGTGATCGGGGTGCCGCTGCTGCTGGAACCGGTGGTGCGGCGGCCCCTGCCGGTACCCGCGCAGGGGGTCGGGGGACGGCGGGTGCATTCGGTGGGGTGAGCGAACGGGCGGCGGCGAGCCGCGTCCAGCGCCTCCCGGGTGGCCTCTGGCCGGCAGTGGAGCGGTGCGTGCGGCCGCGCGGGTTGGACGGGGCGCTGCGGCTTGTCGGCGGCCATGTGCGGCTCCACGGGTGCCCGTGCCGGTTGCGGGGGCGGGCGGTCCGCCCCTCACGCCGGGCGGACCATTCCCGTACGCGCGGTGATGGTCCCCCGTTGTACCGACTCGCGCCTTCAAAGCGAGAGTTGCGGGCGGTCTGCTTCCCCTCCCGGCCGTCCGAGGCGCGGACTGCGGAAGGGATACCGGGATACCTCCACATTGTGGTGATATGACCCGGTGCTCCCGACAGGAGACCTCCGGGAGCAGAGCCGTTAACAAAAATGTCGGGAGACGTCTATCTCGCAACCGATGCATGCGCATAACATGATCACGACGTGGAGATTCCTCCAGGGTGATGCGCTCCTTCCTCCTTGACCTGCGCAAGCAGCACACACCCTCTTCTGCCGTGGAGAAAGCATTCTGCGTCACGGAAGTCACGTATCCGTATGCCGGCAGCCGTGCGCCACCGCGCTATTCGACAGGGCCTCAATGAAACGTCATGGCTGGTCCATCCGCCGCAAATTCACCGCGCTCCTCCTCTTGCCGCTGGTGTCGCTGGCAGCCCTGTGCGGCTACGCCGCCTACCTGTCCCTCGGCAACGCGTTGACCCTTTCGCACGTCGACACCATCGGCAATCACCTCGCCGCCCCCCTCGGACGTACGGTGGTGGCCCTGGAGATCGAACGGCGCGAAGCCGTCGTGGCGGCCTCCGTGGCGCAGAGCGGCAAGACACCGGACGGCGACCGCAAGACGCTGGACGCCGGTCGCGTGGCCACCGACACGGCGGTCGCGGCCTTCCTTAAAGAGGCACACGACGACGGCGTACGCCGCGCGGAGAACGACTCCGTGCGCACCGGCGTGGACCGGGCGGAGAAGTCACTCGCCACCCTGGACGCGCTCCGGCGCGGGACCGACGCGGGAACCAGCACGCCGGACGAGATCCTGGCCGCGTACACGGCCGTCAGCGGCGACATCGCCGAGGCGCTGCGGGCCATGACGATCCTGCCGGACCAGGACGCCCAGGACTTCGGACAGGCCCTCTACACCGAGGTGCCCGCCGGTGACCTGCTCTCCCGGGAGGACGCGCTGATCTCGGCCGCCGCCGCCTCCTCGGGCCGGCTGGACGCCGCCACCTACCGGACCCTGGTGCAGGACATCGGCGCCCGCCGGCTGCTGAGCGCCGAGGTGGTCAAACGGCTGCCCGAGGCCCAGCGCAGGCCGTTCCTCGAACTGGCCGCGCCCGGCGGGCCGATGGCGAAGGTCGGCGCACTGGAGGACAAGATCATCGGCGCGGGTCCGTCCGCCGCACGGCTCCCGTTCACCATCGACCAGTGGCGCTCCGCCTACGACGCGACGGCGAAGGCGAGCAGCACGACCGCCCTCGACGACATCTCGTTGGTGTTCACCCGCACCAGTCCGCCGGCCCGCCGGGCGTTCGCCGAACTGATCGTGGCCGGTGTGCTCGGTCTGTCGTCGCTGATCGTGTCGATCGTGATGTCGGTCCGGATGGCACGCTCCCTCAGCGGTGACATCAACCGTCTGAACACCTCCTCACGCAACCTCACCGAGGACGCGCTGCGGGACGTGGTCGGCCGGCTGCGCCGCGGGGAGACGGTCGACGTGCGCGCCGGCATGACCCGGCCGGTCTTCGTCAACCGGGAGATGGCCGAACTGGGCGCCGCGTTCGACGCGTTGCAGCGGACCGCCGTGGAACTGGCCGAGGAGGACGTGCGACTGCACCAGGGCATCAACCAGCTCTACGTGAACCTCGCGCGGCGCAGCCAGGTACTCCTGCACCGGCAACTGAGCCTGCTGGACGTGATGGAGCGGCACGAGGAGGACGCCAACACGCTGGACCGGCTCTTCGAACTCGACCAGTTGGCCACCCGGATGCGGCGATACGCGGAGGGCCTGCTCATCGTCTCGGGCGCCACGCCGGGACGGTTCTGGCGCCGGGCGGTGCCCGTGGTGGACGTGGTGCGGGGCGGGATCGCGGAGACCGAGCAGTACGCGCGGGTCGTGGTGCTGCCCGTACCGACCGTGGGCATCCAGGGCCGCGCCGTCGCCGACGTCATCCATCTGCTCGCCGAACTCATCGAGAACGCACAGGTCTTCTCGCCGTCGGACAGCGAGGTGCGGGTCAGCGTGGGCACCGCGGCCAGTGGCCTGATCGTCGAGATCGACGACCGTGGTCTGGGCATGCCACCCGAGGAACTGGCCGCGGCGAACGAGCAGTTGAGCGCCCCGCTGCACGTCTCCGCCCTGGACAGCACCCGGCTCGGCCTGGTCACGGTGGGCCGCCTGGCCCAGCGCCACGGTATCGAGGTGACGCTGCGCCGCTCGCCGTACGGCGGTGTCAACGTGGTGGTCCTCATACCGGACGGCCTGCTGGAATGGGGGCCGGCCGGCGCCGCGGGCCCGGCCGTGTCCGCGGCCGGTGCCACGGGCCGGCTGCCCGGCGGCGCACCGGACGAGCAGCCGTCGGCCCAGCTCGCCCCGGGTGCGGCCCCGCCCGCCGCGGTCGGTCCGGGCCCGATCACCCCGTCCGACCCCACCCGCGAAGCCCACTTCCAGGACCCCCTGCACAGCACATACGCCCCACACACCCCGACCACACCCACGCCCGCACCGGCCCCTGGCCCTGCTCCCGCCCCGGTCTCCCGGCGTGGCTACGGACCGGATGATGTTCCGGGCGGCCAAACACCCGTACGACCGTCCCCCGCACCCGCACCCGCTCCCGCCCCTCCGCAACCGGGCGCCACGATCGACGGACTGCCCTGCCGGGTTCCCCAGGCGAGTCTGGCGGGCGAGGCCGCCACGAACGAGCCCGGCGACCGGGGACAGCTCATGGACTGGGGACGCGGCGACCACGAGCGGCGGGTCGGCCCCGGCGCACCGTCCTTCCCCGGCCCCCGGAGCCCGGCGGCGCCGGGGATGCCGGCCGGAGGCCCGGCGGGTCCGCTGCCGGCCGAACACCACCACGCGGCCGTGCCCCCGCGGGCCCAGGCCGACCCTCCGCCGCAGACCCATCCCGCGGCCGAACGCCCCGACCAGGTCCGCATGATGATGTCCGCCTTGCAGGCGGGGGCGGCGCGCGCCCGGCTGGAGCAGTACGCGGCACCCGGCGACCCGGCCGGCCGGCCGCGGGGCGACGCCCTGAGCCACGACGCCCACGCGGCCTTCCCGGCCCACACCCCCGCTCCCACCACCCCCACTTCCAGAAAGCGTGGTTGACATGACCCAGGTCGGCCCATCCGAGACGGGTTCCCACCTCGACTGGCTGCTGAGCGACATGGTGCGCAACGTGCCGGAGATCGGCCATGCGGTCCTGCTGTCCACGGACGGTCTGCTGCTCGGCGCCTCCGACGCCCTCGACCGCGACCAGGCCGAGCGGCTGTCCGCGGTCGCCTCGGGATTCCACAGCCTGGCGAAGGGCGCCGGACGGCACTTCGGCGGCGGCGCCGTGCTCCAGACAATGGTGGAGATGGAGGGCGGTTTCCTGTTCGTGTGCGCGGCGGGCGACAACTCCTGCCTGACCGCGCTGACCCGTCAGGGCGCGGACATCGGCGTCGTCGCCTACGAGATGGCCATGCTGGTCAAACGCCTCGGGTTCCACATGTCGGTCGAATCCCGCGGGGAGCCCTCACCGTTGCCCGGGAACCCGCGTTGACCAGCGCCGAATGGGTGGACGATGCGGCCGGCCCGGTCGTCCGCCCGTACGCCATGGTGCGGGGACGGACCCGTAACGAGGGCTACTGGTTCGATCTGGTGGCCTACGTGGTCGCCACGGTGGCCACCCTCCCGCCGGACGTGGGCATGCAGCCGGAGCACCGGGCGATTCTCGCGCTGTGCCGCACCCCGCGTCTGGTGGGGGAGGTGGCGGCCCGGATGAACCTGCCGGTGGGCGTCGTACGGGTGCTGCTCGGCGACCTCTTCTCGATGCGTGCCATCCGGGTACGGCAGCCCGCCGATCCGGCCGCACGCCCCAGCGTCCGGTTGATCAGAGAAGTACTCGAAGGACTGCGCGCACTGTGAGAGCGCCCCGCCCGACCCCCGCGGCCCGGCGGGAAGGCACACGGTCGGCCCGGCCCCGCCGGAGACCACACGGAGATGGAAAGGCATGCCCGCAATGTCAGAGACACCGCGGAACGGCACAGGCCCCGCGCCGGGAAACGAACTGCCGGAGGCGGCGAAGATCCTGGTGGCAGGCGGCTTCGGGGTGGGGAAGAGCACGCTCGTCTCCACGATCAGCGAGATCGTCCCCTTCCACACCGAGGAGACGCTCACCCACAGCGGCATCGACGTGGACGACCTGTCCGGAGTGGAGCGGAAGGCGACCACCACGGTGGCCCTGGACTTCGGCCGGATCACCATCCACAACCGTCTCGCGCTGTTCCTCTTCGGCACGCCCGGACAGGACCGTTTCTGGTTCATGTGGGACGAGTTGGCCGCCGGTGCGCTCTGCGCGGTCGTCCTGGCCGACACCCGCCGCCTGCCCGACTGCTTCCCGGCGGTCGACTACTTCGAGCGCAGCGGCCTGCCGTTCGTGGTCGCCGTCAACTGCTTCGAGGGCGCCCGCCAGTACCCGGCGGAGACCGTACGCCGGGCGCTGACCCTGGGCCCGCACGTACCGGTACTGCTGTGCGACGCGCGACGGCGGGCTTCGGTGAGGGACGTTCTGATCCGGACCGTCGAGCACGTACTTCATCTGGAGACCCAGCCGTCGGCTTACGCCTGAACCGGGCGCGTGGGTCGGCCGCGTGGGCCGGGACGGGGGCGGACGCGGCAGTACGGGCCGCGCTCCCGGTTCGGGCGATCGTGCACGTCCGGTCGGCCGGGGCCGAAGCGGTGCAACCCCGGGTGATCCAGGCGTACATTGCGAAGTCTCAAGCACGCAATGGGAGTCAGCATGCCCGACCACACCGAGAGGCACGTGGGGACCCGCATTCGCGAGTTCCGCGCCATTCGTGACTTCAGCCTCGCCGAACTGGGACGCCTCGCCCACGTGTCCACCAGTCAGCTCAGCCGAGTCGAGAACGGGGAGCAGCCGGCCGGCCCGTCCGTCCTCGCTTCCGTAGCCCGTGCGCTCGGCGTCACGCTGTCCGTGCTGCACGGCCAGCCCTACCTCCACATGCTCCAGAAAGACCAGCTCGACCAGCTGCTCGCACCCAGACGGAATCGTGACCGGGCGCACAACATGCAAGCGGAGGTCGCGCGTACGACGGTGATCACCGCCTACCGGCTCGGCTTCATGGACCTCACCCGGCTGTCGCCGTGTCGCACCAGACCGCCGACATCCCGTCCATTCACGGCATGGCCGGCCATCTGCTCGTCATCGCGGAGCGGTCGACCAACTGAGACACCGGGTTCGCAGCCCACAGCCGACTGCGCCCAACTCCGTGGTGTCAGTCCACCGTTCGACAGCAGGCGCTCGTCGTAACGCGTAAAACCTCGCCGCCGCCAGGCCGACGGCAGTCGCGGCCTGAGACCATCGGCATCATGGGCAAGCACCGCCGACCCGGGCCACCGAACCAGCCGTCCCGCGCCACCGCGCACGTCGACCCCCACGATCCGCTCGCTACGTACGTCAAGAGGCGGCGTGCGCCCATGGACCAATAGCTTCATGGCGGTGGCGGCCACCTCCACCCCGGCGAAGCGAGGGTCCTGGAAGAATGGACTGGTTTCGCGTACGAACCAGTCGGCACCGCTCCCGATCTCGCTACGGCGCAGGCATGGCTGCATGATCTCGATCCCGGCGCCGTGGATGGCGAGGAGTAGAAGCACCGCCGAACCTACCCGATGGCAGCACATATGTCCGTCATGTGGTGTCCCGGATCTGATCGCGCATCACGTTCCGCAGGACCTACCGGACAGAAATCAGTTCGTCCCCGGCCTCGGCGAACGCGGACTCCAGGCCGTCCCGGTCCGCTTCGACGCGGACCAGCCTGCCGACGACCCTCCCTGGAGCCGGATGGTACGGCGGACGCTGCGGGTATCCGCGCAGGGGCCGGGGCCCAGGCTGTGGGGCGTGCTGCGGCGGCCCGCCTTCGGCTGCTTATACGCTCCGCGTCCGTGGGGTGGATGGCCGTGGCCGGCACGGCGTCGCGGTCCACCCCCAGGCATTGATGTGGGTCACCAACTTGCGGGCGAGGTCAAACCCGGCAGGTCCGCAGCCCGCTGCTCCCAGATGCCGAGACTGCTCCAGGTCGGCATCTTCCCGTTGGAGGATCAGGTAGGCCAGAGACCCGCCGACCACGAGAGCAGCGCTGCGTACCAGGATCGCCGACCGCCGAGCTCCCGCGTCAAGCTCGCAATGTGGCCACGCCGGGAGAGTGGTGCTCGGACCGCGCGGAACGTCCGCGAAGCCGAGGGGGCAGCGCAGTACGAAGCTGTAGCGGACGGCAAGGTGGCCGGTGTCAACACGACGGCCCCCACCGGAGCGGGGGCCGATCATGGGTGCTGGAGTGGGCCTAGATAAACAGTTGCCCACGCTGGATTGCACCGACGAACGATGACCACTCGTTCACGCCGAATGTGAGCGCCGGACCGTTCGGACTCTTGGAGTCACGGACGGGGACCATTTCATGCCCCACGAACGCCACCTCTACGCAAGCCGACTGCCCGTTACTGTAGCTGGATTTGAACCACGCCGTTCCGGTCAGATCAACCCTGTGCATATCTCCCTGCCACTTCGGAGATCAGACGCTTTGAATCCTGCGCATCAAGCGCTGTCTCCCAGATGTTCTTGAACGCTGCGTCGTAGCGCTCAACTTCATTTTCCTTGTCCAAGTACAGATCACCCGTGTAACCGTCTGCGTAGACGGTCGGGGGCTCCGTTTCACTGCCATCCGCGTTGAGCGGAAAGCGAAGCACCCCGAATGAACCTGACATGACGCCCAGGTGCAGTCCTGCCGTGAACGGCACTACCTTGATCGTCACGTTGGGCAGGCTCGCGCCTTCCATAAGGTGGACCAGTTGCCCCGCCATCACAGCCGTCCCGCCCACTGGCCGTCGCAACACTGCCTCGTTGAGCGCAACGTCGAATCGTGGCGGATCGGTAACTCTGGTGAGTAGTACTTGCCGAGCGATTCGAAGGTGGACGCGTTGTTCGATCTCGCCGTCGTCCTCTTCGGGATTGTCGGCACGCATGATCGTGCGCGCATATTCCTCAGTCTGAAGCAGACCAGGGATCAACTCGCTTTCGTACCAGACTATCCGTGATGCCGCCTCCTCCAATCCGATGAAAAGATCAAAGCCTTCAGGGATTACGTCCCCGTAGGCGTGCCACCAGCCGCGGGCTTTCGTCTCCTTCGCGAGACCCATCAGCGCCTCGGTGAGACTGGAGGGTGCGCCGTAGACCTTGCACATGGCCTCAACGTCATGACTGCGCAGCGAGGTCTGGCCCGTTTCGATGCGCCACATCTTCGCCTCTGACCACTCCAGTTTCCGCGCTGCCGCACGGACAGTCAGTCGCGACTGGTTGCGTAGATCACGCAGGTATCTGCCGAGTTGCCTACGCGGCACGGTTGACCCGGTCCGTCCGTCCGCCATCGGCCACCCCTTCCCGAGACTCAGTATGAAGCACTCCTGACACTCAAAATGAAAGCATTGCTCTGCTCGTTCCGCAATGAAAGTCAACAGATCGAGTCACGCAGCACGAAAACTCAAAATGAAGTCTTGCAAGTTGCTCAACTGATGGGCACTCTGGGGGGTGTTGAGCCGTCGACGCTCCCGCTCCGGGGCGGGACGGCTGACGAAAAGACCCCCGCGACCGTGCGACCGGTCCGGGGGCTTGGCCACCAGCTATTGAGGAGCTGACGACAGTGAGCATTATCTACATCTACACGTTCGTGTGGTGGATCCTGGACGTGTTAGCCCCCGGTACCGGCAGGCGGCGGGCGGGTGCGCGCGTCGCGCGCGTACCGGAGGCGTCCGCTGCGCCAGGTGCGCCACGGCTCCCGGCACCGCGTTCGCCGTACGGCCTTGAAACCACCTTGCGCGGCGAGCAGACGGCCATGGTCCGGCCGTACGTCTCTCTCGCCGAGCGGCACCACGAGCCGCTGCACGAGCGGGCGCAGCAACGTCGGCGCCGGGTCGCCATGGTCCTCGCGGCGGACTTCGGGATCGATCTCGACCGGCATGTGGTCGGCGCCGTGGCGGTGGCCGGGTGAGCGAGCGGAGCGAGCACCCAGTGACGGGTCCGGGTGGGACGCGCCCACCGGGACGGATGTGCGTGCGCTGCGGCGCGATCACCGAAACTCCGGTCGTGATCTCGGTGGTGCTCCAGAACTCCGGACCCGGCTTCACCTTCTACGCATGCCTGACATGTGCGGTGGATCGAGAACCCGGTCAGCGGACTCGGGTGGCACGGTGAACGCCGGCACCCCACCCGAGCCGGGCGCGTCCCGTATGACCATCGGGACGTACCGGGTCGGCCCGGACGGTGAACGCCTGGGCCCGACCCGGCGGCAGACTTACCGGCCCGTCCCCGACCCGGAACGGCTCGTCGACGCGCTCAGCTGGCCGCCGTGCCACTGCTTCCGCTGCCGGAGCGGCCAGGGCCCGCACGACCGATGACACCGTGACACAGGCGGCCGGTGAACGACCTCCAGGTGGTAGCCGTCACCAGCCGCACCCGGAAGCCGACCCGTTGCCTTGGAACCCCCCGGACCTCCGGTTCAGAAGGCCGCCGTGCGGTCCTCGCTGCGTGGGTCGGTCACCTGGTGCCCGGCGTAGCGGCCCGTGCGTACGTCACGGCGCCAGGGCCGTGCGTAGGTCACTGATGCGGCGGCGGCCTCGGAATCCTCGTCGAGGTCCGCGACCGCCACGGACGGCGAGCCGTCCGTGGGGCACCGCTCAAGCCAGTCGCCGCCCGGGGCGATGATTCCGGACGGCGCGGTGGAGCTGTGCTGCGCGGGCACCGAGAAGCTGACCCAGTAGCCGTTGACCGCGGCATGGCCCTGGGCCTGGACGGCGGCGTTGCCCGGAAAGACGCCGGTCGTGGAGAGCAGGACGCAGTCGACGTCCAGCTTCTCGTACTCGGCGAACAACTCCGGGTAGTGGATCTCCGTACCGAGCAGGCAGCCGAAGCGCACGCCGTCGACGTCGAAGGTGACCGGCGAGGCGCCCGGCGCGTACAGGTGGGAGACCTTCGTCGTCGACAGCAGGCGCTCGTCGTACCGCGTGACGACCTCGCCGCGGTCGGAGACGACGTAGAGGCTGTTGTGCGGTCGGTTCGGCTCGGTCAAGCGGTGTACCGAGGCGATCACCGTCCACAGCCGCAGCTCACGGGCAACATCCGAGATCGCGGCCAACTCCGCTTGCAGAACGGGCCATTGGCACCGGCTCCAGTCCGCCGGGCCGACCGTGTCCGGGCCGTCGACGGACATGACCCGCTTGCCGGGAAAGCAGATCGCGCCTTCCGGGAAGTGCACGATCCGCGCGCCCTGATCACTCGCCTGACGCATCAGGGCGCGGACCTGACGGCCGCTTTCGCGTAGCGCGTCGGCGTCTCGGGGGTCGTCGCGCACGGGTGTCTGCGCCACGGCGAGCCGTACGTTCTTGGGATTCTTTGCTTCCGGCATGACGTCTCCTGGGGGAGTCGAGCGGAAGTGCCGGAGGGCGGACGTGTAGGACTCGCCGGTCTTTGCGGCGCGGGCACGCACCCGGCGTTTGAAGTTCCCACGGGCTGTCATCGCGGCCTTCCAAGCCTTGAGCGGCGGCTCCCCAGCAACCCCGCCCGAGGCCGTCGGGCTGCGACAACGGCCTGAGACGCTGGTCCCTTTGCCTCCGCTGGAAGACCGCGCTGGGGGCGGGTCGTGGGAGGTTCGGCGTAGGCCACGCGGTCGCTTATCATGCCGTCGCTCACCGGCTCCGTCAATCAGGGGCCGTGGTGTGGCGTGAGGTCGGTAGCGGTCGCGACGGTCGTGAGGTCACGTGGCGACAGGAACGGCAGGCACGCGGGCACGCGCCCGGCCGGCGGCCCCGTTGCCGGTTGTTCCGGGGCCGCCGGCCGCCTCGCTTCCCGGCCGGTGCGAAACGGCGGTTACTTCTGCCAGCCGATGGTCTCCGGCAGGGGGGTGCCGAAGATGGTGGCGCCGACGTTGGCCAGGCCGTCCTTGACGCCGTAGATGGACGGGCCGCTGTACAGCGGCAGGAAGGCGTACTGCGCCAGTTCCTTGCGCTCGATGGCGTTGGCCTCGGCGGTCTGCTTGTCGGGGTCGGAGATCTGGGCCGCCGCGTGGATCTCCTTGTCCAGCTCGGGAGTTCCGGCGCCGGTGAGGTTGGAGTCGCTGTCCGTGCCGTAGAACTGGTTCAGGTAGCGGGCGCCGAAGGGGTCCATGGAGCGGTTTCCGGACAGGAAGAGGTCGAAGTCCCGCTCGCTGAGGATCTTGGCGAAGTCCGCTTCGTCGGCCTTCTTGATGTCGAGCTGGATGCCGACCGGCTTGAGCATCGCGGCGAAGGCGTTGGCGGTGGCCTTGTTCAGCGGGTCGTCGCCGAGCAGGGTGTAGCCCACCGTGAGCTTCGTGCCGTTCTTCTCCCGGACTCCGTCGCCGCCGGCCTTCCAGCCGGCGGCGTCCAGGATCTTCTTCGCGTCGTCCGGGTTGTACTTGAACACCGCCGAGACGTTGTCCGAGTAGCCCTTCTGGAAGCTGTAGAGCAGGGCGGAGCCGGGAAGCGGCTCGGAGTAGTCCAGGCCCTGGAACTGGATCTTGGCGATCTGCTCCCGGTCGACGCTCTCCAGCAGCGCCTTGCGTACCTGGGCGTCCTTGAGGACCGTCGACTTGGTGTTGACGTACAGCGAGTACTCGAAGGGACTGCCGCCGCTGCGGACCTCGGTGCCCTTGACGCCGCTGATCTGCTTCAGGTCCTCGGCGCTGCCGGTGGCGGCGTAGTCGGTCTGGCCGTTCTTGAAGGCGTTGATCGCGGCGGCCGAGTCCAGGTTGACATAGATCCGCTTGTCCAGCTTGCCCTTCTTGCCCCACCACTTCGGGTTGCGGACGAAGGTGACGTTGCCGGTCTTGGTGTCGAACGTTCCGACGGTGTACGGACCGGCGCCCCACTCGGGGTGGGCCTTCTTCACGTAGGCGTCGTTGTAGGCGTCGACAGAGGCGGCCTTGGGGTTCAGGAACGTCGTGAACAGGCTCGACCACCAGGGATCGACGCCCTTGAAGTCGATGACGGCCTGCTTGTCGTCGGCGCCGCGGGTCACCGAGGTGATGTTGCTGTACCCCTCGGTGCTGCTCGCGTTGTAGTCCTTGTTCTTGCCGTTGTTGGCCTGCCAGGTCGCCTTGACGGCCGTCCAGTCGATCGGGGTGCCGTCGTTGTAGGTGGCCTTCGGGTTGATGGTGAGGACCACCCGCTGGTTGCCGCCGCTGTCCGTGACCTTGACGTCGCTGAGGTAGTCCGGGTTGTACTGCACCTCACCGGTGGGGGAATAGGTGATGACGTCCGGGTTGTACCAGAACCAGATGCGGGAGGCGGTGAGGGTGGCGTTGGCGTTGAACGGGTTGCCCTGGTCGTCGAAGGTTCCGGCGGTGGTGTAGGTGCCGCCGTCCTTGATGTTGTCGTAGGGCTGGGGGTTGTAGTCGGTCTTCGCCGAGGCCGCGGCGGGCGTCGCGCCCTTGCCGCTCGTTCCGCTGCCCGACGAGCCGGACCCGGAGGAACTGCAGGCGGTGACGGTGAGGGCCAGGGCCGCGGTGACCGCGGCGGCAGAGGCAATTCTCGATCCCATGGCGTGGATCCGTTCTTTCGCAGGATGGGGCGGCGCCGTACGGCGCGGCGCCGGTGAGGCAGGGGCCCGCGGTCAGCGGGCGTGGCAGGCGTGGCGGTGGCCGGAGCCGGATGCCGCCGGGCCGAGGACGGGGCGTTCGGTGCGACAGCGCTGTCGCAGCCCGTCGTCGAGCAGCCGGTACAGCGGACAGCGGTCGACGAAGACGCAGCCCTGCGGCAGGCGCGCCGCACTCGGCTGTTCGCCCTCCAGCACGATGTGCTCCCGGGAGCGCTCAAGCCCCGGGTCGGGCACCGGGATGGCCGAGAGCAGGGCTTCGGTGTACGGATGCCTGGGGTCCGTGAAGAGGTCTTCGGTGGGGCCGGTCTCGACGATGTGGCCGAGGTACATGACCGCGATGCGGTCGGACACGTGCCGCATCACCGCGAGGTCGTGCGCGACGATCAGATAGGCCAGGCCCAGTTCACGCTGGAGCTTCTTGAGCACATTGACGACGCCGGCCTGTACGGAGACGTCCAGGGCGGACACGGGCTCGTCCAGGACCACGATCCGCGGCCCGGTCGCCAGTGCCCGGGCGATACCGACCCGCTGGCGCTGACCGCCGGAGAGCGCCGCCGGGAAACGGTCCGCCACCGACGCGTCCAGTCCGACCAGGTCCAGGAGTTCGGCCACCCGCGCCCTGATCTCCGGCCGGTCGCTGCCGATCGCCTGCAACGGCTCGGCGAGCAGGTGGAAGACCGGCAGCCGCGGGTCGAGGGAGCCCATGGGGTCCTGCATGACGATCTGCACCGCGCGACGCAGCTCCCGTGCCCGCTCGGGAGAGCCCGGCGCGGCCACGTCCGTGCCCGCGACCTCGATCCGGCCGGACTCGGGTTCCTTGAGCCGCATGATCTCCAGCAGCGTCGTGGTCTTCCCGCTGCCGGACTCGCCCACCAGGCCGAGGGTCTGGCCGGCCCGCAGTTCGAAGCCGACGTCGCTGACCGCGTGCAGCGTGCCGACCCGGCGCTTGAGGAACGCGCCCTGGGTGACCGGGAACGTCTTGGCCAGGCCGGAGACCCGGAGCACCACCTCGCCCGGTGAGCCGGTGTCGCGGCCGTGCTCCCCGGCGTCCGCGGCGGCGGGGAAGGACGTGTCCGCCGCGGCCGGGAAGATCGAGTCCGCGGCCAGCCGGCCGTCGGCGATCTCGTCGGCGCGCAGGCAGGCGACCTCCCCGTGCCCGGGGACCGGGACCAGCGCCGGTTCCTGTGTGCGGCAGCGGTCGACGGCGGCGGGGCAGCGGTCCGCGAAGGGGCACCCCGCCGGGAGTCCGACCAGCGAGGGGGGCTCGCCCCCGATCGGCACCAGCGGCCGGTCCGCGCGCGCGTCGGGCCGTGGCACGGCGCCCAGCAGCCCGACCGTGTAGGGCATGGCCGGGTGCCCGAACAGCTCGTGCACACCCGCCTGTTCCACGATCCGGCCCGCGTACATGACGGCGACGTCGTCGGCGTACCCGGCGACCACCCCCAGGTCGTGGGTGATGAGCACGACGCCCGCACCGGTCTCGGCCTGCGCGGTCCGCAGCACGCCCAGGATCTGCGCCTGCACGGTCACGTCGAGGGCGGTCGTGGGCTCGTCGGCGACGATGACCTTCGGCGAGTTCGCCATCGCCAGGGCGATCACGACGCGCTGGCGCATGCCCCCGGAGAACTCGTGCGGGAACGAGCGTGCCCTGCGCTGCGGTTCGGGGATGCCGACCAGGTCCAGCAGTTCGAGCGCGCGGTTCCAGGCGGCCTGCTTCGTCAGGTCCTGGTGCACCCGCAGCGCGTCGGACAGCAGCCTGCCGACCGAGAAGATCGGGGTGAGCGCGGACAGCGGGTCCTGGAAGACCATGCCGATGTCGTTGCCGCGCACCGCGGACAGCTGCCGGTCGTTCAGCCCGACCAGGTCGCGGCCGCCCAGCAGTACCCGGCCCGACACCCGGGCGGCGTCCGGCAGCAGTCCCATGACGCCCATCGCGGTCGCGGACTTGCCCGACCCCGATTCGCCGACGATGCCGAGCGTCCGCCCGGGCAGGACGTCGAAGCTCACCCCGCGCACGGCTTGGACCGGACCGGTCTCGGAGGGGAAGGAGATGGTCAGGTCCCGCACCGACAGCACCGGGGCCGGAGTGGCCGGTGCCGCCGCCGAGGGTGTCCCCGTGACCGTGGATGTCATCGCCGGCCTCCGGAGGCCGCGGTGGTCGATGTCGGGTCGAACGCGTCGCGCAGTCCGTCGCCGATGAGCGTCATCGACACGGTCAGCAGCACCACCAGCCCGGCCGGGAAACCGAACAGCCACGGGGCGCTGGTGATGGTGCCGGTTCCGTCGGCGAGCATGGTGCCCAGCGACACGTCCGGCGTCTGCACCCCGAAACCGAGGAAGGACAGGGCTGTTTCACTGAGCACGGTGGCGACGACTCCGAGGGTCAGGTTGACGATGAGCAGGGACCCGAGGTTGGGGATGATGTGCCGCACGACGATCCGCCACGGCCGTACGCCCATGAACTCGGCGGCCAGCACGTAGTCCCGTTCGCGCAGGGAGGTGGAGACCGCCCAGATGACCCGTGCCGTCGACATCCAGCCGAACACGGTCAGCACCAGGACGAGCACCCGCCAGTCGCCGGCGAGGCGGTGCGAGACCAGGGCCAGGATCAGGAACGACGGCACGACGAGCAGGAAATGGATGACCGTCAGGGTCAGCTTCTCCACCCGTCCGCCGAAGTAGGCGGCGCCCGCGCCGATCACGGCGGCGAGCACGATCGTCAGCACCGAGACGGTGACCGCGATCACCAAGGAGCGCTGGAGGCCGTGCACGGCCTCGGCGTAGACATCGTTGCCACCCTGGTTGGTGCCGAAGTAGTGCGCCGCGCCGGGCGGCTGGGTGAGCGCCGTGAAGTCGGTGTCGGTGTACGCGTAGTGCGTGAACAGACCGCCGAACACGGTGAACAGGACCAGGAGTACGAAGATCGCCACTCCGAACAGGGCCCCGCGGTTGCGGGCGAACCGTCGCAGGTAGAGCCGGCCGCTGCCGAGCCGGGGCGTGGGAGGGCCGTTCGTGGCGCCGGGATCGAGCGGTTCGGGCAGGGGGGTCACCGTGGTCGCCATGTCAGCTCACCCGCACCCGGGGGTCGAGGAGGACGACCGCGATGTCGGCCAGGACCGCGCCGATCGCGGTCATGGCCGCGCCGAAGGCGGCGACAGCGACGGCACCGTGCACGTCGTTCTTGCTGATCGTCTGGATGAAGTACTGGCCCATGCCGTTCCAGCCGAAAACGGTCTCGGTGATCACCGCACCCGTGAAGATCGCCGGGATGCTGAACGCCACCGACGTGGCCGTGGGGATCAGCGAGACACGCAGCGCGTGCCGGCGGATCGCCTGCGCGCGCGTCAGTCCGGTGGCGCGCGCGGTGCGCACGAAGTCCGAGTTGATGTTGTCCAGGAGCAGCGAACGCTGGGTCAGGTGGTAGCCGACATAGCCCAGCAGGGTCAGGCTCAGCGTCGGCAGGATGAGGTGCTGCAACCGGTCCGCGACCGTCGGCCACAGTCCGGTGACGGTCGGCGACTTCTCCCCGGCGACGTACAGGAAACGCCAGCCGAGGTGCTGGTTCAGCCAGATCCCGGCGAAGACGACCGCCAGCGCGGCGACGGCCGCCGGTACGTTGAACAGGAACACCGAGACGAGCTGGGTGATCCGGTCCCACCAGCCGTACTGCCGGGAAGCGGTGAACACGCTCAGCGCGACACCCGCCACCACGGACAGCAGCGTGGCCGCGGTGACCAGCTGGCCGCTGACCAGGACCCGGAAACCGATCTCCGAGTCGACCGACACCCCGACCGGGGACTTTCCCCAGTCGAAGTGCAGGACCACGTCGCTGAACCAGTGCCACCACCGGTCCGCCAGCGGCACCCGCGGATCCAGGTTGTACGGCGCCAGGGCGCGGTCGATCTGCTCCTGGGTGCGGACCGGGCGCAGTCCCTGGTAGTTGGACCGCGGGTCGAGGAACCACGAGGCCAGCACGTAGGTCACATTGGTGGCGACCACGATCATCGCCAGCCACCCCACGGCCTTGCGTGTCACATGGCGGAGCACGGGCCCGCCTTCCCGCGGGAGCGGGATGCGACGGCGGTTGCCGCGCGGCGAGTTGGCGGGTGTGCACCGGATCTGGACATCGTCGAGCTGCTTTCTGACAGGCGGGAGTGCGCGCGCCTGTTGAGGCAGTGGTGCACTCGTTCCAAGGCCCCGCTGCTTTCCGTGGAGAAAGTCGGGGCCGAGGAACGATTTTTAGGCCATGGTCGTTTTCACGCCAGCTTTCCAAGGTTCCTGCCATGTGATCGCAATACCGGCGACACAAATGGCGGGATGCCGAGCCGATTGACGCCTGTCCGGATAACGCCCAGTGACGGCCGCTTCACCGAACCCGGACGGGCGTCACCCCGTCGGTCACTCGACGACAAGCTCCACCGGCACGTTGCCGCGGGTGGCGTTGGAGTACGGGCAGACCTGGTGGGCCTGTTCGACGAGCGTGCGGCCGGTCTCCGCATCCACGGTGTCGGGCAGTTCGACCCGCAGCGTCACCTTCAGGGCGAAGCCCTCGCCCTGCTTGCCGATGCCGACCTCGGCGGTCACCGAGGCGTCGCTGACGTCCACCTTGGCCTGGCGGCCGACGGCGCCGAGGGCGCTGCCGAAACAGGCGGCGTACCCGGCGGCGAACAGCTGCTCCGGGTTGGTGCCCTGGCCGTTGCCGCCCATCTCCACCGGGAAGGCCAGGGGCAGGTCGATCCGGCCGTCGGAGGAGACGGCGCGGCCCTCACGGCCGTGGGTTGCGGTGGCGACGGCGGTGTAGAGCGCGTCCATGGAAGACCATCCCTCTCGAAGTGACGTTCGCGTTCCGGCGGCTCCTGTCCGGCCGCCCTCACGACCACAAGTAGAGCACACAATTCAATTGCGCACAACTAAATGGCCCACTAGAGCTATCCTGGAGCCATGACCGCCACCGACACCGCCACCGACACCACCACCGACACCAGCACCGACGAGGCGGACTGGCTCCGGCTGGACCGCCAGATCTGCTTCTCCCTGCACGCCGCGTCCCGCGCCTTCAACGGCGTCTACCGGGTGGTCCTGAAGGACCTCGGGCTCACCTACCCGCAGTACCTGGTGATGCTGGTGCTGTGGGAGCACGGCGACCTGCCCGTCAAGAAGCTGGGCGAACTGCTGCGGCTCGACTCCGGCACACTGTCCCCCCTCGTCAAGCGGCTGGAGGGGGCCGGCCTGGTCCGGCGCGAGCGCAGCACGCGCGACGAGCGGTCGGTCCAGGTGCGGCTGACCGAGGAGGGCACCGCGCTGCGCGAACAGGCGTTCCGGGTACCGCGCCGCATCGGCGCCGCCACCGGCTTCGACCTCGCCGAGATCGACGAACTGCGTGCGCGCCTGGACCGGCTCACCAGCGCGCTGGACGCCGCGGCGGCGACGATGTCGCGGGAGCGACCCGAGGTTCGGTAGCGACCCGAGGTTCGGGAACGACCCGAGGTTCGGGAGCGACCCAAGGTTCGGGAACGACCCGAGGTTCGGGAACGACCCGAGGTTCGGGAACGACCCGAGGTTCGGGAACGACCCAAGGTTCGGGAACGACCCAAGGTTCGGGAACGACCCGAGGTTCGGGAACGACCCGAGGTTCAATGGCGATCGGAGGTTCAATGGCGATCGGAGACTCCGGTGGCGACTGGGGACTCGGTGGCGACCGGAGACCCGGTGGCGCGCGTGCGGCGGACGTACAGCCGCAGCAGCACCCGCTTGCCCACCGACTGCTCGCGCAGCGCGAACTGGTCGTTGACGACGGCGAGTTTGAGCCGGTCGACGGGGTTGCGCGGGGAGCCGGGCGACTCCACGACCCGCCGGTCGGCGACCACCCACACCCGGTCGAGCGCGGCGAGCCTGTGCCGCAGGATCCGCGGGTCCACCTCCGTGCCGTAGAGCGTGCCCGACACCGGCGCCCCCGCCGCCAGCGCCACGTCCCGCGTCCCGCGGAACCCGGCCGGATACGCCAGCGCGGTGGCGCGGGCGGGTCCCGGCAGGAACAACACGGCGTCCCCGGGGCGCAGTTCGCGGGCGGCCGCGCGCGAGACGGCGGCCAGGTTGTCGGGGCGGTGGTCCGGCGAGCGGTCCGCGCGCAGCAGCGGGAGCTGGTGGACGAGCGCGGCGGCGACCGCCAGGGCACCGGCGGCGGTGAGCAGCGGCGAGCCGGACCGCGCGCGCCCCAGCAGCCCGGCGAGCCGGTCCGCCCCGGCGGCCACCAGCAGCGGGAGACCGGCCAGCGCGTACAGCACATAGCGGTCGACGTACAGCGGCGAGAGGCGGGAGACGAGCATCAGCACCGCCGGTGGCAGCACCGCGAGCGGCAGCGCGACCGCCGCGCAGGTCAGCTCGCCGGGCCGGCCCACCGGCCGGGTCAGGCCCAGCACGGCGAGCGCCAGACAGGTCCAGAACACCGCGGGCGCCGGCCCCGCGAACTCGTGCAGCAGGGTGTCGGCGCTGTGCAGACCGGGCTCCCGCAACCAGGCGACCTGCGCCGACTGGGCGTGCGAGACGAGCACCATGGGCAGCACCGCGAGGACGACGCCCCCGGCCGCGCAGGCCCAGCGGCGCCACACCCGGCCCGCCACCCGCGCGAGCGCCAGCGTGCCGGCGTGGGCGAGCAGCAGCAGGACCGCGAACTCGTGCAGCAGGCAGGTGACGCCCAGGACCGCGGCGTACGCCCACCAGAGGCGGCCACCCGGCGCCCGCCACCGGAGTTCACCCGAATCGGGGGTTTCGCGGATCGCCCGCACGAGCAGCAGCGTCGCGCCCGCGGCGCCGGCCGCGACCAGGGCGTACGAACGGCCCTCCTGGGCGTAGTGACCGGTCATCGGCGTCACCGCGTACAGCAGCCCGGCCCACAGCCCGGCGCGCGGTCGCACCAGCCGGGCGCCGAGCGCTGCGACCAGGGCCGCGGTCGCCGCCGCGGCGCACACCGAGGGCAGCCGCAGCAGGACCTCGCCCGGACGGGGGGCGAGGACGGCGTGCATGGCCAGGTAGTACAGGCCGTGCACCGCGTCCACGTCGTGCAGCAGCCGCCAGATCTGCGGCACCGAGCGCCGCGCGACCTGGAAGGTGACGGCCTCGTCGCGCCACATGCCGCCACGGTCGAGCCCCCACAGCCCGAGCGCGAGCATGACAGCCGCGGGGGCGGCCACGACCCCGGCACGCCGGACGCGGTTCGACGGCCGGATCAGCAGGCGCCCGATGTTCGCCACGGTGTTCACCACGGTCCCGATCTTTTGCGATTAGCCAACCTTTGCCGGGCATTGACGGCGTATCGGCATGAATACACCATCCGCGCGGCTTACGCTCCCGGATGATGAACCGCCGTCATTTCCCCCTCCCGCCCCGCGCCCCGCTCGCCGCCCTCTGGCTGGCCACCCGCGCGCTGATGCTGTGGCTGCTCGCCCACGACGCCGCGCCGCTCCTGGGCCGGGGCGCGGTGGGCCGTGAGGTGTGGCGCCTCTACCAGCACTGGTACGGGCTGCTGTCGCACGGCACCTTCCCGGCCCACGACACGCTGTGGCAGTACCCGCCGGGCGCGGGCGCCGTGCTGCTGTCCCCGGCGCTGCTGCCTGGCCTGACCTACTTCCAGGCGTTCGTGGCCCTGACGCTGGCCGCCGACGCGGTGATCACGCTGGCGCTGGCCCGCGCGGGCACCCGGCCGGGCCGCAGCCCGCGCGGGGCGTGGCTGTGGACCGGCGGCCTGCCGCTGCTGCTGCACCTCCCGCTGGCCCGGTACGACGTGCAGGTCACCGCCCTCGCCGTGCTCTCCCTGCTGACGCTGTCGCGCTCCACGCGCGCGTGCGGGGTGTTCGCGGCGCTGGGCGCGCTGGTGAAGGTCTGGCCCGCGCTGGCGCTGCTGGGCACGCCGCGGGGGCGGGCGACGCGCTCCGCGTGGCCCTGGGCGGCCGTGACCGGCACGCTGGCCCTGGGGCTGTTCGCGCTCTGGTTCAGCGATCCCCTCTCCTTCCTGCGGCAGCAGAGCGGCCGGGGCGTGCAGATCGAGTCCCTGGGCGGTACGGCGCTCAGCCTGGCCCGGCACGCCGGCTGGCCGGGACGCGTCCACTACCGGTACGGCGCGATGGAGTTCACCGGCCCCTACGTCTCCACGGTCGCCGGCGCCTCCCTCGCGCTCTCGGCCGCCGCCTGCTGCGTCCTGCTGCTGTGGCGCGTGCGGGCCCGGCGCTGGAACGAGGCGACGCCCTTCGACGCCGCCCTGTGCGCCGTCCTGCTGTTCACGGTCACCAGCCGGGTCATCAGCCCGCAGTACCTGATCTGGCTGCTCGGCCTGGCCGCCGTCTGCCTGACCTCGCGCCACACCGCCCAGCGCCCGGTCGCGGCACTGGTGGTGGCGGCGGCCGCGGTCAGCTCCGTGGTCTATCCCACGCTGTACGGCGAGGTCGTCCACTGCACCTGGACCGGCTCCCTGCTGATGGTCCTGCGCAACGGCCTGCTGGTGACCGCCGCCGGACTCTCCTTCGTCCGGCTGTGGTGCTCCACCCGGCCGCGGTCCGCAGGGCAGCGCCCGCCGTCGACACCCCGGCCGGCCGCGACGGCACTCCCCGTCGGCCACTGAGCACACACCTCCTGACGGGAGAGCACGGACATTCCCACGACATCGGAGCCGCCGGCGGCGAGCGTCGTCGTCATCGGTCACAACGACGCCGCCCATGTGACGGAAGCGGTCCGCTCGGCACTCGCCCAGGGACCCGCCGTACGGCAGGTGGTCGCCGTGGACGACGGCTCCACGGACCGCAGCCCGAAGGTCCTGGCGCGGCTGGCCGCCGGCGAGCCACGGCTGGCGGTGCTGTGCCGGGCGGCCAACAGCGGGGGCTGCGGCAGCCCGCGCAACGACGGCCTGGCCGCGGTGACGTCCCCATACGTGATGTTCCTGGACAGCGACGACGTACTGCCCGCCGGCGCGGTGGCCGCGCTGCTCGCGGCGGCGGCCCGGACGGGCGCCGAGGTGACGGCCGGCCGCTGCGTGCGCCGCGAACTGCCCTCGGGCCGCGAACACCCGTGGCAGCCGGACCTGTACGCGGCGCACGCCGTCGTCGCGCACCCCTCCCGGCGCCCGCGTCTCGTCCACGACACGCTCTGCGTCAACAAGCTCTACCGCACCGGTTTCCTGCACGAGCACGGCATCCGCTTCCCCGAAGGGCCCTTCCGCTACGAGGACTTCGTCTTCGCCGCGCGCGTGCTGGCCGCCGCGCCGCGCATCGCCCTGGTGCCCGAGACGGTGTACGTGTGGCAGGTGCGCCGCGCCGCCGACCGGCTCTCGCTCTCCCTCGACCGGGCGGACATCGGCAACTGGCGGGCCCGCACCCGGGCCTGCGCGCTGGCCCACGCCATCCTGCTGGGCGCCGGGCACAAGGAGCTGGCGCGCGCGGCACGGGCCAAGTTCCTCGACCACGACCTGCGGATGTACGCGCGCGAGCTGGCGTTGCGCGACGCGTCGTACCGGCGCGCGTGGTGGGCGCACACCCGGGCGTACCTGGAGCAGTACGACGTGGCCGACTTCGAGGTCGACCCGGCCGCGCCCGGCCCGCTGCTGGCGCGGGTCGTCCTGGCCTCCCCCGGGCCGCGCGACCTGGGCCGCCTCGGGGAACTCGCCGCCCGCCCGGCCCGGCTGTGCCCGCCCTACGCCCGCACCCCGGACGGCACCCCCATCTGGTCCGAGGACCTGCCCCGGGTCACTCTCACCCCGCTGCTGACCCGCCCGGTCCGGCTCCTGCCGCTCGCCGTCGACGCGGAACTGCGCCCCCGCGCGCGTGCCACCCGGCTGCGGCTGCGCCTGCACGAGCTGTACGGGCGGGTGGCGCGGGCGGATCCCACGGAGGTGGCGGCGGAGTGGCGGTCCCGGGCAGACGGGCACCCGGTGCAGCGCCGTACCGCCGCCCTCACGCCCGCCGCCGACGGCACCTGGTCGGCCGCCGTCTCCGTCGACCTGGACGCGCTGGGCGGGCCGGGCGCGGGCACCTGGGATCTGCGGCTGCGGGTCCGCTTCGCCGACGGCGCGCACCGCGACCTGACCGCGCACGCCGTCACGGGCGCCGGCCGGCTGCGCCGCCGTGCCCTCCCGAGCGCCCGGCACGGACTGCTGCTCGTCCACCCGTACGCCACCCTCTCCGGCGCGCTGGCGCTGCGTGTGGCGCCCGGCGTCCGCGGTGCCGTGCCGGTGATCGGCGCGCGGCTGCGCCGCCTGCTTCACTGGAGGCGTTCCGACCAAGAAGGGGATTACCGCAGATGACCTGGCTGATCACCGGAGGCGCCGGCTACATCGGGGCGCACGTCGTACGGGCGATGACCGAGGCGGGAGAACGGACGGTGGCGTACGACGACCTGTCCACCGGCCGGGCCGCGCGGCTGCCGGAGGGGGTCCCGCTGGTCGTGGGCTCCGTCCTGGACGGCGACCTGGTGGCGCGCACCCTGTCCGAGCACGCCGTCACCGGTGTCGTCCATCTGGCGGCCAAGAAGCAGGTGGGCGAGTCGGTGGCGCGTCCGCTGCACTACTACCGGGAGAACGTCGAGGGCCTGCGGGTCCTGCTGGAGGCGGTGACGGCGGCCGGGGTCCCGTCGTTCGTCTTCTCGTCCTCCGCGGCCGTGTACGGCATGCCCGCCGGGGCCGGGGACGACGCCCTGGTGACGGAGGAGACGCCGTGCGCGCCGATGTCCCCGTACGGCGAGACCAAGCTGGCCGGCGAGTGGCTGGTGCGCGCGGCGGGCCGGGCGGCGGGGCTGTCGACGGCGTCGCTGCGCTACTTCAACGTGGCGGGCGCGGCGGCCCCCGAACTGGCGGACACCGGTGTCTCCAACCTGGTCCCGATGGTCTTCGAGAAGCTCACCGAGGGCGCGGCGCCGTGCATCTTCGGCGACGACTACCCGACGCCGGACGGCACCTGTGTGCGCGACTACATCCACGTGGTGGACCTGGCCGAGGCGCATATGGCCGCGGCCCACGCCCTGCGGGCCGCGCCCGGCCGTGCGCTGACCCTCAACATCGGCCGCGGGGAGGGCGTCTCGGTGCGCGAGATGATCGACCGGATCAACGCCGTCACCGGTCACGACCGCCCCCCCGTGCTCGCCCCGCGCCGCCCCGGCGACCCGGCCCGGGTCGTGGCCTGCGCGGACCGCGCCGCCGCGGAACTCGGCTGGAAGGCCAAGCACGGCGTCGAGTCCATGCTCACCTCGGCCTGGGCGGGCTGGCAGCACCACCATCCGGACGGCCGCTGAGGCCGACGGGCCGGAGGGGCCGAAGGGGCACCGGAACCACACCGCGGCGGGGGCCGTGCGCGGACCGCTCACGCCCCGAATGTTTATACTGGGCGTTGTCTTTGAATAAAGGGGTCCAGTATGAGTGTGACGACGATCGACCTGGACGACGACGCACTGGAAAAGGCCATGCGCGTGGCCGGCGGAGGCACCAAGAAGGACGTGGTCAACGCTGCGCTTCGTGAATACGCGGAACGCCACGAGCGGGCCGCTCTCGTCGCCAAGCACTTCCGAGCCGCACAGGAGTGGGACTACGAGGGCTGGCAGCGTCTGCGCGCCGAGGACGAGCGGGATGCGGGTTGATCCACTATCTGCTCGACTCCTCGGCCCTGTGGCGCCTCCAGCGTGAGGAACATCTGAGGGACGCCTGGCTGGAGACAACCGTCCTTCGGGCCATGGGTTCGTGCGCCCCCCAGCGGGCCGAGTTCCGACGCTCGGCCCGCAACGCTGCCGAGTACGAATCCATGGGTGAGATGTTCACGGACCTCTACCCGGACGTGCCGCTCCCCAAGAGGCTCTGGGACTGGGTCGACGCCGCCCAGTACACCCTTGCCGGGAACGGGGCCGTCAGCGCGGCGAGCCCGTTGGACCTCATGATCTGCGCGACCGCCGCACACCACGGACTGATCGTGCTGCACGACGACGCCGACTTCGTGACCATGGCCCGCTTTCTGCCCGACGTCGGCGAACGCAGCGTACGCAGCGTCCCGGGCAGGTAGCGCGGCTCGCCGGACGGCATGACCGACGCCCTGGGCGTCACCGGGTCAGCGGCCCGGCGCCGGCGCGCGGTTCACAGCGCGCGCAGGGCCTCGGTGGTCGCCCGCGTCAAGGACGCCAGATACCCCTTCGGGAGCTTCGGCCCGCGGATGACCACCGAGCGCCAGTACAGGGGCCCGGAGATCAGGTCGAGGGCCAGTTGGCGGTCGGCTCCGGCCCGGATCTCGCCCCGCTTCTCGGCCGCCGCGAGGATCGTGCTGGCGACGCCCTCCTGCCCGTCGCGCAGGGCCTTCTGCATGGCCTCGGCGATGTCCGGGTTGCGCGCGGCCTCGGCCTGGAGGTCCGGGATGACCTGGGAGGCGACGGGATGGCGCAGCGCGCGCGAGGTCACCTCGTACAGCAGCCGCAGGTCGCCCTCCAGGCTGCCGGTGTCGGGCGTCGGCAGGCCCATCACCGCGACCGCGGAGACGACGTCGAGGACCAGGTGCAGCTTGGACCGCCAGCGGCGGTAGACGGCGGTCTTGCCGACACCGGCGCGGCGCGCGATGCCCTCGATGGACATCCGGGCGTAGCCGACGGACGCCAGCTCCGCGAAGACGGCGGCGCGGATGGCCTCGGTCACGTCCTCCCTCAGGACAGCCGCCCCGGCGGGGGGCCGCCGGCGGGGCCGCGCGCCTGGCTCGTCGGCATTCGTCGTCATGCAGTCCAGCATAGGGCGTTACGACGAAACGGTTGCGTTCCGACGTCAACTCGGCTTACGCTCCCGTTGCGACGATACGGTCCCGTCCCGACGTAAGAGAACGTGAAGAGACGTACGGGGAAACACGGAGAGACGGACCACCGGCCGGACGCACGCACCCCCCTCCCCCCGAGCGAAAGCAGCGGATGTGAGCCAGGTCCTCCACACACCGCCCCCGACGACCGCCCCGGCCGACGACGACCTGGCGGCGCTCGCCGCCCGGCACGGGCTCACGGTCAGCGGTGCCCGACCCACCCTGCCCGAGTACGTCCGCGAGCTGTGGGACCGGCGCCACTTCATCACCGCCTTCTCGACCGCCAAGCTCACCGCGCAGTACAGCCAGGCGAAGCTCGGCCAGGTCTGGCAGGTCATGACCCCGCTGCTCAACGCGGCGGTCTACTACTTCATCTTCGGTGTGCTGCTCGGCACCAAGCACGGCGTGCCCGACTACATCCCGTTCCTGGTCACGGGCGTGTTCGTGTGGACGTTCACGCAGAGTTCGATCATGGCGGGCACCCGGGCGATCTCCGGCAACCTCGGCCTGGTGCGCGCCCTGCACTTCCCGCGGGCCGCGCTGCCGATCTCCTTCTGCCTCCAGCAGCTCCAGCAGCTGCTGTTCTCGATGGCCGCGCTGGTCGTCATCCTGCTGTGCTTCGGCGTCCCGGTCTCCCTCTCCTGGCTGCTGGCGATCCCGGCCCTGGTCCTCCAGTTCACGTTCAACGCCGGCGTCTCGATGATCATGGCCCGGATGGGTGCGAAGACCCCGGACATCGCCCAGCTGATGCCGTTCGTCCTGCGCACCTGGATGTACGTGTCCGGCGTGATGTGGAGCATCGACCGGCTGACCAGCAAGGACGACCTGCCGCACGCGGTGACGGTCGCGCTGGAGACCAACCCCGCGGCCGTCTACATCGACCTCATGCGGTTCGCGCTGATCGACAGCTTCCACGCGAGCCAGCTGCCCCCGCACGTGTGGGCGGCGGCGATCGGCTGGGCCCTGCTCGCGGGCGTCGGCGGCTTCATCTACTTCTGGAAGGCTGAGGAGACGTACGGCCGTGGCTGAGAACCTGAACGACACGAACATCCCCACCGTCGTCGCCGACCGCGTCGACATCGTCTACCGGGTCAACGGCACCGGCGCCGGCCGCGGCACCGCGACCGCCGCCCTCAACCGGATGCTGCGCCGCAAGAACGCCGAGAAGGCGGCCGGCGTGCGCAGGGTGCACGCGGTCAAGAGCGTCTCGTTCGTCGCCTACAAGGGCGAGGCCGTCGGCCTCATCGGCACCAACGGCTCCGGCAAGTCGACGCTGCTGAAGGCCGTCGCGGGCCTGCTCCCGGTGGAGAACGGGCACATCTACACCGACGGCCAGCCCTCCCTCCTCGGGGTCAACGCGGCCCTGATGGGCGACCTGACCGGCGAGCGCAACGTCTACCTCGGCGGGCTCGCCATGGGCATGTCCCGCGAGCAGATCAAGGAGCGCTACCAGGACATCGTCGACTTCTCCGGCATCAACGAGAAGGGCGACTTCATCACCCTGCCCATGCGGACGTACTCCTCGGGCATGGGCGCCCGGCTGCGCTTCTCCATCGCCGCCGCCAAGGACCACGACGTCCTGCTGATCGACGAGGCCCTGGCGACCGGCGACCGGTCCTTCCAGAAGCGCTCCGAGGCCCGCATCCGCGAGCTGCGCAAGAGCGCGGGCACGGTGTTCCTGGTCAGCCACAACAACAAGTCAATCCGCGACACCTGCGAGCGGGTCCTGTGGCTGGAGCGCGGCGAGCTGCGCATGGACGGGCCGACGGAGGACGTCATGAAGGAGTACGAGGCGTTCACCGGGGACAAGAAGCCGGCCAGGCCCGCGCCGAAGCCGCAGCCGAAGGCGTCCGTGCCGCCGCAGGACAAGCCCAAGGACACGCCGCAGAACAAGCCCCAGGACACGCCCCAGGACAAGCCCCAGGACAAGAAGGTCGCCCAGCCCTCCTGACCCACGACCGGCGTAACCCGGGCCGCCCCATTCCTCCGATCAGTGACACTATGACCTGAAAAGGTGCGGCCTGGAGACGACGAGGCGAAGGAGTCCACGCGATGCCCGAGCTGAGCATCATCGTCCACGGGCCCGACACCCAGGGGCACTTGACGGAGCTGCTCGACTCCCTCGCCGCCCGCCCCCTGCCGGACACCGAGGTGATCGTGGCCGCGGTCGGCGACTGGGCCCGGGAGACGGCCGAGGGGCATGCCTCCCGGGCGGTGGTGCTGCCCCTGCCGGACGGCACGGGCGAGGCGGCGGCCCGGTCGGCGGGGGCCGCGCGGGCGACCGGCCGCTGGCTGCACTTCGTACCGGCCGGGGACGGCCTGCCCGCGGGCGCCCCGCGCCTGGTCGCCGAGCGCGCCGCAAAGCTGCCGGACACCGTGGACGTGCTGCTCCTCGACCACACCTCCAGCACCTGGCGGACCAGCGGCGTCCGCTCCGCCGACGGTCCGCTGCTGGCCCGCGCCGGCCGCGCCGAGCCGGCCCTCGACACCGCCCCGGACCTGCTGCGGCTCGCCCCGCTGCTCGGCAACCGCGTCCTGCGCGCCGACTACTGGCGGGCCCACCAGGACCGGCTCGCCGCGGGCGACGAGGCGTTCACCGCGTTCGCCGCCCTCCTGCACGCCCGCCGCGTCGCCTGTCTGAACCAGGTCGGGTACGACAGGCGCCCGCCGCGCCCCGAGAGCCTGCCGCCGGTCACCGCCGAGCGGCGCTACGCCGTCGTCGACCGCTACGAAACGCTCCTCGCGCTCGTGAAGGACCGCCCCGCCGTCCGCGCGGTCCTCTACGACGTCATGGTCCGCGACCTGCTGCGCACCTTCGCCCGGGAGGACATGCCCGACCCGGTGGCCCGTGAGTTCTTCCGCCGGGCCTCCCTCGCGGCGGTCCGCCACCGCCCCGCGGGACACCGCCGTCCCGGCGGGCTCGACGGCGTCCGCCACGGCCTGCTCGAAGAGGGCGCGTACACCAGGTACCGCGCCTTGCAGGCCGCGGGCCGCACCCGCCGGGCGGCCGGATCGGCGGCGCTCACCGGCAAACGCCGGCTGGGTACGAAGGTCCGCGACCAGCAGTACCGCCGGGCCCTCGGCCGCCGGGTGGACCCCGACCTCGCCGTCTTCTCCGCCTACTGGAACCGCGGGGTCGCCTGCAACCCGGCCGCCGTCGCCGCCGAACTGGCCCGCCGCGCCCCCTGGATCCACCCGGTGTGGGTGGTGACGAAGGACAACGCCCCGCTGCTGCCGCCCGGCACCGACCACGTGCTCCCCGGCACCCGCCGCTACTGGGAGGTGCTGGCCACCGCCAAATACCTGACCAGCAACGTCAACTTCCCGGACGCGGTGGTCAAACGCCCGGACGCGATCCACCTCCAGACCCACCACGGCACCCCGCTCAAGCGGATGGGCCTGGACCAGACGCGGTACCCGACCGCCGCCCGCGGCATGGACTTCGCCAAGCTGCTGGCCCGCGTCGACAAGTGGGACTACAGCGTCTCGGCCAACAGCCACTCCACCCGCAGGTGGCAGCGCGCCTACCCGTCCCGCTACACCTCCCTCGACTACGGCTATCCGCGCAACGACGTCTACTACCACGCGGGCGCCGCCGAGGTCCGCGCGGTCCGCGACCGCCTGGGCATCGCCCCGGGCCGCACCGCCGTCCTCTACGCCCCCACCCACCGCGACTACGAGGCCGGCTGGACCCCCCGCCTCGACCTCGCCGCGCTCGCCGACCGGCTCGGCGAGAACACGGTGCTGCTGGTGCGCGCCCACTACTTCTACGGCACGGCCGCCACCGCCCTGACCGGCCTGCGCCGCACCGGCCGGATCATCGACGTCTCGTCCTACACCCCCGTCGAGGACCTGTGCCTCGCCGCCGACGCCCTGGTCACGGACTACTCGTCGATCATGTTCGACTACGCCAACCTCGACCGCCCGATCGTGATCTACGCCGACGACTGGGAGACGTACGCGAGAACCCGGGGCGTGTACTTCGACCTGCCGGCCGAGGCGCCGGGCCAGGTCGCCCGCACCCAGGAGGACCTGGCCGAGGTGTTCGCCTCGGGCGCCTGGCGGGACGAGGCCGCGGCGAAGGCACGCGCCGTCTTCCGGCGCCGGTTCTGCGAGTTCGACGACGGGCACGCGGCCGAACGCGTCGTACGCCGGGTGTTCCTCGGCGAGAGCGACCAGGCGCTGCCCCCGGTGGTCCCGCCGGCGGACCGCACCCCGGCACCGAGCCCCGAGGAGGCCACGGCATGACCCCCGACGTCACGGTGACGGTGATCGTCCACAACGACGCGGCACGGCTCCCGAGAGCGGTGGCGTCCGTGCGCCGGCAGACCCACCGGAACATCGAGATCATCATCAGCGACGACCACTCCACCGACGAGACCCCGTTCGTGGCCCGCGCGCTCGCCGCGCAGGACGACCGCGTCCGCTGTCTGCGGCTGGCCCGCAACAGCGGCGGTTGCAGCGCCCCGCGCAACCGGGCCCTGGAGACCGCCCGCGCGCCCTACCTGATGTTCCTCGACAGCGACGACGAACTCCCGGCGACCGCCGTCGGGTCGCTGCTCGCCGCGCACCGCGAACGCGAGGTCGACTTCACGATGGGCGCGGTGCGCCGGATACGGGCGGACACCGGCCGCCGCTCGACCTGGATGCCGCACCTGGTCGCCGAACGCCGCACGCTGGCCGGCATCGAGGACGACCCCCGCCTCTTCTTCGAGCACCTGTCCACGAGCAAGATGTACGCCCGCACCTTCCTGGACCGCCACGACCTGCGCTTCCCCGAAGGCATCCACTACGAGGACCAGTTGTTCACCGCGCAGGCGTACTGCCTGGCGAAGGCGTTCACCATCATCCCGGAGCCGGTGTACCACTGGTACATAGCCCCGTACGCGACGGCCGACGCGGCGTCCATCTCCAACCAGCGGGACCGGCTGGACAACGTCCGCGACCGCATCCACGTGCAGCGGCTGATCGACGCCTTCCTGACCGACAGCGGGCACGCGGCGCTGCGGGAGGACAAGGACTACAAGTTCCTCAAGCACGACTTCCGGCTGTACGCCGGTGACCTGCCCTACCGGGACGAGGAATGGCTGCGGGCCTTCGCGGAGCTGACCGTCCCGTACGTCTCGGCGCTCGCCCCCGGCGCGTTCGCCCGGCTGCCCCGCACGGAACGGGTGGTGCTCCAACTGGTCCGCGAGGGGCGGCCGGCCGAGGCGCAACTGGCCGCGCGCGGTCTGGGGCACGGGGTGGCACCGCGGCGCGTGACGACGGACGCGGCGGGCGGCGGCACCTACTGGGGCGAGCGGATCCCGGCCACCGGCTGGGCCCGGCGCGAACTGGAGGTGACCGACCTGGAGCTGGCCACCCGCCCGTTCCCGAGCGCCCGGCTCCGCCACGAGATAACCGAGGTGACGCCCGGCGCGGGCGCCTGTCTGAACCTGCGGATCCGTACCTACGACCCCGGGCTGCGGCTCCCGGTCGGCCCGCAGCGGGCCGCGCTGCTGCTGACTCCGGGCCGGCGCCGGCTCACGGTCCCCTTCCGGCTCACCCCGGTCCGCCCGGGTGTCTTCGAGGGCCAGGTCCGCCTCGACCTGGCGACGGCCCCGGTCCCGCTGCACGGCTTCGCCGGCGTCCGCCACCCGGTGCTGCGCATCGAACACCAGGGAGCGGCCAACGCGTCCGTGCTCCTGGCCCCCCTGTCCTTCCCCGCGCTGACCACGCACGTCGGCTACCGCTCCGGCACCGCCCCGCACGTCCTCACGGTCGAGCCGGAGGGCCGCAATCCGGGCCGGTTGCAGATCCGCTGGCGCCCGGCGGGTGTGACGGCCCGGCTGACCCGGCCGCTGGCACGAGGTCTGGCCCGCCCGGCCGTACGCCGGGCCACCCGGCTCCTGACGGGCCTGCCGCGCTGACACCCGCCCGGCTCCACGCACCCGCCCGCGCCTCGACCGGGCCGCTCCGCCGTCACCGGGGCCCGGCCCCGCCACCCGCCGGCACCCGGGCCCGGTCCACCGCCCGCCGCCCACCGCCCGTCATCCCGCCCACCGCCGGGCCGGCCCCCTCATCGCACCCCCGCCGCCCAAGCTCAGCGCACCGCGTACAGCACCTGTCCGCCCGGCCCGTCGGCCACCTTCCGCAGGCCCGGGTCCGGTGCACCGCCCGCCCGGTCCACCACCCAGCGCACCCCGTACTCCCGGGCGATCCCGCGCCGCTCGCCGACCGGGGTCCCGGCGGCGAAGTACCGGCGCACCGCCGCGTCCCGGCGGCCCGCGTCCGGCAGGAACACATCGGGGTAGCCGGGCGCGACCGTGTACGGCCCGTACGCCGGGATCTGCCGGGCCGGGAAGGTGCGCGCCATGACCACGTCCCCGTACTTCACCCACGGGGTGATCCACCGGTATCCCGTCCAGGGCGCCCGGTACTTCGCGGCGACCGCCCCGGGCAGCGCCGCCCGCCCCACCACGTACCCCAGGGTCCCCGCCTGCGTCCAGGCCCCCGCCAGCAGCGCGGCGCCGAGCACGCACGCCCACGCCGTCCGCACGGACCGCCGCCCGGCCGAGACGACTTCGAGCGCCGCCGCGAGCTGTGCCGGGATCAGCGCGGCGGGCAGCGCCCGGCCCCACGAGTAGTGCCCGCTCACCCCGCCCGCCGCGAACACCACCGCCCCCAGCACGAAGAAGACCACCAACGGGTCCCGCCCATCCCGTCGCAAGCGCAGCCCCAGCGCCACCACCCCGAGCAGCGCCAGCCCGAACCGGCCGAGCAGATCCCGGTAGAGCGGCCGGTGCACGGCCTCCAGACCGGCCCCGGCGGAGAACAGCGCGTAGAAGTCGTAGTACGGCCATGCCCACAGCACCGCGAGCCCCAGCAGCACGGCCGCGCCGAGCCGCAGCAGCACCTCCCGCGCGGGCCGCGCCGCGACGACGGTGGCGAGCGCGCCGAGCGAGGCCACCACCCCCGAGAACTGATGGACCAGCAGGATCACCGCCCACAGCGCCCCGAGCCCCAGCCACGTCCCCCAGCCGGCGTCCCGGCGCAGCGCGCGGGCCAGCCACGCCCAGAAGTGGAAGGCCAGCCCGAGGGCGAACACGCTCGGGTACGACACCGTCAGCGCGAGCGAGTTCAGCCCGAGGAAGCCGCTCCACTCGAACAGCAGCGGCCCCCACAGGAACAGCAGGCACAGCAGCGCCACGGCGGGCGCCACCGGCCGGTCGCTCAGCGTGCGGACATACCGCCACACGCCCGTCACCAGCAGCGTGAGCCCGGCGAGCGCGCCGACGCGCAGCACGACGAACACCGAAGGACCGGTGGCCTTGGCGACGATGCCCAGCACCAGCATCCACGGCGAGTAGTAGGGGCTCGGGGTGTCCGCGTCGACCAGCGGACTGCCGGGGCGCGGCAGGCTGTGCCGCAGCCGTTGCAGGGTCGCCGCGTGCATGCCGAGATCGCCCGCCCAGGGCAGGCGGACGATCACCAGGAGCAGGAGGACCAGGACGAGCGCGACGGCGGCCGGCGCGACGGCCCGGCCGACTGCCGCCGCAGCGCCGCCGCTAGGCCGCGCGACGCGCATCCTGCTGGAACACCCAGGTGCGGTAGACGAGGAAGCGGAAGGCAGAGGCGAGGACGATCGACAGCGCTTTGACGGCATTCGATTCCAGCGGGCTGTGCAGTCCGAGGCCGTGATATCCGAGCCAGAACAGGCCGCTTTCCATGACCACGCCGAGCCCGCTGAAGACGAAGAACAGTACGATTTGCCGACGGGTGCGCCGCTCCCGGTCGCGATAGGTGAAATAGCGGAAGCCGACGTAATTCGTGGCCATGGCGATACAGCTGGCCAGCACCGTCGCGATCATCGCCGGCCAACCCAGCCCGTGCAGCAGCAGGTTGAAGACCAGCAGATTCACCAGGACACCGCTGCCGCCGACGATCCCGAACTTCACGACTTCGAGGACGACGCGGGCGACCGGCCGGGACCGGGTGGGGGTGGCCTCCGCCGGACGGGTTCCGGTGAGATGCGCGAGATTCGCTGTCACACCGCAGACCATATCCGAAACGTCCCGATTAGCAGGAAACGGTAAATTCACCGGACGGTTTTGACTAGGCGACGGAAAGAAAGCGGGCGCCCCGCGCCGTTTCCGGCCCGGGGCGCCCAGTGCGCCGTACGGCGGCTTTCCGACCGCCGCGCCACGTCCTACGAATGCGAGCGCAGCAGCGTCCGCATCGTCCGCATCGCCACCGACAGGTTGGCGAGGTCGAAGGAGTCCGAACCGCGGATCTCCTCCAGGGTGGTGCGGGCCCGGCTCAGGATCGCCGTGTTCTTCTCCTCCCACGCCTTGAACCGCTCCTCGGGCGTCGCGCCCGCGTCACCGACGGCCAGCACCTCCGCGGTCAGCTCGGCGTGGGTCGAGTACAGGTCCTCGCGGATGGAGGCGCGGGCCATGGACTGCCAGCGGTCGGCGCGGGGCAGCTCGATGATCCGGTCCATCAGCTCGGTGATGGCGAGCCGGTCGGCGAGGTCGTAGTACACGTCGGCGACCTCCAGCGGCTCCCGGCCCATGCGGTCGGCGACCGAGACGATGTCGAGCGTCGGGAACGCGGCGGAGAACCCGGACACCGGCGTGGCCAGTTCGCCCGGGACGCCCGCGCCGGTCAGCTCGTCGTAGATGTGCTGGTACCACTCCAGGTCCGCGCCGCGCAGCAGGTTCGGCAGCTGCTGCCAGACCTTCCCGGCCCGCTCGGCGAAGAACTCGACGGTCTCGGCGAGCTGGAGGGGCTGCGGCCGGTTGTTCAGCAGCCAGCGCGTGCCGCGCTCGACCAGACGGCGCGAGTGCAGCCGGATCCGGGTCTGCACGGCCGCC
Organism: Streptomyces sp. NPDC001270; assembly: GCF_042896695.1. NCBI lineage: Bacteria > Bacillati > Actinomycetota > Actinomycetes > Kitasatosporales > Streptomycetaceae > Streptomyces > Streptomyces sp. NPDC001270. The sequence goes on along the minus strand of NZ_JBIAXM010000015.1, from coordinate 28,857 downwards.
TCGACCTTGTTGTCCAGATCCTCCACCGCGTCCCACACGAGCGCCGACCGGAAGATCGTGCGGGCCGCGGTCTGCGCCCGGACGATCTCCTCCAGCGAGGCACCGGTCTCCTCCCGCAGCCGGTGCAGATAGGTCGTACCGCCCGTGTTGACCGTGTCGTTGACCAGCACGGTCGTGGTGATCTCACGGCGCAGCGGGTGGCTGTCGATCCGCTCGGGGAACCGCTCGCGCAGCGCCTTCGGGAAGTAGGTGTCCAGCAGGCCACGCAGATACGGGTCGTCCGGCAGCGAGGTGCGCAGCAGCTCCTCGGCGACCGTGATCTTCGTGTACGCCAGCAGGACCGCGGTCTCCGGGCCGGTCAGGCCCTGTCCCTGGGCCAGCCGTTCACGGATCTGGCGGTCGGCGGGCAGGAACTCCAGCGCCCGGTCGAGGTGGCCCGCGCGCACCAGGTGGCGGATGAACCGCTGCTGGGCGTTGAGCATGTCCTTGGACTGGGCCAGCGCGTTGGCGATCGCCGTGTTCTGCGCGTAGTTGTTGCGCAGCACCAGGGCGCCGACCTCGTCGGTCATCTCGGCGAGCAGCTTGTTGCGCTGCTTGACCGTCATGTCGCCGTCCGTGACCAGGCCGTTGAGCAGGATCTTGATGTTGACCTCGTGGTCCGAGGTGTCCACGCCCGCGCTGTTGTCGATCGCGTCGTTGTTGATCTTGCCGCCCTGGGTGGCGAACTCGATCCGGCCCAGCTGGGTCAGGCCCAGGTTGCCGCCCTCGCCGACCACCTTGACCCGCAGGTCCCTGCCGTCCACCCGGATGGCGTCGTTGGCCTTGTCGCCGACGTTCGCGTCGGTCTCGCTGCTCGCCTTGACGTACGTCCCGATGCCGCCGTTCCACAGCAGGTCGACCGGCGCCTTCAGGATCGCCTTCATCAGATCGGCCGGGGTCAGCTTGACCACGCCGGGCTCGATGCCGAGGGCCTCGCGGATGTGCGCGCCCACCGGGATCGACTTGGCGGTGCGCGGGAAGACCCCGCCGCCCGCCGACAGCAGCCCGGTGTCGTAGTCGGCCCAGCTGGAGCGGGGCAGCTCGAACAGCCGGCGGCGCTCGGCGTAGGAGGCGGCGGCGTCCGGTTCCGGGTCGATGAAGATGTGCCGGTGGTCGAAGGCGGCGACCAGGCGGATGTGTTCGCTCAGCAGCATGCCGTTGCCGAACACGTCGCCGGACATGTCGCCGATGCCGACGACCGTGAAGTCCTCGGCCTGCGTGTCCACGTCCAGCTCGCGGAAGTGTCGTTTCACCGACTCCCAGGCGCCGCGGGCGGTGATGCCCATGCCCTTGTGGTCGTAGCCCGCGCTGCCGCCGGAGGCGAAGGCGTCGCCGAGCCAGAAGCTGTACGACTGGGCGACCTCGTTGGCGATGTCGGAGAACGTCGCGGTGCCCTTGTCGGCCGCCACCACCAGATAGGTGTCGTCCTCGTCGTGGCGCACCACGTCCGGCGGGGGCACGACCGCGCCCGCGACCATGTTGTCGGTGATGTCGAGCAGCGCCGAGATGAACGTCTGGTAGCTGGCAACGCCCTCGGCCAGCCACGCGTCCCGGTCCGCGCTCGGATCGGGCAGCTGCTTGGCGACGAAGCCGCCCTTGGCGCCCACCGGCACGATCACGGTGTTCTTCACCATCTGCGCCTTGACCAGGCCGAGGATCTCGGTGCGGAAGTCCTCACGCCGGTCGGACCAGCGCAGACCGCCGCGCGCGACCTTGCCGAAGCGCAGGTGGACGCCCTCCACCCGCGGCGAGTACACCCAGATCTCGTACGCCGGACGCGGCGCCGGCAGGTCCGGGATGGCCTGCGGGTCGAACTTCATGGACACGTAGTCGTGCGGCCGGCCCCGGGAGGCGTCCTGGAAGAAGTTCGTCCGCAGTGTCGCCTTGATGACGGTGAGGAAGGAGCGCAGGATGCGGTCCTCGTCGAGGCTGGCCACCTGGTCGAGGGCGGCCTCGACCTCTTCGAGCAGGGCGTCGACGAGTTCGTGCCCGGCCCGCTGGCGCTCGGGCGCCATCCGGGCCTCGAAGAGGGAGACGAGCAGCCGGGTGGTGTGGACGTTCGTCCGGAGGGTGTCCTCCATGTAGTCCTGGCTGAAGGTGGACCCGGCCTGCCGCAGGTACTTGGCGTACGCGCGCAGCACCATCGCCTGCCGCCAGGTCAGTCCGGCGCCGAGCACGAGGGCGTTGAAGCCGTCGTTCTCCGCCTTGCCGGTCCAGGTCGCGGCGAACGCCTCCTGGAAGCGCTCACGGCCGTCGTCGCCCAGGTAGTCGCCGTTGCCGCCGCCCAGCGACTTGGGGATGCGCAGGCCGAAGTCGTAGATCCAGGAGGTCGTCCGGTCCGCGCAGCGCAGCTCGTACGGCCGCTCGTCGATCACCTCCACGCCGAGCCGGTTGAGGACCGGCAGCACCGCGGACAGCGAGATCGCGGCGCCATGGCGGTAGATCTTGAAGCGGCGTTCGTCGGGGGCGGCGCCCACCGGCTCGTACAGGCTGAGCGCGAAGTCCTTGCCCGCCTCCTCGCCGAGCCGCTCCAGGTGGACCAGGTCGGCGACGGCCGCGCGCGGGGTGTGGTCGGCCTTGTAGCCCTCGGGGACGGCGTTGGTGTAGCGGCGCAGCAGTTCGGCGGCGCGCTCCTCGCCGCACTCCGCGGTCAGCGCCTCGGCGAATCCGTCGGCCCAGGAGCGGGCGGCCTCGACGAGCCGGGCCTCGATGCGCTCCCGGTCCGTGTCGGACAGCTCGGGCAGCTCGGTGCCGGGCGCGACGCGGACGACGAAGTGCAGCCGGGAGAGGACGGATTCGGTGTTCCAGGCGGTGAAGTCGACGCTGGTGCCGCCCAGTTCCTCCTTGAGGATGTCGATGATCCGCAGCCGGACGCCGGTGGTGTAGCGGTCGCGGGGGAGGTAGACGAGGGCGGAGTAATAGCGTCCGTACTCGTCCTGCCGCAGGTACAGCCGCAGCCGCCGGCGCTCCTGGAGATACAGCACGGAGGTGGCGATGGAGCGCAGTTCGTCCACGCGCGTCTGGAACAGCTCGTCGCGCGGGTAGGTCTCCAGGATCTGGAGCAGGTCGCGGCCGTCGTGGCTGTCGGGCGAGAACCCGGCGCCCTTGAGCACCTGGGCCACCTTGCGCCGGATCACGGGCACGCGGCGCACGGACTCGGTGTACGCGGCCGAGGAGAACAGCCCGAGAAAACGGCGCTCACCTACGACGTTTCCGTCCTTGTCGAACTTCTTGACGCCGACGTAGTCGAGGTACGACGGCCGGTGCACGGTGGCCCGGCTGTTGGCCTTGGTCAGCACCAGCAGCTTGTGCTCACGGGCCTTGGCCCGGGCGTCGGTCGGAAGCCGCTCGAAGGAGGGGCTGACGGGGTGGCTGTCCTCACCGGAGTGCTGCGGGTCGGAACGCAGGATGCCGAGGCCGGTGCCGGGCACGGCGGCCAACGAGTCGTCCCCGTACAGCTGGTACTCGCGGAAGCCGAGGAAGGTGAAGTGATCGGCGGACAGCCAGCGCAGCAGCTCGCGGGCCTCCTCCACGTCGGGCCGGGGCAGATCGGCCGGGAGCGGCTCGTCGGCCAGCCCCTCGGCGATGCGCAGCGCCGCGTCCCGCATCTTCTCCCAGTCCTCGACGGCCTCGCGGACGTCGGACAGGACCCGCAGCAGATCGGCGGTGATCTGCTTCAGGTCGGCGCGGTCGGTCTCGCGGTCGATCTCCACGTGGATGAAGGACTCGATGTGCGCGTCGTGCGGGAGGTCGCCACCGGTGTACGGGCCGGGCAGCACCTCGATGAGCTTCCCGGTGAGATCCCGCCGGACGACGAACTGGGGGTGGATGACGACGTGGATGCCGCGCCCCTGGCGGCTCAGCTCATTGGTGACGGAGTCGACGAGGAAGGGCATGTCGTCGGTGACGACTTCCACGACGGTGTGGCTGCAGGTCCACCCGTTCTCCTCGACGGTCGGGGTGTGCACCCGGACGTTGGCCGTGCCCTGGGGACGGGTCTCGGCGAGTCGGTAGTGGGAGAACGCGGCTCCGAAGACGTCGACCGGGTCACGGTCGCCGAGGTCCTCCGGTGCGGTGTGCAGGTAGTAGCGCTGGAGGAACGCGAGCACGGACTCGTGGTCCGTCGTGCCCTCGTCCGTCGTCCCGGTCGGTAGGTACCCCCCGACCGGGCTGTTCTCAGCTACCCGGGCGGCCCGTTCGAGCAGCTCGGCCTTGGCTTCGTCCAGCTTGGTCTGCATTGTCCTCTGGCTCCTGTCGCGCGCCGTTGCGTGACGTAGAAGGAAGTACGGTCTCTTCCCCTCCGGCGTAACGCCACGACCCGGGGTGTCCGGTTCGCTTCGACGCTATGCCGCAAGGTGAGATGAGCGGGGTGATTTTCGCCAATGTCCACGCGCCCGACGGGTGTGACGCTGCTCTCCGTGGCGCCCTGACCCGGGATGCGCGTGGCGCTTCGGGGCTCCTTGCGCCCCGGCTCCGCCCACAAGGACCAGCGACCGCCGCCCGGACACGGATGTCCTCCGTGCTCACCGGGCGCAGGGCAGGGGCAGCGACTGCGCCCCCGCGAACTATCGCGCTGATCACGACCCCAAGGCTATCGCTCCTCACCCAGGGCCCGTCATGAGCCGTATGTGTACAAATCCGGGGGGCGAACTTTGACGTTCTGCACAGCACCGAACCGGCCACGCCCAGCCATGACCACGACAGGACACGCCGACATAGCCGTGCCCCGACACGGCGGCACGGCGGCACGGCCGTGGGCCGACACGGCGGCACGGCGACACGACCGTGGGCCGACACGGCACGGCGACACGACCGTGGGCCGACACGGCACGGCGACACGACCGTGGGCCGACACGGCGTGGGGGCCAACGCCGCTACACCCCGGCACGACGACACGGCCAAGGCCCACGCCACTACGACCCGCACGGCTACGGCCTCGGCGCCGCGGGCGCAATCCCGGGTTCACGGCCTGTACCCGGGCCCGGGTTCCGTTCCCGGGCCCACCTGTCCCCGGCCGGCCCACGTCCCGCCCCCGACCGGACTCGGGGCCGGCCTGACTCGGGGCCGGCGGGGAACAGGGCCGGCGGAGATTGCGGCAGCAGGCGGCGGCCCAGGTCCGCGGATGAAGTCCGGGGGCAGGATGGATGCGGAGACGGACGCAGTCCGCGGGTCGGTGCGGGACCCGGGCCCGGGGCCGACCGCACGCAGGCCCGCAGCCGAAACGCACGCTCGCGGCCGGAACACAAACCCGCGGCGGGTGAAAGTGGCGCAACCCCTTGCCCGCGCGGCAGGCTGGATCCACGTTGAGCAGGAACAGCGCGCCACCGACCACGGAGAGCGCACCGCCCACGCGACCGGTGCACGCCCGAGAGGAGCCGCCCGCCATGCCCCCGAAGATCCTCATCGTGACCGGCGACGCAGCGGAGTCACTGGAGGTCATGTACCCCTACCAGCGCCTCCGCGAGGAGGGCTACGACGTCGACATCGCCGCCCCCACCCGCAAGAAGCTCCAGTTCGTCGTCCACGACTTCGAACCCGGCTTCGACACCTACACCGAGAAGCCCGGCTACACCTGGCCCGCCGACCTGGCCTTCGCCGAGGTCGACCCCGGCCAGTACGCGGCCCTGGTGATCCCCGGCGGCCGGGCGCCCGAATACCTCCGCAACGATCCCGAACTCCGCAAGATCCTCAAATCGTTCTTCGACGCGGACAAGCCGGTCGCCCAGATCTGCCACGGCCCCCTGCTGACGGCCGCGATCGACAGCCTCCGCGGTCGGCGCGTCACGGCCTACCCCGCCCTGGAACTCGACATGCAGTCCGCCGGAGCCGTCTTCCAGGACGCCGAGACCGTCGTGGACGGCACGCTGGTCTCCGCCCGCGCCTGGCCGGACCATTCCCGCTGGATGCGGGAGTTCCTGACCGTGCTGCGCTCGAAGGCCCCGGTGACCTGAGCCCCGCCCGCGGTCCACGGGCCGGCGACCCCGGCCGGCTGACTGCTGGTCCCGGGCCCGGGAAGCGCGTCCCGCCCCCGGACCCGCGGACGCCGGTCCCTGGCCCGCGGTCCCCCGGCTCGGGCTTCGGGCCCGGCCGGGTCAGGCCGCCGGCCGTTCCGCCTCCGCCACGGCCTCGGCCAGCGTGTCCACCACGGGCACACCCGCCTCCTCCAGGCTGGCCCGGCTGTGCGAACCCCCGGTGTAGAGCACGGCCCGCGCCCCCACGTGCCGTGCCGCCACCGCGTCGTCGGCGGCGTCCCCGATCACCACCGTGCGCGCGGGCTCCACACCGGTGAGCGCCTCCAGGTGCCGGACCATGTGCTCGGCCTTGCTGCCCCCGGACGGCCCGGTGCGGCCCTCGACGCGTATGAAGTGCGTCTCGATTCCGAACCCGCGTACCAGCGGTACCAGTTCCTCATGGCCGTACATGCTCAGCAGCGACTGGCTGTGGCCCGCCGACCGCCAGCCCGCCAGCAGGTCGGCCGCCCCTTCGGTGAGCGAGCACCGCGTCCGGTGCTCGCTGTAGTACTGGTGGAAGACCACATCCATGACCTGCCACTCCGCCTCGGTGGGCAGCCGCCCCATCAGCCGCTCGTAGAACTTCGGCACCGGCACGCAGTACATCGCCCGGTACTGCTCCAGCGTGATCGGCTCAAGGCCCAGCTCGGCGGAGGCGGCGTTCGTCGCCCCGATGATCGCCTCGTTGTCGTGGAACAGCGTGCCGTTCCAGTCCCAGACGATGTGTGTGCTCCCGTGCGTCCCCATGCCGAAAAACGTACCGCGCGCCACTGACAATCAGCTGAACGCCAGGTCACCCCCGGTCACCGTGGTCAGGAGAGCCCCACCAGAGCGGGAATCTCCTGGGTCGCGTACCAGAGCAGTTCGTGGTCCTCGGCCCCGTCCACGACGAACTGTGCGTCGTCGTCCCCGCCCTCCGCCGCCGGGAGCGCCGTGACCGCCGCGGCCACGTCCGCCTCCGCGTCGGCCGCGTCTACGTGCACCGCCGCCGCCTTGGCCAGCGGCACCGGCCCGGTCACCCGCACCTCGCCCAGGGCCGCCGGATCGAGCCCGCGGTCCGGGTCGGGCATCGCGGTGCCGTCGGGCACGTCCACGGCGACCACGACCCGGCGCCGCCCGGCCCCCGGCTCCCCCGCCGCCAGTTGTCGCAGCGAGGCCAGCGCGGCGCGGCTGAGCGCCGCGTACTCCAGTTCCTCGATGTCGTCGGAGAGGTACCACTCGCGCAGCGCGGGCGTCACGGCGTACGCGACGAACGGTCCGCTGCCCAGCTCACCCGTCCTGTGCGCCTCGGCGAGACCGGGGAGGGTCAGGGGGACGTAGACGCGCATGGCCGGCCGCTCTTTTCGTGGTGGACGCTCCGCTGGGGCACCGAGGAGGGCGGTCCCGCGCCTCCCGGAGCGCCTTCAGGATACGTGGGGGTCACTGTCCGGGTCCCCTTTCGGGTCCCCGTCGGGGCCCGCGAACGCGTCCACCCGGTGCCCGTCGGGTCACCCGGCGCCACCCCGTCACCGCTGGGTTTCCACCCCCTCGATCACCCGGATAGGTGAATTCCGCGCGCCCTCGCCGCGGGCCCGCGGAGCCTTGCCCGGACCGGCCACCGCCCCGTACAAGATCCCCAGCAGCAAGTTACCGCCCGGTATCCGCCGGGCCCGCCGAACGGGGAGCCCCATGAACAAGGTCATGACCAGGACCGCCCAGCGCCGCCCCGGCAGCCGCCCGCCAGGCCGCCACGACTCCCGCCGCCCCGGCACCGCCCCGCCCCGCACCCCCTCGCCTCGCGCAACGGCCGCCGGCACCGCGGCCACTCGCACCCCGGCCGGCCGCACCGCGACGCCGCACGCCCCGGCTCCCGCGGTCCCTGCCGCCCCCGCCCCCGTCCCTGTCGCCCCCGACCCCACCGTTCCCGGCCCGCCCACGAGCCGTACGGCGCCCATCCCGGCCGCGCCCCCACGCCCCACCGATCTCTTCGCAGACCGGCTCCTGGCCGTGCTGAGCGGCCAGCGTCCCGTCCACTGGATGCTCCGGCACACCGCGGGCCGCGCCTACGACGAGCTGGCCCGGCTCGCGGAGCGCGGTCCGCTGCGCACCCGCGGCACCCGCCCGGTCGTCCGGGACATCGGCTATTACGTCCCTCGCCGGGGCGCCATCGAGGCGTTCGCGCGCATCGGCGCCGGCGACCAGCTGCGCGCCATGGCCTTCCGTCTGGAGCGGGGCCCCGACCTGCGCTGGCGCTGCACGGCGGTGGAACTGGGCGGCCCCCGCGCCCCGCACACCGACGGCTGAGCACTCCGCTTCCCGGAAACACCGGAGGGCCGGCCCACCCCTGGGTGGACCGGCCCTCCGGACCGGACGCTACGGCGTTCCGGGCGCCGTCACTTCTTGCGGCGCCGGCCGCCCTTGGCCTGGCGGCGGCGCTCCGCACGCGTCAGACCGTCGGACTCGGAGCGCACCGGCTCGTCGTCGTCATAGGTGAAGTCGCCCTCGACGATGCCGCCCTCACCGTCCACCGTCGCCGCGGAGAAGTGCAGGTCCCGCCGCTGCGGCGCGTCGAGGCCCTTGGCACGGATCTCCGGACGGGAGCCCGCCTGTGCCGGCACCACGTCCTGAACGCCGCCTCCCTCTTCCTCCGCCTGGGCGTCCTCGACCGGGACCTCCTCGACCTGCTGCTCGACCTGGACCTCCAGGTTGAACAGATAGCCGACGGACTCCTCCTTGATGCCGTCCATCATCGCGGTGAACATGTCGAAGCCCTCGCGCTGGTATTCGACCAGCGGGTCCTTCTGCGCCATCGCGCGCAGGCCGATGCCCTCCTGGAGGTAGTCCATCTCGTAGAGGTGCTCGCGCCACTTGCGGTCGAGGACCGACAGCACGACCCGGCGCTCCAGCTCACGCGTGATCTCGGAGCCGAGCTGCTCCTCACGCGACTCGTACTGCTCGTTGATGTCGTCCTTGATGGACTCGATGATGAACTCGGCGGTCAGCCCGGCCCGGTCGCCGGCCGCCTCCTCCAGCTCGTCGACGGTGACCTTCACCGGGTAGAGCTGCTTGAAGGCGCCCCACAGCCGGTCCAGGTCCCAGTCCTCGGGGAAGCCCTCGGCGGTCTCCGCGCCGACGTAGGCCGCGATCGTGTCGTCCATGAAGTGCTGCACCTGCTCGCGCAGGTCCTCGCCCTCCAGGACACGGCGCCGCTCGCCGTAGATGACCTCGCGCTGGCGGTTGAGGACCTCGTCGTACTTCAGGACGTTCTTACGGGTCTCGAAGTTCTGCGTCTCGACCTGCGACTGGGCGGACGCGATCGCGCGCGTGACCATCTTGTTCTCGATCGGCACGTCGTCGGGCACGTTCGCCATCGACATCACGCGCTCGACCATCTGGGCCTTGAACAGGCGCATCAGGTCATCACCGAGCGACAGGTAGAAGCGGGACTCGCCCGGGTCGCCCTGTCGGCCGCTGCGTCCGCGCAGCTGGTTGTCGATGCGGCGCGACTCGTGCCGCTCGGTGCCCAGCACATAGAGGCCGCCGGTCTCCTCGACCTCTTCCTTCTCCGCCTTGACGGCCTCCTCGGCCTTGGCCAGGGCGGTGGGCAGCGCCGCGGCCCACTCCTCGATGTGCTCCTCGGGGTCGAGGCCGCGCTGCCGCAGCTCCGCCTCGGCCAGGTCCGCGGGGTTGCCGCCGAGCTTGATGTCCGTACCACGGCCGGCCATGTTGGTGGCCACGGTGACGGCGCCCTTGCGGCCGGCCTGGGCGACGATGATGGCCTCGCGGTCGTGCTGCTTCGCGTTCAGCACCTCGTGCTGGATGCCGCGCTTGCTGAGCTGCTGCGAGAGGTACTCGGACTTCTCGACCGAGGTGGTGCCGACCAGGATCGGCTGGCCCTTCTCGTGCTTCTCGGCGATGTCGTCGACGACCGCCTCGAACTTGGCGACCTCGGTGCGGTAGATCAGGTCCGACTGGTCCTTGCGGATCATCGGCTTGTTGGTCGGGATCGGCACCACGCCGAGCTTGTAGATCTGGTGGAACTCGGCGGCCTCGGTCATCGCCGTACCGGTCATGCCGGACAGCTTCTTGTAGAGGCGGAAGAAGTTCTGCAGGGTGATCGTGGCGAGCGTCTGGTTCTCGTCCTTGATGTCCACCCCTTCCTTCGCCTCGATCGCCTGGTGCATGCCCTCGTTGTAGCGGCGGCCGGCGAGAATACGGCCGGTGTGCTCGTCGACGATCATGACCTCGCCGTCGATGACGACGTAGTCCTTGTCGTTCTTGAACAGTTCCTTGGCCTTGATGGCGTTGTTCAGGTAGCCCACCAACGGGGTGTTCACCGACTCGTAGAGGTTGTCGATGCCCAGCCAGTCCTCGACCTTGGTGACCCCGGACTCGTGGATGGCGACCGTGCGCTTCTTCTCGTCGACGTCGTAGTCGCCGGTCTCCTCGACGCCCTTGAGGGGGTTGCCCGCCTCGCCGCGCTTGAGGCGCGTGACCAGCTTGGCGAAGTCGCTGTACCACTTGGTGGCCTGGTCGGCGGGGCCGGAGATGATCAGCGGCGTACGGGCCTCGTCCACGAGGATGGAGTCGACCTCGTCGACGATGGCGTAGTTGTGGCCGCGCTGGACCAGCTCGTCCTGGGACCACGCCATGTTGTCGCGCAGGTAGTCGAAGCCGAACTCGTTGTTCGTGCCGTACGTGATGTCGGAAAGGTACTGCTCGCGGCGCTCGGCCGGCGTCATGCTCGCCAGGATGCAGCCGACGGACAGGCCCAGGAACTTGTGGACGCGGCCCATCATCTCGGAGTCGCGCTCGGCCAGGTAGTCGTTGACCGTGACGATGTGGACGCCGTCCGCGGAGAGGGCGTTGAGGTACGCGGGCAGGGTGCCGACGAGCGTCTTGCCCTCACCGGTCTTCATCTCGGCCACGTAGCCGAGGTGGAGGGCGGCGCCACCCATGATCTGCACGTCGTAGTGCCGCTGGCCGAGGACGCGCTTGGCGGCCTCACGCACGGTGGCGAACGCCTCGGGAAGCAGGTCGTCCAGGCTCTCCCCGTCGGCATACCGCTGCTTGTACTCATCGGTGAGGGCCCGCAGCTCGGCGTCGGAGAGGTCGACGAAGTCCTCTTCGATGGAGTTGACCTGGTCCGCGATGCGGTGCAGCTTGCGCAGGATCTTGCCTTCGCCTGCACGCATGATCTTCGTGAGGACGGACACTGGGTTGGTCTCCTTGCCGGTCGGGCCTGGGACGGTCGGTTTCCATTTGAACTGAGCAACGGCCATCGTATGCGAGGACCCCGTCGAGCCGGGAGCCCTGTCGTGGGGCAACGCCTTCAATCAGGAACAACGGTCGGAGGTCGTGGATGGTGCCGTACCCGGGCAGTGAATTGCGCGAATTGTGATCACGCGCTCACGCACCGCAAACCGATGGCTTTCCGCGGGCCCCGCGACCAGAATCACCCGATGGACCCCGTCACCCTCACCACCGCCCGCCTGCTGCTGCGCACCGTCGGACCACGGGACAACGACGCCGTCCACGCCGCCGCGCAGGACCCCGACATCCAGCGCTGGACCACGATCCCCTCGCCGTACCTCCCCGAGCACGCCCGCGGCTTCACGGAGCAGCAGGTCCCCGAGGGCTGGGCGACCGGTTCCATGTACACCTTCGGTGCCTTCCTCCCCGCCGGTGACCTGGTGGGGATGCTCGGTCTGACCATGCGGTCCCTGGGCACGACCGAGATCGGCTTCTGGGCCGCCAGGGAACACCGGGGCCGCGGCTACATCACCGAGGCCACCCTCGCCGCCGCCCGCTGGGCCTTCACCGACCTCCACGTCGACCGTGTCGAATGGCGCGCCGAGGTCGGCAACCACGCCTCCCGCGCGGTGGCCGAACGCACCGGCTTCACCGTCGAGGGCACCCTGCGCTCCGCGATCAACAACAAGGGCGTACGCCGCGACTGCTGGGTGGGCTCGCTGCTGCCCTCGGACCTGGGCCTGCCGTCGACGGCGCCGTACCTGCCGACGCGACGCTGATCCGCCGACGCGACCACGGCGGCAGCCCGCAGGCGTGGCGATGACCCGTAGCGCAGGCGAGACGATGACGCGCACCACAGACGCGGCGATGACACGCAGGCGTGGCGATGACCCGCGGCGTGGCAATGCCCCTCAGAGCCGTGAAATCGCAGGTCAGCCCGCATTGTCAGTGCCGCCGTCTATGGTGCGGAAGCATGACGACCCTCCCGCCCCCCACCGCAGAGCTCTCCGCGGACGACGCCCGCCGCATCGCCCTGCGCGCACAGGGCTTCCTCGGCTCCCCCGACCGCAGAGCAGGCGTCCGTGGTGTCCTCCGTCATCTGGGTGCGGTCCAGCTCGACACGATCTCCGTCCTCGCCCGCTCCCATGAACTCGTTCCGTACGCCCGCCTCGGCGCGGTCGGCCGCAAGACCGTGGAGCGGGCCTACTGGACCGACACGCACGCCTTCGAGTACTGGTCCCACGCGGCCTGTGTCCTCCCCGTCGAGGAGTGGCCCCACTTCGCCTTCCGCCGCCGCGCCTACCGCGGTCGCCCGCACTGGAACCACGAACTCCCCGACGGCACCTACGAGCAGGTCATCAAGCAGTTGCGGGCCGAGGGTCCGCTGACGGCCACGGAACTGGGCGGCGCGAAACGCACCAGCGAGTGGTGGGACTGGTCCGGCTCGAAGGTCGCCGTCGAGCGCGCGCTGATGTACGGGGAGGTGGTGTGCGTGGAGCGCCGCGGCTGGAAGCGGGTGTACGACCTGGCCGAGCGCGCGATCCCGGGCCCTCTCCTGCACGACGAACTGGACGACGCGGAGTGCGTGCGCCGCCTGGTCCGCCTGGCCGGCGAGTCCCTGGGCGTCGGCACCCGCGCCGACATCGCCGACTACCACCGCCTCAAGGGCGAACAGGTGGACGCGGTGATCGCCGACTCCGGCCTGGTCCCGGTCGCGGTGGAGGGCTGGTCCAAGCCGGCCTGGGCCGATCCGGCGGCGCTGGCGACACCGCCGCGCGGCCGTCACCGCACCACGCTGCTGTCGCCGTTCGACTCCCTGATCTGGGAGCGCGCCCGCACGGAACGGATCTTCGGCTTCACCCACCGCCTGGAGGCGTACGTCCCCAAGCCCAAGCGTGTGTACGGCTACTTCGCCATGCCGGTCCTGGCCGGCGGCCGGCTCGTCGGCCGCGTCGACCCGGCCCGCGAGGGCCGCACCCTGGTCGCCAAGCAGGTCACCCTGGACGGCGCCAAGGCGGTCCCGGGCGTGGCGCAGGCCCTGGTCGAGGCGGCGAGCTGGGTGGACTGCACGGACGTGCGGGTGGAGCGGGTGGACGCGGCCGAGCTGCGCGAACCGCTCGTCGGCGAACTCGCCCGCCTGCTCGGCTGAGCGTCAGCGGATCTCCAGGATCTTCTCCCGCATCGCGTAGACCACGGCCTCCATCCTGGAGTGCAGTTGCAGCTTCTCCAGGATGTTGCGCACATGGTTCTTCACGGTGTTCTCGGAGATGTACAACTCCTTGGCGATGTCGCGGTTGTTCATCCCCGTGGCCACGAGCTTGAGCACTTCGAGTTCGCGGTCGGTCAGCCGCGGCGCCGGCACCAGCCGGCGCTCGTCGGTGCGCTGGATCATCGACTTGAACTCGGTGAGCAGTTTCGACGCCATGGACGGGCTGATCTGCGACTGCCCGTCCGCCACGGCGCGAATGGCCGTGGCCACCTCGTCCGTGGAGATCTCCTTGAGCAGGTATCCGGTCGCGCCCGCCTTGATCGCGTCGTAGAGGTCGGCCTCCTCGTCGCTGATCGTCAGCATGATGATCTTGGCGCTGGGCGCCACCTCCTTGATGGAGGTGCACGCCTCGATCCCGCCGCGCTTGGGCATCCGCACGTCCATGAGCACGATGTCGGGCAGCAGGTCGGCGGCCTTGTCGACGGCCTCGGCGCCGTCGCCCGCCTCCCCCACGACCTGGATGTCCTCCTCGGCGGCGAGCACGATCTCCAGACCACGGCGGAAGAGGGCGTGGTCGTCCACGACCAGGACTCTGATCGGCTCCTTGCGCGCAGAGCCCGCCCCCGGGCCCGTACCGACGACGCCGTCGGCGTCCGCATCCCGCATCGGTCCGAAGCTGTCCGCCATCGTTCCTCCCCCTGAGGCTGTGGCCTGTGGTCCTGTGCCATCGCCAACCCAAGGCAACGGCCCACCGGTTGGGCCGGTCCGGCCATGATTTCATGCCTGGACGACGCCGCGGTGACGAGCGGGGCGCGAAGTGGTCGCACACCGGTGCCCCTGGGGGCGCACACGCGCTCCAGGGGCACCCGCTCAACCGTCGGCCGGATCGTCAGCCGCCCAGCGTGCCACCAGCCGCGGGGAATTCCGCCCGCGCGATCATCGGGTCCGTGCTGAGGTGGATGACCCCGTAGTCGTAGGCGTGCCGCCGGTAGACGACGCTCGGTTCCTTGGTCTCGGAGTCGATGAACAGATAGAAGTCGTGGCCGACAAGTTCCATCTCGTAGAGGGCCTGGTCGAGGCTCATCGGGGAGGCGACGTGGGTCTTCTCACGGACGACGAGGGGGCCTTCACCCTTCACTTCCAGCGGGCCGATCTTCTTCGTGGGCACTCCGTCCGTCTCTTCCTCGTGGACGGGGTGGCCGTTCCCGTTGAGCGTTGCCGCTCCCGGGACGTGGTCGGGGACCTCGGCGGCCGGGACCCGGCGGGCGCCGCGACGCGAGAACCGCTTGTCGTGCTGCTTGCGCAGCCGGGCGCCCAGCTTCTCCGCCGCCAGGTCGAGTGCCGCGTACGGGTCGCTGGCCGCTGCCTCCGCCCGGATCACCGGACCGCGGGAGCGGAGCGTGATCTCCACTCGGTCACAGCGGTCGGCCTGTCGGGGGTTGGGCTCCTTGGACACCTCGACGTCGAGGCTGATCACCTTGCCGTCGAGCTTCTGGATCTTCTCCAGCTTCAGCTTCTCGGCCACGTGCTTGCGGAACCGCTCGGGCACCTCGGTCTTGCGGCCCTTGACGACGATGTCCACGCAGAACTCCGTTCCCGGATCGCTCCGCTGCGACGGCGGAGCTTCTCCCTTTTGCACCAGGCTCCGGTGAACCCGGAACCCCGGAACTTCGGACTCGGTGACGTCCACCTCCTCCCCCATGGGCAAGATCTCCGCCTGGCCGGCGCGGGTCATTACGGTTAACCGCAGCCACGGCAATCGGATATCGGAGGCATAGCCTGCGGCTTTCCCTCACAACCGAACATATCTCGCCCGTACGGATGTCGTCACCCTCTACTGCGGCGTACCTCCGATCAAGTGAATAGACCCCCTTACTACCTGCAACAACGTAAGTTCGGAGTCAGTACCGGATTATTTCGAAGGAATCCGGCGGGGCTGCGATCACTGCCGCGCGGATCAATCGTCCGGCGCCGTTCGTGTCCGCCATTCCCGCTCCTTCGTAGGTCGCGTTACGTCTCTCTTCCTGCGATCCGCCGATCCGTTCCTCCCTTCCTTCCCGAGTTGCGCGCTCGTACACAATCCTTCTCCCTATCTCCTCAGCCGGTGCCTCCCGCACGGCCCGTGCCGCCTCCGTCAGCGACGCGCCGGTCGTCAGCAGATCGTCGACCAGCACCAGGTGACCGCCGGCGAGCAGCCGGGCACCGCCCGCCATGACCTCCAGCGCGCCCGCGAGATTGCCCTGACGCTGCCGGGAGTTGAGCCCCGACTGGTCGGCCACGGCCCGCCGCTGCCGCAGTACACCGGCCACCCGCGCCCGCCGTCCGCTCCGCCGCAGCTCACCGGCGGCGGCGAGGGCGATCCGGCGCACCGGATCGTGACCACGCGCCCGCACGGCCCGCCGCGCGGACGGCACCGGGACGAGCAGCACGGGCGCGTCCCTCCGCCCGCACCCCGCGCGCACCGCCCGGGCGAGGGCGGCGCCGAGGGGCCGCGCCAGTGCCAGCGCGCCGCGTTCCTTGTGCGCGAGGAGGGTCGCCCTTACCTCGTCCGCGTACGGAGCCGCCGCGTGCACGACCGGCAGCCCGGGCGGTTCCGGCACCGGCCGCACCCGGCTCGGTGCGGCCCCGGTGAGGGCGGCACGGCACTCCGGGCAGAGCACCGTGCGAGACCTGCCGCAGCCCGCGCACTCGGTCGGCAGCACCAGGTCGGTGAGGTCCTGCAACCACCCCGGCATGCGCACCACTGTGCCAACGCGGGAGCCACCCGGCCACCCCTGTGGACAACTCCCTGTGGACAACTCCGCGCAGGTCGTAACGACAGTCACTCACACGAGTTACAGCGCCGCCCGCGGAGACCGGAACGGCCCGGCGCCCGGCCCCGACGAACGCCGGAGGCGTCAGTCCGGTGAACCCCAGCCGTGGCCCGGCCGAGTCCACACCTCAGCCTGGAAGAACCCACACCGCAGGCTGGAAGATCCCCTGCCTCAGGCCGGCCGAGCCCGTGCCGCCGCCCGGGCGCGCCGATACGCGGCCCAGCCCGGCCCGGCCGGTCGACGTGGCGCCTCCACCCCGACCGGCGCGTCGGCCATCACCACCGCCACCACCGCCGGGCAGCCCCCCGCGCCCCGACGCACCCGCCCCCTCACCCCGGATAGATCGGCGCCGTCCCGTCCTTGACGACCTTCTGCCACTGCGCCCCTGACGGCAGCCGCACGATCCCGTCCTCCGAGTACGCCACCAGCGGCACCCGCTCGTCCTCGGACGCGGTGATCGCCTTCACCCCGGTCAGCGCGGCGGGTGCCTGGCCCTCCGGCACGGAGCCGTCGACCTGGACGTAGGACATCTGCTGCACGCCCCCCTGTTCGCGCCCGACCACCACCAGCCGGCTGTCACCGGCCCACGACATGGTGGTGACCTCCTCCAACCACGGAGCCGCGGACCGCAGTTCGACGACCGCCGGTCCCTCGCCCGAGGTGTCGTCGCGCTCGATCCGCCCGATGAGCAGGGACTGCCGGCCGTCCTTCTCCACGACCAGCGCCATCCGTGCCCCGTCCGCGGCCACCCGGATGTCCTTGATCTGACCGGACAGCCCCGGAACCCGTACCGACTCCGGTTTCCCCGAGCCCTGCTTCAGCATGAGCAGCCGTGGATCCAGGTGATTCCGGTCGGCCACCCACAGATCACCCTGTGCGTCCCAGGTCGGCGTGGCGAGCCGGTCGTCCTTGGTGGTGCCGGTGCTGGTCACGACGGCGGAACCGAGCGAACCCCCGGGGGTCAGCGCCGTGACGTACAGCGATGTCCCGTCGCTGCTGACCCCGGCGGCGGTGTGCTCGTCGCGCGAGACCGCCACGGACCCGAATTCCTTGTCGCCCTGACCGAGCGCGCCCGGCACCGGCACGGCGGTGGTGCTCGTGCTGCCGCCCGCGATCCGCACCAGCCGGTGCTTGCTGTCGAAGAAGTACAGGTAGCCGGGGCCCTTCGCGGGGCTGTGCCAGGCGACGGTCTCGGCCCGGTCGGCGCTCAGTTCGCACAGCGTCCTGTCGTCCGGCCCCTGCAACTCGACCGAGTCCACGGTGGGTGTCAGGTTCCGCAGGGTGAACAGCAGTTGCGTCGCCATCTCCGCGCACTGCGGCTCGCCGGCCCGGGCCGCCTGCCCGTTCAACGGGACCGTCAGCCTGTTCTGGTCGTCGGGCGTCAGCGCGCTCGCGCCCTTCTGCAACGCCGCCCCCGTCGGGAAACTCGACCGCACCGCAGGTCCGACCCAGTTCGTGGGCCCGTTCAGCAGCGAGCGCACCACCTGGGTCATCGGATCCACCCGGGTGCGCAGGAAGACCGGGTCGGCGACGGCCACCGGCTCCCCGCCGGGCCCGACCGAGCTGTGCGACGCGAAGTAGTACTTGTTGACCGGGGTGTAGTTCCGCTGGAAGTCGGACTTGCCCATCACGACGCCCTGCGGCAGCGTGTCGATGCGCCACTGCCCGGTCTTGGTGTCCCGGCTCAGGTGCAGCCGCTTGGCGTACGCCCCCTTGGCGGGCGCGTACGCCTGCTGCGCGTCGACGGTGGCGACCCTGGTCCCGGCCAGTACGTAGGAGAGGCTGCCGGGATCCTCCCGCGCGGCGGCGCCCTGGTCGGACTCGGTGCTCGGCCCGTCAGCGAGCACCGTGGTCCCCTGCTCCGGCCGCCACTTCCGCGCCGCGGCCGGGGTCAGATACTTGCGGGCCGTGTCGTAGCTCGGGTCGTCACTGGTCAGCGCCTCCAGGAAGCCCTGCACGATCTCGCCGGGCGCGGCGTTCTCCTGGGGCGGCATGGCGAACACGCGCACCTGTGTGTCCTGCCGGGGCGTCGACTCGACGTCCCGCAGGTCACCGCTGTCCGGCATCGAGGCACACCCGGCCAGCAGTACGGCACCACAGGCGGCGTACACCACCGCGCGCACCGGACGACGCCGGACGCCCCCCTCGCGGTCAGCGCCCACGAAATGCCTCCCCTGAGGTGTTCGAATCCCCCGCTCCCGTCGCCGTGTCCCGGCTCGCTTCGTCCCGGCTCGCGTCCGACGCGGCCTCCGCGGCTGCGGGCGCGTCGTCCATGCGCCGGACGGTTCCGGACTGCCGGGGCACCACGCGCGCCCCGTTGCCGGGCAGCGCCGTCGGATCGGCGGCCGGAGTCACGGTGGCCGTCCGCTGCGCGAGCGGGGCGCGCGACGACAGCGACGGCACCTGCCCGCCCGAGGGCTGCGCCGGCACCATGGCCCGCCTGTCCTCGCCACCGTGCGGCACACCGGCCCCGCCCTGTTCCGCGTTGCGCCGCGAGTCCTTCGGCTCCAGCGGTATCGGCGAGCCCCGAAGCGGCTCGTCCGCGGTCCGCGGCAGCGTCAGCCGGAACTGCGATCCACCGCCCGGCTCGCCCCATGCCTGGAGCCAGCCGCCGTGCAGCCGCGCGTCCTCCAGGGCGATGGACAGTCCCAGACCCGTGCCGCCCGTGGTACGCGCGCGTGCCGGATCGGCCCGCCAGAAACGGCTGAAGACCCGGGTCGCCTCGCCGGGCTTGAGCCCGACTCCGTAGTCGCGCACCGCGACCGCGACGGCGCCGCCGGCCGCGGCCAGCCTGACCACGACGTCCTTGCCCTCGCCGTGCTCCACCGCGTTGACGACGAGGTTGCGCAGCACCCGCTCCACACGCCGGGCGTCCGCCTCCGCGACCACGGGCTGCTGGTCGCCGACGACACGTATCCGGCTGCCCTTCCGCTCGGCCAGCGGCTCCGCCCCGCTGACCACCCGCCGTACGACCTCCCGCAGGTCTATCGCCTCGGCCTCCAGCGCCGCCGCGCCCGCGTCGAACCGGCTGATCTCCAGCAGGTCGGCGAGCAGCGACTCGAAGCGGTCCAGCTGGTCGGCGAGCAGCTCTGCCGAACGGGCGGTCACCGGATCGAAGTCCTCGCGTGCCTCATGGATCACGTCGGCGGCCATACGCACGGTCGTCAGCGGGGTGCGCAGCTCGTGCGACACGTCGGAGACGAACCTCCGCTGCATCCGCGACAGGTCCTCCAACTGCTGGATCTTCAGCTGCAGGTTCTGCGCCATCTTGTTGAACGCCTCGCCGAGACGCGCGATGTCGTCCTCGCCGGTGACCTTCATCCGTTCCTGCAGACGGCCCGCCGACAGTCGCTCCGCGATCCCGGCCGCCATCCGCACGGGCGTCACGACCTGCCGCACCACCAGCCACGCGATGGCCCCGAGGAGTACGACGACGAACAGCCCGGCGGTCGCGAGCGTGCCCTTGACCAGGCTCAGCGACTTCTCCTCCTGCGTCAGCGGGAAGAGGTAGTACAGCTCGTACGGGTCCCCGTTCGGGTCGTTCACCTGTTTGCCGATGACCAGCGCGGGCTGGGACGCCTTGCCGTTGCTGTAGACGACACGGGTGTAGCTCTGGGCCGCCGTCGTACTGGTGTGGACCCGCGCGCGCAGATCCACGGGCACGCTGGCGGACGGGTCGACGTACCCGGAGCCGCGCGGGCTGCGCCCGCCGCCGCTGTCGTCGCCCGCGGGGAGCGTCACCACGTCGAAGGCGCCCTGGCCGCCGCTGGACAGCGACTCCACGAGGTCGCTCATCCACTGGATGACGTTCTGCGACTGCCGGCCGTCGACCGCCGAGCTGTCGTCCCCGGTGCTGTTCGATGCCTCGTCGGCCTGCTGCTTGGCCACCGCGAACCCGCCGGTGGCCTGGCTCTGCGACGCCTTCACCTTGGCGTCCAGCAGGCCGTTGCGCACCTGCCCGATGACGACGAAACCGAGCAGCAGGACGACGCCCAGCGACATCAGCAGCGTCGTGACGACGACCTTGAGCTGGATGTTGCGCCGCCACAGCCGCATGACCGGCAGCAGCGGCCGGCGCACCCAGCGCACGAACAGGCGCAGCACCGGGCTGCCCCGCACTCCGCCCTGCAACAGCCCGCCTTCGAGGAGGCGTCCCCAGCCCGACCCGGCCGTCTTCCGGCCGACAGGCCGCCCCGGACTCTCCCCGGGACGGCCGGGAGCCGAAGCGGCACTGTCTCCCGACACGTCAGCTCGGTCCGGCCTTGTAACCGACGCCACGGACGGTCACCACGATCTCCGGCCGCTCCGGATCCTTCTCGACCTTGGACCGCAGCCGCTGCACGTGCACGTTCACCAGCCGCGTGTCCGCCGCGTGCCGGTAGCCCCACACCTGTTCCAGCAGCACCTCGCGGGTGAACACCTGCCACGGCTTGCGGGCCAGCGCCACCAGCAGATCGAACTCCAGCGGCGTCAGCGCGATCGACTGCCCGTCCCGCTTCACGGAGTGCCCAGCCACGTCGATGACCAGGTCACCTATGGTGAGCTGCTCCGGAGCCGGCTCCTCCGACCTGCGCAGCCGCGCGCGGATCCGGGCCACCAGCTCCTTCGGCTTGAACGGCTTGACGATGTAGTCGTCGGCGCCCGACTCCAGGCCCACGACCACGTCCACGGTGTCGCTCTTGGCGGTGAGCATCACGATCGGCACACCGGACTCCGCGCGGATCAGCCGGCACACCTCGATGCCGTCCCGGCCGGGCAGCATCAGGTCGAGCAGCACCAGATCGGGCTTGGTCTCGCGGAAAGCGGCGAGCGCCTTGTCGCCGTCGGCTACGAAAGACGGCTCAAAACCTTCACCTCGCAGCACGATGCCGAGCATCTCGGCCAGCGCGGTGTCGTCATCGACGACGAGGACTCGTCCCTTCATAAACGACATCATCCCATTCTCATAACGGCGAAGGTGGCGCAGGTGAGCAGGCTCACCGGCCAGTGACGATAGTCGTACGGGACCGTCACTGTCTGCCCCTGTCCTTCGACACCGGTGTCAGCGACGGACACCGCCCCTGGCAACGGCGGAGTCGCCGCGGCAACGGCGGAGCGCGTGCCGCTCCGGCCGCCCGCCGGCGGCGCGGTGGTCACAGGCGGTCGCGGCCCTCGCCCCGCGACGGTGCGCCACTGACGTCATACGGCTACGGCCCCCCTCGTGCCGGTGGCAGGAGCGGCCCCGCTTCGGTGAAAGAGGGCAGCCCACTTCGGCAGGCCGAGCAGGACCACTTCGGCGAGCCCAGAACACGCCCGCACGACCCCATACCTGTTCCGCCCCCCGACATCCCCTCAATCCCCTCAGTCCCTCAGTCCTCTCAGTCCCCTCAGTCCCTCAGTCCTCTCAGTCCCCTCCGTCCCCGCCGCCCACTACTCCCCCTCCTTTCTCATGCCCCGGTCCGCTGACCGACCGAGCCGGAGATCAGCTCCGCGAGCACGGCGCCCGTCACGGGTGAGACGACGCCCGCGTCGGTGACGATCGCCGTCACCAGTTCGGGCGGCGTCACATCGAACGCCGGGTTGTACGCCTGCGTTCCCAACGGCGCCACCACAACCCCGCCGCCCGCTCCGCCGACCGGTGCCCACGGCGCAGTGAGCTCGGTCACCTCGTATCCGGGCCGCTGCTCGACCTCGATGGACGCCCCGTCCGGCGTGTCCGGATCCACCGTCGTCACCGGCGCCACCACGATGAACGGCACGTGGTGGTACCGCGCCAGCACCGCGAGCGGATAGCTGCCCACCTTGTTCGCCACCGACCCGTCGGCCGCGATGCGGTCGGCACCGATCAGCACCGCGTCCACCTCTCCCGCCGCGAACAGCGATCCGGCCGCGCTGTCGGTGAGCAAGGAGTACGCCATGCCGGTGCGGGCCGCCTCGTACGCCGTCAGCCGCGCGCCCTGCAACAGCGGACGCGTCTCGTCCACCCACAGCCGGCGCAGCCGCCCTTCCCGGTGCACGGCGAGCGCCACGGCGAGCGCGGTCCCCTCCCCGCCCGACACCAGTGACCCGGAGTTGCAGTGCGTGAGGATCCGGTGTCCCCCGCCGGGCAGCAACTCGTCGAGCAACGCCAGCCCGTACCCGGCCATCCGGGCGGATGCCTCGGCGTCCTCCCGGTGCATCGCCCGCGCAGCGGCCAGCGCGGCCGCCGCCGCCCGCTGCGGGTCGCCGCCCTCGGCGAGCGCGGCCCGGTGGGCGGCCTGTGCCCTGCGCACCCCGACGGACAGGTTCACCGCGGTGGGCCGGGCGGCCTGGAGCGCGCCCGCGGCCTCGTCCACGTCGAAACCCCGCACGGCGGCGAGCGCGACGCCGTACGCCCCCGCGATGCCGAGCAGCGGCGCCCCGCGCACGGCGAGCGCACGGATCGCCTCGACCAGAGCCGGCGCGTCGGTGCACACCAGCTCGACCTCCTCGGTCGGCAGTCTGGTCTGGTCGAGAAGGACCAGTACGGGCCCTTCGGGCGGCTCCTCCCAGCGGATCGCCGGTATCTCGGTCGCGTGCCTGCCCTCGCCGGTGTGCGCGTCCTGATCAGCCATGCGGTCAGTCTGCCCCGTATCCCACGGACAATTGAAGGTGCAGCCCCTACCGCAGCCGGTCCCCTGCCCTCCGCCCCATGGCACGATGGCTGCCAACCTGCCGCCGCGACCGCGGACGGGCACCGAGAAGGAGCATCGATGAACGACACTCCGGGCTGGGCCTCGCCCGGATCCACCCCGTCCAACGGGCAGGAACCGGGCGCGTCCGGTCCTGTCGACCCCGCCGGCCGGCCGGTGCCCGCACAGCCCGCCGACCAGCCGGGCGCGGACCCACAGGCCCCCGGCTCGAAGTGGTCCGAGGAGCAGCCGCCACCCGGCCAGTGGTCCGCGCCCGCCGGCGCCCCGGCCCCGGGCCAGGCACCGCCGCCCCCACCGCCCGGCCCGGGCTGGGGCGGCCCGCACCCGGGCGGCCAGGGAGGTCACGGCGGCTACGGCGGCCCGGGGGGCTACGGCGGGTACGGAGGAGCCGGCGGCTACGGAGGCTGGGGCGCGGGCTGGGGCGGCCCCCCGCCCGCGGCCAAGCCCGGCGTCATCCCGCTGCGCCCACTCGGTGTGGGCGAGATCCTCGACGGCGCCGTCTCCACCATGCGCACCTACTGGCGCACGGTCCTGGGGATCTCGCTGACCGTCGCGGTCGTCACGGAGATCGTCGGCATCCTCCTCCAGGGCTTCGTCCTCGACGACACGGCGACCACCGACACCCTCAACGACCCGAGCGCCAGCTTCGACGAACTCTCCCGCGCCATGGGCGAGGCCACGCTCAGCTCCGTCGCCGTCCTGCTGATCTCCTCCATCGGCACCATCGTCGCCACCGCTCTGCTGGCGACCGTGACCAGCCGGGCCGTCCTGGGCAGGCCCGTGACCACCGGCGAAGCCTGGCGGGACGCCCGCCCGCGGATCGGCAGGCTGATTGGCCTGATCTTCCTGCTGCCGCTCATCTCCCTCGGCATCATGCTCTGCGGGGCGCTGCCGGGCATACTCGTGGGCGTCGCCGGCGCAGGGGACGCCGCCGTCTTCCCGCTCCTCGTCCTCGGCCTGCTCGCGGCGCTCGTCGTCGTGATCTGGCTCATGGTCCGCTTCTCGCTGGCCTCGCCCGCGCTGGTGCTGGAGCGGCAGGGCATCCTGAAGTCGATGAGCCGCTCCACAAAGCTGGTCCGCGGCTCCTGGTGGCGGGTCCTCGGCATCCAACTGCTCGCCGGGATCATCGCGAACATCATCGCGTCGATCGTCATCATCCCCTTCGCCCTGATCGGCGCCGCGCTGAGCGGCGACGGCCTCTCCGGTTTCCTCGGCGGGACCGGCGGCGTCGGCTGGACGTTCCTCATCATCAGCGGCGTCGGCTCGGTGATCGGCTCCATGATCACGTTCCCGATCAGCGGGGGCGTCAGCGTGCTCCTCTACATCGACCAGCGCATCCGCCGCGAGGCCCTCGACCTCGAACTGGCCCGCGCCGCCGGGGTCCAGGACTACGGCGCGCCCGCGCCGGGCCCCGTCCCGGGGAGCTGACGCGGTGAGCCTGCCGGGGGGAGTACTGAGCACGGTGCCGGTCGTGCCGCACGCCGTCGGCCCCGCCGTCCGCAGCCTGCTGCGAGCGGGCGACACGGCCCTGCTGTCACTGGCGGGCTCGGGCGACGAGCCGCCGGTGACCACCCCGCGCGATCCCGCGCGGGAGGCCGCCCGGCGCGAACTGTCCAAGGGGATGTACCACGAGAACGACCCCAGTCTGCTCCAACGGGCCCTGAACGCCTTCTGGGACTGGCTCGGCAAGGTGCTCGACGCCGCCGCCTCGGCGACACCGGGAGGGACGCTCGGCCTGGTCGTGGTCGTGCTGGCCGTCGTCGCCGTACTGGCCGCCCTCTGGTGGCGCCTGGGCACCCCGCGCCGCCGCCCGGTCTCCGTCCCCGCCCTCTTCGACGACCGTCCCCGCAGCGCTGCGGAACACCGCGCCGCCGCCGAGGCACAGGCCGCCCAGGGCCACTGGAACCAGGCCGTCCAGGAACGCATGCGGGCCGTCGTCCGCGCCCTCGAAGAACGCGCCCTGCTCGACGCCCGGCCCGGCCGCACCGCCGACGAGGCGGCCGCGGAGGCCGGTCGCGCCCTGCCCGCGCACACGGACCGACTGCACGCCGCCGCGCGGGAGTTCGACGACGTCACGTACGGCGGCCGCCGGGCACACCGGCAGACGTACGACCGGCTCGTCGAACTCGACCGCGACCTGGAGCACGCCAAGCCCGCCCTCGCCACCAGCAGCCACAGCACGGCCCCCAGCAGCCGCCAGGGGGCCGCCGGATGACCACCGGGGCCACCCTCCCGTCCACCTCGGCCTCGCTCACCAACCGCCAGGTGTGGACCCGCACGCGGGGCATCGTCCTCGCGCTCGTCCTGCTGCTCGCGGGCGCCGTCGTGATCGCCGTCATCCGCTCCGATGCCCGGCACGGCGCCCTCGACCCCCGCTCCGCCGACCCCTACGGCAGCCGCGCTATCGCCGAGCTGCTCGCCGACCACGGCGTGTCCACGCGCGTGGTCACCACACTGGACGAGGCCCGTACCGCGGCCGGCCCGGACACCACCCTCCTGGTCGCCGTGCCCGACCTGCTCACGCCCGGCCGGCAGACCGCGCTGCACTCCGCCACCGCCGGGTCCGGTGGACGCACCCTCCTCGTCGCCGCCGGCAGTCCGTCCGTGGAACGCCTCGCGCCCGGCGTGACCGCGGACCCCGCCACCAGCTTCGGCTCGACCCTCAGCCCCGAGTGCGCCCTGCCCGCCGCCGTCCGCGCGGGCGCGGCCGACACGGGCGGCGTCCGCTACACCACCACACGCCTCGACGCCGACACGTGCTACCCCAGCCGGCGCCTCGCCACCTTGGTACGTGTCCCCGCCCCTTCCGGGAGCGGCGACACCGTCGTCCTCGGCGCGCCCGACATCCTCTACAACAACCGCCTCGACGAGCAGGGCAACGCCTCGCTCGCCCTTCAACTCCTCGGCTCCCGCCCCCATCTGGTCTGGTACCTCCCCTCCCTCTCCGACACCCCGGCCACCGGCACGGGCGACCAGAAGGACTTCCTGGACCTGCTTCCCTCCGGCTGGCTCTGGGGCACGCTGCAACTGTTCATCGCGGCGGTCCTCGCCGCCTTCTGGCGGGCACGCCGGCTCGGCCCCCTCGTACCCGAAAGACTTCCGGTCGCGATCCGTGCCTCCGAAACCGTCGAAGGCCGCGCCCGCCTCTACCGCAAGGCCGACGCCCGTGACCGCGCCGCCGCCGCTCTCCGTTTCACCACCCGCACCCGCCTCGCCCCCCTCGTCGGCGTCCCCGTCGCCCAGGCGCACGCGCCCGAAGCCCTGCTGCCCGCCCTGTCCGCCCACCTCCACGGCGACGCACAGGACCTGCACCCCCTCCTCTTCGGGCCCCCGCCCGGCGACGACGCAGCCCTCATCGCCCTCACCGACCGACTCGACGCCCTCGAAAGAGAGGTACGCCGTCCATGATGGACCCGACCACTGACAACGCCGGGAACACCGGGGATCCGGGCGACGCCCGCGCCGCCCTGGAAACCCTGCGCGCCGAGATCGCCAAAGCCGTGGTCGGCCAGGATCCCGCCGTGACCGGTCTCGTCGTCGCCCTGCTGTGCCGTGGACACGTCCTGCTGGAAGGCGTCCCCGGAGTCGCCAAGACACTCCTGGTCCGCGCCCTCGCCTCCGCGCTCGAACTGGAGACCAAGCGCGTCCAGTTCACCCCCGACCTCATGCCGAGCGACGTCACGGGCTCCCTCGTCTACGACACCCGCACCGCCGAGTTCTCCTTCCAGCCCGGCCCGGTCTTCACCAACCTGCTGCTCGCCGACGAGATCAACCGCACGCCTCCGAAGACCCAGTCCTCCCTGCTGGAGGCGATGGAGGAACGCCAGGTGACCGTCGACGGAACCCCCCGGCCCCTCCCGGAGCCATTCCTGGTCGCGGCCACCCAGAACCCCGTCGAGTACGAGGGCACCTACCCCCTCCCCGAAGCCCAGCTCGACCGCTTCCTGCTGAAGCTGACGATCCCGCTGCCCGCCCGGCAGGACGAGATCGATGTCCTCACCCGCCACGCGGCCGGCTTCAACCCGCGCGACCTGCGCGCCGCCGGCCTGCGCCCCGTGGCGGGCCCGGCCGCCCTCGAAGCCGCCCGCGCGGCGGTCGCCAAGACGACCGTCTCCCCCGAGATCATCGCCTACGTCGTGGACGTCTGCCGTGCCACCCGTGAGTCGCCCTCCCTCACCCTGGGCGTGTCCCCGCGCGGCGCCACCGCCCTGCTCGCCACCGCACGCGCGTGGGCGTGGCTGACGGGCCGCGACTACGTCATCCCCGACGACGTGAAGGCCCTCGCCCTGCCGACCCTCAGGCACCGTGTGCAGCTACGCCCCGAGGCCGAGATGGAGGGAGTGACGGCCGACTCCGTCATCAACGCCATCCTCGCCCACGTCCCGGTTCCCCGCTGATGCCGCTCACCGGACGCGCCGCCCTGCTGGCGGCCCTCGGCTCCGTGCCCGTCGGTATCTGGGATCCCGGCTGGACGGGCATCCTCGCAGTCAACGGCCCGCTCGCCGTGGCCTGCGCCTGCGACTTCGCCCTCGCCGCACCCGTACGACGGCTGATCCTGAGCCGCTCCGGAGACACCTCCGCGCGCCTGGGCGAGACCGCCGACGTGACGCTGACCGTCACCAACCCGTCGCGCCGTCCGCTCCGGGCCCGGCTGAGGGACGCCTGGCCACCCAGCAGCTGGCAGCCGGGCACGGAGATCGCGGCCTCCCGCCACCGCCTCACCGTGCCCCCGGGCGAACGCCGGCGCATCACGACCCGGCTGCGCCCCACCCGCCGCGGCGACCGCCAGGCCGACCGCGTCACGATCCGCTCCTACGGCCCCCTCGGTCTGTTCTCCCGCCAGGGAACCCACAAAGTGCCGTGGACGGTACGGGTCCTGCCCCCCTTCACCAGCCGCAAGCACCTCCCGTCGAAGCTCGCGCGACTACGCGAACTCGACGGCCGCACCAGCGTCCTGACCCGCGGTGAGGGCACCGAGTTCGACAGCCTGCGCGAATATGTCCCTGGCGATGACACCCGCTCCATCGACTGGCGGGCGACGGCACGCCACACGGCCGTGGCCGTCCGCACCTGGCGTCCGGAACGGGACCGCCACATCCTGCTGGTGCTGGACACCGGCCGTACCTCGGCCGGCCGGGTTGGCGACGCCCCGCGCCTGGACGCCTCCATGGACGCCGCTCTGCTCCTCGCGGCGCTCGCGGCCCGCGCCGGCGACCGTGTGGACCTCCTCGCCTACGACCGCCGGGTACGGGCTCTGGTCCAGGGACGTAAGGCAAGCGACGCCCTCCCGTCCCTGGTGGCCGCGATGGCGACGCTCGAACCCGAACTCGTCGAAACGGATGCCCGAGGACTGGCCGCCACGGCGCTCCGTACGGCGCCTCGCCGTTCCCTGCTCGTCCTGCTCACGTCCCTGGACGCGGCGCCGGTCGAGGAGGGCCTGCTTCCCGTGCTCGCGCAACTCACTCAACGGCACACGGTCGTGGTGGCCTCGGTCGCCGATCCCCGTATCGCCGAGATGGCGACCACCCGAGGAGACGTCGACGCGGTCTACGAGGCCGCTGCGGCGGCTCAGGCGCAGGCCGAACGGCACCGTACAGCGGAACAACTGCGTCGTCACGGCGTGACGATCGTCGACGCCACACCGGACGACTTGGCCCCGGCGCTGGCGGATGCGTACCTCGCTTTGAAGGCAGCGGGCCGACTCTGACCAAGTACCGTGCCAGAAATCCACCCAGACAACAGGCACGGTCAGCCCCGCGACCCCCTAAACGCAGAAATCCCCCGTGCCCAAGAGCACGAGGGATTCCCCACATTTAGTTCGGCGGCGTCCTACTCTCCCACAGGGTCCCCCCTGCAGTACCATCGGCGCTGTAAGGCTTAGCTTCCGGGTTCGGAATGTAACC
>NZ_JBIAXM010000014.1:108265-248314 GCF_042896695.1 Streptomyces sp. NPDC001270 | reverse complement strand
CGGGATCAGCTTGGTGCCCTGATGGATGAGCTGGTAGTAGGCATGCTGCCCGTTGGTGCCCGGCGTGCCCCACACCACCGGCCCGGTCTGCCACTCCACCGGATTGCCCGCACGGTCCACGGACTTGCCGTTGGACTCCATGTCCAGCTGCTGGAGATACGCGGTGAACCTGGACAGATAATGGCTGTAGGGCAGCACAGCGTGCGACTGCGCGTCGAAGAAATTGCCGTACCAGATGCCCAGCAGACCCAGCAGCAGCGGCGCGTTGGCCTCCGCCGGCGCGGTACGGAAATGCTCGTCGACCAGCCGGAAACCCGCCAGCATCTCCCGGAACCGGTCCGGACCGATGGCGATCATCAGGGACAGGCCGATCGCCGAGTCGAAGGAGTACCGGCCACCGACCCAGTCCCAGAACTCGAACATGTTCTCCGGGTCGATACCGAACTCCGCGACCTTCCGGGTGTTCGTGGAGAGCGCCACGAAATGCCGCGCGACCGCTTTCTCATCGCCCCCGAGGCCCGCCAGCAGCCAGTTGCGGGCCGAGGTCGCGTTGGTGATCGTCTCGATCGTGGTGAACGTCTTCGACGCGACGATGAACAGGGTCTGCGCCGGGTCCAGGTCACGGACGGCCTCGTGCAGGTCCGCACCGTCCACGTTCGACACGAACCGCACGGTGAGATCACGGTCGGTGAAGCTGCGCAGCACCTCGTAGGCCATCGCCGGGCCCAGGTCGGAGCCGCCGATCCCGATGTTGACGATGTTCCTGATGCGCCTGCCGGTGTGCCCGGTCCACTCCCCGGACCGCACCCGCCCGGCGAAGCCGGCCATCCGGTCGAGCACCGCGTGCACACCCGGGACCACGTTCTCACCGTCGACCTCGACCACCGCGTCCCGCGGAGCCCGCAGCGCGGTGTGCAGCACGGCCCGGTCCTCGGTCACGTTGATCTTCTCACCACGGAACATGGCGTCCCGCAGCCCGAACACATCCGTCGCCACCGCCAGCTCCCGCAGCAGCGCCAGCGTCTCATCGGTGACCAGATGCTTCGAATAGTCGATGTACAGGTCACCGACGCGTACGACATACCGCTGGGCCCGTTCCGGGTCCGCCGCGAACAGCTCACGCAGGTGGGTGTCACCGAGCTGCTCACGATGCTCGGCCAGGGCGGTCCACTCGGGCGTCTGGTTGAGCCTGGTACGGCCGTCTGCGTTCATATCCGACTTCAGCCTTCTTCCTGCCAGTCCCTGCTGCGTGCGGCTTGCCCCGCCGCCGGTCCCAACCTAATTGATCAGGGTCTGGCGTGACCTGCCGCGGCGCCGTCGTCCGGTACGGCAACGGGCAGGTCCGCCGTGCGCACCGGTATCAGCGAGATGACGGCGAAGGCGAAGAGGACGGCGGCGCACAGGGCGGGGCCATTGAGGCCGAGCACCTCGGCCGCGATGCCCCCGAGGAGGGCGCCGAGCGGTGCGCCGGAGGTCGAGGCGGTACGGAACGCGGCGGCGATGCGGCCGGTCATCGACTCGGGGCTGCGTTGCTGCATCAGTGTGACCTGGTTGACGTTCCACAGCATGGTCATGGCGCCGAGCAGCGCCATGCCGACGAGGAGCGCGGCCAGGTGCCGCACGGACCCGATGAGCAGGAGGGAGGCCGTCTGGACGCCGCCCGCGACGAGCAGGGCCCCCGCTCGTCCGGTGCGCCGCGCGACGCGCTGGGCGAGGAAGCCGCCGGTGATGCTGCCGACCGAGTAGGCCGTCATCGCGGCTGCGTATCCCCCGCTGCCCGCGTGCAGCCAGCGCGTCACGTGCAGCACCAGGGTGGCGATCAGGGCGCCCATGCCGATGTTGCACAGCAGCGTGGCCACACAGGTCGCCCGCAGGGCCGGGTCCCGCCACAGCACGCGCAGCCCCGCGCCGATCTCCGCGCGCAGCGTGCTCCCGGCCGGGCGAGGCTCCCGCCGGGGCGGCCGGATCCGCAGCGACGCCACGAGGGCCGCGGCCACCAGGAACGTGCCCGCGTCGGCCGTGAACGGCACGAAGACCCCGGCCACCAGCAGCAGTGGCACGAACGGGCCCGCCAGCAGCCCGCCCGCGATCTGCTGTCCGGTCATCAGCCGGGCATTGGCACCGCCCAGCGCTCCGCGCTCCACCAGGGACGGCAGCAGGGCCGTGGCGGCGTTGTCGAACAGTGTCTGGAGCGTGGTGAGCGCGAAGGCGAGCACGAGCAGCAGCGGGACCGAGGCGTGGCCGAGCCCCACGGCGAGCGCGAAGGCGGCGACGAGCAGACCTCGTACCGTGTCCACGGCCCACATCGCCCGCCGCTGGTCCACCCGGTCCGCCACGGCGCCGCCCAGCAGTCCGAACAGCAGCCACGGAACGTAGCCGCAGGCGGTCACGGAGGCGATGACGAGGGGGTCGTCGGTGAGGCGCACGGCGAGCAAGGGCAGCGCGGAGGTCCGCAGGGCGTCCCCGAACCGGGAGACCACCGCGGCCGTCCACAGCCGTCCGAACCCTCCGCGCCATGCGGGCGTGATCCTGCCCGCCGCCTCGACCGTCGCCACTGTTCCCCCCTCACGATGCGCCGATGAGAACACCGTAGGGGGCACCACTGACAATCGGCCCGCGGTCGCCGGGCGGCGGAGGTGCGAAACAGCTCCGGCCGGACGCCCGAGGGCGTCCGGCCGGTCCGCAACTCCTAGATTTCGCCGCGCAGTTTGGCGAGCGCCTCGGCGAGGATCGCCTCACCGTCCGCGTCGCTGCGCCGCTCCCGCACGTACGCGAGGTGCGTCTTGTACGGTTCGGTGCGCGGCGGGTCCGGCGGGTTGTCCTGGTCCTGCCCGGCCGGGAATCCGCAACGCGGGCAGTCCCAGGTTTCGGGTACCTGCGCGTCACTGGCGAAGCTGGGCTGCGTCTCGTGCCCGTTGGAGCACCAGAAGGAGATGCGCAGACGCGGGGCGGATTCGCCCCGCTCGGCCTCGCCCATCGGCCCCGCCCCGACCCGGCTTCCTCGGATCGCGTTGCCACTTGCCACGGTCGTAACTCCCTGCGTGATGGTGCCGCGAAGCGAGTCGGCGTTCCGCTTCGCTGCGAGCGCCACAGTCTACGTAAGGCCCAACGCGCGTCCGGTGATTGGAGTTACCGTCCCCCTCAACCAGACGCAAGCCCCATGATAGGCCGCGCTCCGGGGCGCGTACCGACCATGGGGCTTCACGTTTGCCACGTATCGCGTCACTCAGCTCGTCTTCATGACGATGCCGAGGACGACGATGCACGCGAACCACAGCAGACCGATCACCAGGGTGATCCGGTCAAGGTTGCGTTCGGCAACCGACGAGCCGCCGACGGACGACTGCATGCCGCCACCGAACATGTCGGAGAGGCCGCCGCCCTTCCCCTTGTGCATCAGCACCAGCAGCATCAGCAGCAGGCTGAAGACGATCAGGGCGATCGAGAACCCCAAAACCACGGCTGGACCAACTTCCTCGGATTCGGATGGACGACGGGGGCCGGCAGACACCTGCCGGCCCCCGCAAGGGTACGACGGATCCCGGCTGCCGCCTACTCACGGTTCTGCCAGGTCGCCTCGGGGGCGCGCCGCACCGGCGCGGCGCCCCCCGTGGCTCACTGGTCGCGGAAACGGATGATCTTGACGAATTCGTCGGCGTCCAGCGAAGCGCCGCCCACCAGCGCACCGTCGATGTCGGCCTGCGCCATGATCTCGGCGACGTTGCCCGACTTCACGGAGCCGCCGTACTGGACGCGTACCTTGTCGGCCAGGTCCTGCGAGTACAGCTCGGCGATCTTGGCGCGGACGGCGGCGCAGACCTCCTGGGCGTCCGCGGCACCGCAGACCTTGCCCGTGCCGATGGCCCACACCGGCTCGTAGGCGATCACGATGGTCTCGACCTGCTCGGCCGTGAGGTCCTTCAGACCGCCCTCGACCTGGGCGAGGGTGTGCGCGACGTGGTTGCCCGCCTCGCGGACGTCCAGTTCCTCGCCGACGCACAGGATCGGGGTCAGGCCGTGCTTGAATGCGGCCTTGGCCTTGGCGTTGACCTGCTCGTCGGTCTCCCGGTGGTACTGGCGCCGCTCGGAGTGGCCGATGACCACATACGTGCACTTCAGCTTGGCCAGCATCGGTCCGGAGATCTCACCGGTGTAGGCGCCCGAGTCGTGCGCCGAGACGTCCTGGGCACCGTACTTGATCTTGAGCTTGTCGCCGTCGACCAGGGTCTGTACGGAGCGCAGGTCGGTGAAGGGCGGCAGGACGGCGACCTCGACGGCCTCGTAGTCCTTGTCGGCCAGGGCGAAGGCGAGTTTCTGGACGTGTGCGATGGCCTCAAGGTGGTTGAGGTTCATCTTCCAGTTGCCCGCCATCAGCGGCGTGCGCGTGCTCATGCTTGGTCAGTCCTCCAGTGCGGCGAGGCCGGGGAGCGTCTTGCCCTCAAGGTATTCGAGGGAGGCGCCGCCACCGGTCGAGATGTGGCCGAATGCGGTCTCGTCGAAGCCGAGCGTACGCACGGCTGCGGCGGAGTCTCCGCCGCCGACGACGGTGAAGCCGTCCGAGTCGACGAGGGCCTGGGCGACCGCCCTGGTGCCCTCGGCGTAGTCGGGGTGCTCGAAGACACCCATGGGACCGTTCCAGAAGACGGTCGCGGCGTCGGCGAGCTTCGCGGCGTACAGGTCGCCGGACCGCGGGCCGATGTCCAGGCCCATCTGTCCGGCGGGGATCTTGTCCGCGTCGACCACGGAGTGCTCGGTGGCCGCCTTGGCCTTCAGGTCCGGGAACGCGGGGGCGACCACGACGTCGACCGGGAGCACCAGCTCGACGCCCAGCTTCTCGGCGCGCTCCAGGTACTCGGCGACCGCCGGGATCTGGCCCTCCTGGACGAGCGAGCTGCCGATCTCGTAGCCCTTCGCCTTCAGGAAGGTGTAGGCCATGCCGCCGCCGATGAGGAGGCGGTCGGCCTTGCCGAGCAGTTCGTCGATGACGGCGAGCTTGTCGGAGACCTTCGCGCCGCCCAGCGCGACGGCGTAGGGGCGCTTGACGTCCTCGGTGAGCTTCTTCAGGACGCCGACCTCGGTGGCGATGAGGTATCCGGCGTAGTGCGGCAGCCGGGCCGGCAGGTCGAAGACGGACGCGTGCTTGCGGTGCACGGCGCCGAAGCCGTCGCCGACGTAGACGTCCGCGAGGGCGGCCAGCCGGTCAGCGAACTCGCCGCGCTCGGTGTCGTCCTTGGACGTCTCGCCGGGGTTGAAGCGCAGGTTCTCGATGACCGCGACCTGGCCGGGCTGCAGCCCGTCGACGGCGCCGTGGGCGGCGGGGCCGGTGGTGTCCTGGGCGAACGCGACCGGCGCGCCGAGGAGTTCACCGAGCCGCTCGGCGGCGGGCAGCAGCGAGAAGGCGGGGTCCGGGGCGCCCTTGGGACGGCCCAGGTGGGAGGCGACGACCACCTTGGCACCCGCCTCGGCGAGGGCCTGGATCGTGGGCAGGACGGCACGGATACGGCCGTCGTCGGTGATGACGCCGTCCGCGAGCGGGACGTTGAGGTCGGCGCGGACGAAGACCCGCTTGCCGTCCACACCCGCGCTGAGAAGTTCGTCGATGGTCTTCATGAGTGGGGCTCCTGAGGAGGCTCTTGATCCTGCGAGGGCTGTTGCTTCGCAGGTCGGCCGGGTTCGGCCTGGACGCGCGTCAGGGCTCGGGCAGCGCGGCGGCGCGCTGCCCGAGCCCTGTTTCATCGCATCAGGTGCCTGCGGTGGCCGATCAGAGCTGGCCGCCGACGAAGACCGTCAGGTCCACGAGGCGGTTGGAGTAGCCCCACTCGTTGTCGTACCAGCCGATGATCTTCACGTTCTTGCCCTCCTGGACCATGGTCAGGGAGGAGTCGAAGGTGCAGGACGCCGGGGCGTTGACGATGTCGGAGGAGACGATCTGGTCCTCGGTGTAGTCGAGGAGACCCTTCAGCTCGCCCTCGGCGGCCTTCTGGAAGGCGGCGTTGACCTCTTCCTTGGTGACCTCGCGGCCCAGCTCGACGACCAGGTCGGTGACGGAGCCGGTCGGGACCGGAACGCGCATCGCGATGCCGTCCAGCTTGCCCTTGAGCTGCGGCAGCACCAGGGCGGTGGCCTTGGCGGCACCGGTGGTGGTCGGGATGATGTTCTCCGCGGCGGCACGGGCGCGGCGCAGGTCCTTGTGCGGGAAGTCCAGGATGCGCTGGTCGTTCGTGTACGCGTGCACCGTCGTCATCAGGCCCTTGACGATACCGAAGTTCTCGTCCAGGACCTTCGCCATCGGCGCCACACAGTTGGTGGTACAGGAGGCGTTGGAGATGACGTGGTGGTTGGCGGCGTCGTACTTCTCCTGGTTGACGCCCATCACGATGGTGATGTCCTCATCCTTGGCCGGAGCCGAGATGATGACCTTCTTGGCGCCGCCCGCGAGGTGCTTGGCCGCGTCCTCGCGCTTGGTGAAGATACCGGTCGACTCGATGACGACGTCGACGCCCAGCTCGCCCCACGGGATGTTCGCGGGGTCGCGCTCGGAGAGCACCTTGATGGTGTGGCCGTCGACGGTGATCGTGTCGGCGGTGTGGGTGACCTCCTGCTTGAGGCGACCCAGGATGGTGTCGTACTTCAGCAGGTGAGCGGTGGTCGCGGTGTCACCCAGGTCGTTGACAGCCACGATCTCGATGTCTGCACCCTGCTCCAGCAGCGCGCGGAAGTAGTTACGACCGATGCGGCCAAAGCCGTTGATGCCTACGCGGATCGTCACGAACCGATCTCCTCGTTGGTACGCCGGCCTTCGTTTGCCGGCGAGCTGTATGGGATGTCCCCGACCACCCCCGACCCTACCCCCCCGAGGCCCCAGCCGTGGCATCGAGCCGCCCCCTACACGACACGGTGGTCCGTACCCGCCAGTAGAGGTACGGACCGCCCGCACCGCGCCTGCGTCCCACCCCCGCTCACTCCCACCTCGCGCGCGCCTGCTCCGTGCCTCGCCCGTTTCGCGACCGACCGGACGCGCTCACTGACGGGCCGGGACACCACGCCACCGATTTCATCTTTTTCACTGATTTCGCCGATTTCACCGATACGAGTTATGCGGGCCGGGGTTGCGGGCCGTCGGGCAGGCTGTTCGAAAGTGTGGGCGGTGACCGGTAGTTGGGGCGGGTGGTGGCGAGGGGGCGGGGTGGTGGCGGGCATGAGTCATCGGCTGCGGTGTGGTGTTCGGCGCGAGGTCACGCGTTGCGCCGGCCTGTGATGCGTACGGTTCTGACAGCCGCTCGCCCGGTTCGGCGCCTGGCCGACGCGACAGCGGGCACGCCCGCCTGACGGGTGGTCGCGTCGAGGAGCCGTGCGTCCCGTACGGGCGGCCCGCTGCGGCCGCGTCCCGCACAGAGCGGCCGCGAGTCGCCGGTGGCCAGTGACCGCGCCTCGCGCGGACTTCGGCCACGGGAGAGCCGACCGGTCGACGCGCCGGGTTGTCCGCCTTCCTCTCGGCGGGATCGGCGCGCGTGCCTGTGCCACCCGCGAAGCAGGTGGCGGAGGCGGTGGCGGTGGTGCCGAACCGGACCGGTCACCCCACCAGGTTGTCCGCCATCTCCTCGGTCAGATTGGCCTCGGTGCCCGGGATGCCCAGGTCGGCGGCGCGCTTGTCGGCCATGGCGAGCAGGCGGCGGATCCGGCCGGCCACGGCGTCCTTGGTCAGCGGCGGGTCGGCGAGCGCGCCCAGTTCCTCCAGGGACGCCTGCTTGTGCTCCATGCGCAGGCGGCCGGCGGCGGCGAGATGCTCCGGAACCTCGTCGCCGAGGATCTCCAGGGCCCGTTGGACCCGGGCACCCGCGGCGACGGCAGCCCGCGCCGAGCGCCGCAGATTGGCGTCGTCGAAGTTGGCGAGCCGGTTGGCCGTGGCACGGACCTCGCGGCGCATCCGCCGTTCCTCCCAGGCCAGCACGGACTCGTGGGCGCCGAGGCGGGTGAGCAGGGCGCCGATGGCATCGCCGTCGCGCACCACCACGCGGTCCACACCGCGCACCTCGCGGGCCTTCGCCGCGATCGAGAGCCGACGGGCGGCGCCGACCAGGGCGAGCGCTGCCTCCGGGCCGGGGCAGGTCACCTCCAGGGAGGAGGACCGGCCGGGCTCGGTCAGCGAGCCGTGCGCCAGGAAGGCACCGCGCCAGGCCGCCTCCGCATCGCAGGTGGCCCCCGAGACCACCTGCGGGGGCAGGCCCCGGATCGGACGGCCCCGGCCGTCGACGAGGCCCGTCTGCCGTGCCAGCTGGTCACCGCCGGCGACCACCCGTACGACGTAACGCGACCCGCGACGCAGCCCGCCCGGCGCCATCACGATCAGCTCGGAGCTGTGGCCGAAGATCTCCAGGATGTCCCGCTTGAGCCGCCGGGCCGCCATCGCGGTGTCCAGCTCCGCCTCGATCACGATGCGCCCGCTCACCAGGTGAAGGCCGCCGGCGAACCGCAGAATTGCGGA
Source organism: Streptomyces sp. NPDC001270 (assembly GCF_042896695.1). Lineage (NCBI taxonomy): Bacteria > Bacillati > Actinomycetota > Actinomycetes > Kitasatosporales > Streptomycetaceae > Streptomyces > Streptomyces sp. NPDC001270. The sequence goes on along the minus strand of NZ_JBIAXM010000014.1, from coordinate 239,829 downwards.
GACCTCCGCCTTTCTGCAGCAGGTCCGGGTGACGGGAAGCCGGGAGATCTCGTCCTTCACCGCTGCCGTCATCGCCATGGGCCGATCCTTCCATGCATCCGAAAAATACGGTCGTACGCGGCGGCCAACAGCTCCGGGTCATGCCGGGGAGAGCCGTCGGTCCGGGCCACCGGCGCCAGCTCGACCGCGGCTCCGAGCCGCTTCGCGGCCTCGGTGAGCGAGTCCCGGTCGGGCACGGCGGCCTCGTCGGCCAGCACCACGTCCAGGGCGAGTTTAGGGGCGTGTCGCCCCAAAACCTCCAAATGACGCTGCGGGGAGAAGCCCTCTGTTTCTCCCGGCTGCGGGGCGAGGTTCAGGGACAGGACCCGGCGCGCCTTGGTCTTCGTCAGGGCGTCCAGCAGTTCGGGCACGAGCAGGTGCGGGATGACCGAGGAGAACCAGGAGCCGGGACCCAGCACCACCCAGTCCGCGTCCAGGACCGCCGCGACGGCCTCGGGCACGGCGGGCGGGTCGTTCGGCACGACGTGCACCGACTGCACCTCGCCGGGGGTGAGCGCCACCGTCGCCTGCCCGCGCACCGTGTCGACGTCCTCCGGCCGGGCCGGGTCATGGCCCTTGACCAGGGCCTGGAGTTCCAGTGGCACGGCGGACATGGGCAGCACCCGGCCGTGCGCGCCGAGCAGTTTGCCGACCAGGTCCAGCGCCTGGACATGATCACCGAGCTGCTCCCACAGGGCGACGATCAGCAGGTTGCCGACCGCGTGGTCGTGCAGGTCGCCCTGGGAGTGGAAGCGGTGCTGGATGACCCGGGCCCAGGTCTGGCCCCAGTCGTCGTCCCCGCACAGCGCGGCCAGCGCCTTGCGCAGGTCGCCGGGCGGCAGCACCCCCAACTCGTCGCGCAGCCGCCCACTGGAGCCGCCGTCGTCGGCCACCGTCACGACGGCCGTGAGGTCGCCGGTGATCCGGCGCAGTGCGGCGAGCGAGGCGGACAGTCCCATGCCGCCGCCGAGGGCGACCACCTTGGGCTGGGCGCCCCGGCGCCGCGGGCGGGCGCCACGGGCCTCGGCGGGGCGGCCCGCGCGTGTCTCGGGGACCGCCAGACGCAGCCTGCTCAGCCGCGGAGTCCGTGGTGTCATTCCCTGCCCATGTCCCGGTGCACGACGACCGTCTCCACGCCCTCGGCCGCGAGCCGTGCGGCGAGCTTCTCCGACATGGCCACCGAGCGGTGCTTGCCGCCCGTGCAGCCGATGGCGATGGTCACATAGCGCTTGCCCTCGCGGCGGTAGCCGGCCGCGATGAGGCGGAGCAGTTCGGCGTACCGGTCGAGGAACTCCTTGGCGCCGGGCTGGTTGAAGACGTACGCGGCGACCTCCTCGTTGAGCCCGCTGTACGGACGCAGCTCCGGTACCCAGTGCGGGTTGGGCAGGAAGCGCATGTCCGCGACCAGGTCGGCGTCGACCGGAAGGCCGTACTTGAACCCGAAGGACATCACGGTGGCCCGCAGCTCGGGCTCCTCCTCACCGGCGAACTGGGCGTCCATCTTGGCGCGCAGTTCGTGCACGTTGAGGCTGGAGGTGTCGATCACCAGATCGGCGTCGCCGCGCAGCTCGCGCAGCAGTTCGCGCTCGGCGGCGATGCCGTCGACGATGCGGCCGTCGCCCTGGAGGGGATGCGGGCGGCGCACCGACTCGAAGCGGCGCACCAGGGCCTCGTCGGAGGACTCCAGGAAGACGATGCGCCGGGTGACGCCCCGGGTGTCGAGGTCGGCGAGAGATTCACGCAGGTTGTCGAAGAATCGACGGCCGCGTACGTCGACGACGACCGCGATCCGGGCCACGTTGCCCTGGGAGCGGGCGCCGAGCTCCACCATGGTGGGGATCAGGGCGGGTGGGAGGTTGTCGACGACGAACCAGCCGAGGTCCTCCAGGCATTTCGCGGCCGTCGACCGGCCCGCTCCGGACATGCCGGAGATGATCACCAGCTCGGGGATGGCCGACTCGGGGACCCCGGCCGACGTGATGTCCGTACTCACTGCAGCTTCGCTTTCCTGGACCGCCTGCCGCGGCTGATGCTCGCCCTCTTGGTTGTGCGTCTGATCTCGTTCGTCTGCGTGCTGTGCGTCGTGCTCGGTCATCTCTCCTGCCCCCGTCGTTCGTCCGGGGCGCCCGCGGTCACGGGCTCCCCCGAGGAACCCCCCGTCGTATCGGGTTCCTCGTCATCAATGATCTCTCCTGTCGCCGTGTTCACGGCGGGTACGGGCGGGGCCGCCCGGGCGAATGCCGCGGCAATGGTCTCGGCGGTCTTCCGGCCGATGCCCGGCACCTCCTGGATCTGGTCGATTGTGGCGGACCGCAGCTTCTTCACCGAGCCGAAATGCTTGATCAACGCCTGTTTGCGGGTCTCGCCGAGGCCCGGCACGTCGTCCAGGGGGCTCGCGCGGAACCGCTTGGCGCGCTTGGTGCGCTGGTAGGTGATGGCAAAGCGGTGGGCCTCGTCACGGACGCGCTGGAGCAGATAGAGGCCCTCGCTGGTCCGGGGCAGGACCACCGGGTCCTGGTCGTCCGGGAGCCAGACCTCCTCCAGGCGTTTGGCGAGGCCGGCGACGGCGATGTCGTCGATACCCAGCTCGTCCAGGGCCCGTTTGGCAGCCGCGACCTGCGGGGGGCCGCCGTCGACGACGACGAGCTGCGGCGGATAGGCGAACTTCCTGGGGCGTCCGTCCTCGTCCTTGAGGCCGCCCTCCCCGTCCTCGTCCACCCATTCGCCGGTCTTCTCCTTGTCGGCGAGGTAGCGCTTGAAGCGCCGGGTGATCACCTCGTGCATGGAGCGGACGTCGTCCTGGCCCTCGAAGCCCTTGATCTGGAAGCGCCGGTACTCGCTCTTGCGCTGGAGTCCGTCCTCGAAGACGACCATGGAGGCCACCACGTCGTCACCCTGGAGGTGCGAGATGTCGTAGCACTCGATCCTGAGGGGGGCGCTGTCCAGGTCGAGGGCGTCGGCGATCTCCTCCAGGGCGCGCGAGCGCGTGGTGAGGTCGGAGGCGCGTTTGGTCTTGTGCAGGGCGAGCGCCTGCTGGGCGTTGCGCTGCACCGTCTCCATCAGCGCCTTCTTGTCGCCGCGCTGCGGGATGCGCAGGGAGACGTTGGACCCGCGGCGCTCGGCCAGCCACTGCTGCACCGGTTCGACCGGCTCCGGCAGCGCGGGGACCAGAACCTCCTTGGGCACGGCGTCCCCCCGTTCCTCGCCGTAGAGCTGCTGGAGGGCGTGTTCGACGAGGGCCGCGGTGGTGACCTCCTCGACCTTGTCGGTCACCCAGCCGCGCTGGCCGCGCACCCGCCCGCCGCGGACGTGGAAGATCTGCAGAGCCGCCTCCAACTCGTCCTCGGCGACGGCGATCAGGTCGGCGTCGGTCGCGTCGGCGAGCACGACCGCGTTCTTCTCCATGGCCTTCTTCAGGGCCTCTATGTCGTCACGTAGCCGGGCGGCCCGCTCGTACTCCATCTCCTCGGCCGCCGCCATCATCTGCTTCTCCAGGCGGCGCAGGTACGTGCCCGTGCGGCCGGCCATGAAGTCGCAGAAATCCTCCGCCAGTTCCCGGTGGTCCTCAGCGTCGATCCGGCCGACGCAGGGGGCGGAGCACTTGCCGATGTAGCCGAGCAGACAGGGGCGCCCGGTGCGGGCGGCGTTCTTGAAGACACCGGCCGAGCAGGTACGCACCGGGAAGACCCGCAGCAGCAGGTCGACCGTGTCGCGGATGGCCCAGGCGTGCCCGTACGGCCCGAAGTACCGCACGCCCTTCTTCTTGTGACCGCGCATCACCTGGACCCGCGGGAACTCCTCGTTCATCGTCACCGCGAGGTAGGGGTAGCTCTTGTCGTCGCGGTACTTGACGTTGAACCGGGGGTCGTACTCCTTGATCCAGGAGTACTCCAGCTGCAGCGCCTCGACCTCCGTGGACACGACGGTCCACTCCACGGACGCGGCCGTGGTCACCATCGTCCGGGTGCGCGGGTGAAGGTTCGCCAGGTCCTGGAAGTAGTTCGCCAGGCGCTGGCGCAGGCTCTTGGCCTTTCCGACGTAGATCACCCGGCGGTGCTCGTCTCGGAACCTGTACACCCCGGGAGAGTCCGGAATCTCTCCCGGCTTGGGACGGTAGCTGGAAGGGTCGGCCATGTCTCACACCCTACTGTCGAGCGGTGACAGCCCGGCCAGGCTGTGGACAACGCCGCTCCGCCCCTGTCCGGCTGCCCCCGGCCCGCCCGGAAACCCGTCTTCGGCACGTGGCGGTCGGCCCACGGGCGATCCGCAGGACTCCGGTGAGGGGCACGGTGGCCCGACGGGGTACGTGTCGCACCGCCGCGTCCCGCCCGCGGACGCAAAGCCGAGCTGCCGGTCCTCCCGACGCCCGGGCCCACGCTCGTCCCACCACCCGGGCCCGTCTCTGATCGACGAGCATGCTCTGCCGCGGGGCCGCGCCCACACGCCTCCGGGCACCCCTCCGCGTCGGGCGGCCCCACCATCCGCCCACGCGGCGCCGCCGGCCGGGGGCCGGGGGCCGGGGGCCGGGGGCCGGGGGCCGGGGGCCGGGGGCCGGGGGCCGGGGGCGGCGAACGCCCTCGCGACTCGTCAGTCACGTACGGAGGTCGATCGCGGGGATCCGGCACCACGGAGCCCCGACCGCGTCGTCGCCCGTCGGCGCCGTCTCGCCATTCCAGGGGAACCCGCACACCAGAGCCCAGACCCCCGTGACTCCGGTCCCCGGTCCCCGGTCCCTGCCTTCTGTCCCCGCCTCCGCCTCCGGTGATCCTTGCACTCGGACGGCGTGCGCCCAGCACCGCCATTCGAACGGGACGACGCGCGATCAGGGCCGCCGCCCACACGAGACGTGCGCGCAGCCCGGGCCACCGTCCGAGGGCCGCGATTGCCCCCACGCCGACGCCGAGGTGTCGCCAAGTGGTTGTCGGGGATTGGTCAACACGCTTCAATGCGGTGGAACTCGGGGGCGTGAACGACGGCGTACGGATACACGAGCGCCCTGGGGCCCGCCCCGGTGACCACCCCGAAGACCCTGAAGACCCACGTGAACGGTCTGACCAGCCGTAGCGAACCTTCACAGAAAGGCCCCTGTGCATGCTGCACGGCACACAGCACGCGGACCTCGCCAGCGAAGAACTGGACACGGCCCTGCGGGGCGGCCCCTTCCATGTTGCGCTGCGCGCCGCGATCGCCGCCCGCGGCCTGCCGCTCCAGCGCGTCCAGCACCACCTGTCGCGGCACGGGGTCAAGGTCGGTGTGACGAGCCTGAGTTACTGGCAACAGGGCGCCCGACGCCCCCAGCGCCCGGAGTCGCTACGGGCCGTGCGCGCGCTGGAGGAGATACTCAAACTGCCTGAGGAGTCTTTGATCCGGCTGCTCGCCGAGACCGACGACGGTTCGGCCACCGGGCGCCCCGCAGCCCGCTCGTACCGCTCCCAGATCGAGGCATCCGGCGTCCTTGACCGCCTCCGGGGCGAGCTGGGCTGGACCCTCGACGGTGGGCTGCAGGCCCTGGGCCACCACGACCGGGTCCGGGTCGGCGCACGCCGAGAACTGGCTGCCCGCGAGTCGCACCACATCGTGCGGGCGCACCAGGACGGGGTCGACCGGTTCGTGGCCGTACACCACGGCGACCCGGGCTGCGTACCTGACCGGATGACGGTGCACGCCCTGGAGAACTGCCGGACGGGACGCGTCCGTCGGGACCAGGAGACCGGCGTCCTGGTCGCCGAACTGCTCTTCGGCACCCGGTTGCGTTCTGGTGACACCTTCCTTTTCCGGTACGGCGTCGAGGACGGCACCGCCGGGACCTCGCACGAGTACACGGGCGATTTCGCCTTTCCCGGCGGCCAGTACGCTCTCCAGGTGCGGTTCGACGCGGGCGCGCTCCCGGCCCAGTGCCACCGCTTCACCCAGCACTCCGCCGCGGCGCCGCGCAGCGGACGGCAGGACTTGTCGCTCAGCGGGGTGCACCACTCGGTGCACCTGGTCGAGCCCCGGACACGGCCGGGCATCGTCGGGATCAGCTGGGACTGGGAATGAGCCGGCCGTCCCGACCCGGCCGCCCGGTCCCTTGATCAGGCGCCGGGCCCTGCGATGAGCTTGCCGCCGGACACCTTCACCGGCAGTTCGGGAAGCGGCTCGGTGGCCGGGGAATGCAGCACCTTGCCCGTCAGGGCGTCGAACTCGCTCCCGTGGCAGGGGCAGATCAATTTCGTCCCCTCCAGCTTGTTGATGGGGCACTGCGCATGCGTACAGATCGTGCTGTGGGCCTTGAACGTCCCCTGTGCGTCCTTGCTGACCACGACGTTGTGATCCCGGTACAGCCGAGCGCCACCCTCGGCGACCTCGCTTTCGGCACCGAGTTCGACCGGCGCGGTGGGCGCCGCGTCCGTCGTCCCGGCGCCGGAGACCGAACAGGCGGCGAGCCCGAGCCCGGCGGCCGGAAGGGCGGCTGCTCCTCGAAGGACGGTACGTCGGCTCGCGGAGGGTCGGTCGGGCATGGGGATCTCCACTGGATCAGAGGGTGGTGCGGGAGTGACCCTATCCGTCGGGAGCCCCCGGGGCCGCACTCCGGGTGACGGGACCCCGGGACCCGGGACGACAGCCGACAGCCGACAGCCGACAGCCGACAGCCGACAGCCGACAGCCGACAGCCGACAGCCGACAGCCGACAGCCGACAGCCGATGATGCACCCACGTAAACGCTTACGCAAGCGTTTACGCGCACCGCCCAATTGAGATACCTTCCCGCCAGAGGGTCCGCCACGGTGCCGGGGAGGAAGCGCGATGCCCACGATGGCCGATGTGGCACGGAGCGCCGGAGTCTCCGTGGCGACCGTCTCCCACGTCCTGAACGGCACGCGCCCGGTGCTGCCGCACACCCGTCAAGCGGTGCTGGACGCGATCGACCTGCTCGGCTACACGCCCAACACGCTCGCCCGCTCGCTGGTGACCTCCCGGACCCGCTCCATCGGGATCGCGGTGTCGGCGATCAGCAACCCCTATTTCACGGAGATCCTGCAGGGTGTCGAAGCCGGTGCCCTGGCGGAGGGCTACAGCCTGCTGATCGCCGACCCCCACGACGACCCACAGCACGAACTCAAGGCCGTCCGGTTGCTTCATGAGCGCCGCGTGGACGGCGTGATCGTCGCCCCGTCCGCCGAGCCGCGCGACCTCGTCGCCTACCTGGGCCGGCACGCCGTACCCACCGTCTTCCTGGACCGGCTGGTGGACGAACATCTCGACGGGTCCTCCGTCGACCCGCCGCCCTTCGACCAGGTCTGCGCCGAAGGCGCCGAGCCCATGGCCCAGGTCGTCGCCCATCTGGCCGGGCTCGGTCATCGCCGGATCGGCCTGGTCGCCGGGCTGCCCGGGCTCAGCACCACCGGCGACCGGATCACCGGCTACCGGCACGGCCTCGCCACGGCCGGTCTGCCCCATGACGCACGCCTCGTGGCGCACGGCAACTCCGAGTCGGCCGGCGCCGAGCGCGCGACGGCGGCGCTACTGGCTCTCGCCGCTCCGCCCACGGCACTGGTCACCGCCAACAACGCGATGACCATCGGCGCCCTGCAGACCCTGCGCGCCCGCGGCCTGCGGGTGCCGGACGACATCGCCCTGTGCTGCTTCGACGACTTCGTCTGGGCCGACCTGTTCTCGCCCCGGCTCACCGCGGTCGCTCAGCCCAGCAGGGAGATCGGTGCACAGGCCGTCCGGGTGCTGCTGGACCGTCTGGCCACACCGGACCGCCCCGCGCGGACGATCCGGCTCCCCTGCGCCGTCGTGCACCGTACGTCGTGCGGCTGCCCGGAGCCCTCCACGTGGCCGTGGCCGCTGGAGCCCCCTCAGCAACCACAGCCATCCCAGCAACCGGATTACCCCGAGCACTCTCGGAAAGGAAGCGTCTCGTGATCGTCGTCGCCGGTGAGGCCCTGATCGACCTGGTACCGCAGGGCTCGGGTGCCCTGGCGGACCTGAAGCCGGCGCTCGGCGGCGGCCCCTACAACACGGCCGTGGCCCTCGGCCGCCTCGGCTCCCCGGCCGCCTTCTGCTCCCGCGCCTCGTACGACGCGTTCGGCGAGGCTCTGCTCGACGGGCTGCGCGGGGCCGGTGTGGAGGTCTCGGGCGTACAGCGCGGCACGGAGCCGACAACGCTTGCGGTCGCCACCGTCGACGGAAGCGGATCGGCCTCCTATTCCTTCTATGTCGAGGGCACCGCCGACCGCTTCTTCGTGGCCCCGACCGCCCTCCCGACCGCGGCACGCGCCGTGTCCTTCGGTACCTGCTCGCTCGTCCTGGAACCGGGGGCGAGCGCCTATGAGGAGCTGATGCGGTCCGCTTCCGGGCAGGGACTGTTCACCACGCTCGACCCGAACATCCGCACCGGCCTGATCCCGGACCCGGACGCCTACCGGGTCCGCTTCCGGAGCTGGCTGCCCTACGTGACGCTGTTGAAGCTCTCGGAGGAGGACGCCGGGTGGCTGGGCGGCGGCCCGCAGGAGTGGCTGGCCGCCGGACCGTCGGCCGTGGTGGTCACCCGGGGCGGCGACGGGCTGACCGCCTTCACCCGGGACGGCTCGGAGTACTCCGTGCCGGGTGAGAAGGTCGACGTCGTCGACACGATCGGTGCCGGCGACACGGTGAACGCCGCCCTGCTGCACGGCCTGTCCGCGTGGGACGCCCTCTCTCCCGAGGGGCTTGCCGGTCTGGGGGCGGACGGCTGGACACGGCTGCTGCGGTTGGCGGCACGTGCGGCGGCGATCACGTGCTCGCGTGCGGGGGCGGAGCCGCCGTACGCCGCCGAACTGGGGGAGCTGTAGAGCGCGGCGGAGGCAGGGGCAGCGGCTGCGCGTCATTGAGGGCTGTTGTCTCGGTGTTGTTGTCAAGGATCGGCTGGGCCCGAGGTTCATGGCACCGGTGAAGCCGCAGGGCCAGGCTGGTTGTTGATGGAACGAGTGGTGCCCCGCGGGAAGTTCCCGCGGGGCACCACTTTTTGAGGACTTGTCAGGAACTGGCCGTCACCTGGACGACGGCGGCCGGACGCATGCTCATTCCTTGTGCGTCCGGGTCGCCTTCTTCGCGGGAGCCGCTTTCTTGGTGACTCCGGCGGCCTTCTTCGTCGCCGTGTTGTTGGCGGTCTTCGCCGTCCTGGCCATGGCCGTCTTCTTCGCGGTCGATTTGGCCGCCACGGTCTTCTTGGCCGCGGCCCGCCGCGGTGCCGGAAGCGGGGCCGCGTCGCTGATGCGGTCCGCGCCGAGGATCTCGCGCAGGAACTTGCCGGTGTGGCTCGTGGGCACCCCGGCGACCGCTTCCGGTGTGCCTTCGGCGACGACGAGTCCGCCGCCGGCACCGCCCTCCGGGCCCATGTCGACGACCCAGTCAGCGGTCTTGATCACGTCGAGGTTGTGCTCGATGACGATGACCGTGTTGCCCTTCTCGACCAGACCGGAGAGGACCTTGAGCAGCTTGCTGATGTCCTCGAAGTGCAGACCGGTGGTCGGTTCGTCCAGGACATAGACCGTGCGTCCGGTGGAGCGGCGCTGGAGTTCGCTGGCGAGCTTGACACGCTGCGCCTCACCGCCGGACAGGGTGGTCGCGGACTGGCCCAGCCGGACGTAGCCGAGGCCGACGTCGTGCAGGGTCCTGAGATGGCGGGCGATCGCGGGGACGGCCTCGAAGAAGTCGAGGGCCTCCTCGATCGGCATGTTCAGGACCTCGGCGATGGACTTGCCCTTGTAGTGGACCTCCAGGGTCTCCCGGTTGTACCTGGCACCGTGGCAGACCTCGCACGGCACGTACACGTCCGGGAGGAAGTTCATCTCGATCTTGATCGTGCCGTCGCCCGCGCAGTTCTCGCAACGGCCGCCCTTGACGTTGAAGGAGAAGCGGCCGGGCTGGTAACCGCGGACCTTCGCCTCGGTCGTCTCGGCGAACAACTTGCGGACGTGGTCGAAGACGCCGGTGTAGGTCGCCGGGTTGGACCGCGGGGTCCGGCCGATGGGTGACTGGTCGACGTGTACGACCTTGTCGACGAGGTCGTCGCCGTCCACGCGCGTGTGCCGGCCCGGCACGTTGCGCGCACCGTTCAGCTCACGGGCCAGGTGGGTGTAGAGGATGTCGTTGACCAGGGTCGACTTGCCAGAGCCGGACACGCCCGTGACGGCCGTGAACACGCCCAGCGGGAAGGACACGTCGATGTCCTGGAGGTTGTTCTCCCGGGCGCCGTGCACCGTGAGCCGGCGGGACGGGTCCTGCGGACGCCGGACATCGGGCAGCGGGATGGACTTCTTGCCCGCCAGGTACTGACCGGTCTGCGACTCGTCGTTGGCGAGCAGTTCCTTCAGGGAGCCGCTGTGCACGACCTTGCCGCCGTGCTCGCCCGCGCCGGGACCGATGTCTACGACCCAGTCGGCGACCTTGATGGTGTCCTCGTCGTGCTCGACGACGATGAGCGTGTTGCCCATGTCGCGCAGCCGGACCAGGGTCTCGATCAGCCGGTGGTTGTCACGCTGGTGCAGGCCGATCGACGGTTCGTCGAGGACGTACAGGACGCCGACCAGTCCGGAGCCGATCTGGGTGGCCAGGCGGATGCGCTGGGCCTCGCCGCCGGAGAGCGTGCCCGCGGCGCGGTTCAGCGAAAGGTAGTCCAGGCCGACGTCGACCAGGAATCGCAGCCGTTCGTTGACCTCCTTCAGCACCCGCTCGGCGATCTTCTTGTCGCGGGCGTTCAGCGTCAGCTCGCCCAGGAAGTCCGCGCAGTCGCTGATCGACATCGCGGAGACCTCGGCGATCGACTTCCCCATGATCGTGACCGCGAGGACGATCGGCTTGAGGCGCGTGCCCTCACAGGTGGGGCAGGGCACCTCGCGCATGTAGCCCTCGAAGCGCTCCCGGCTCGCGTCGCTCTCGGCCTCGCTGTGCCGGCGCTTGACGAAGGGGACGGCCCCTTCGAAGGGCGTGGTGTACACGCGCTCGCGCCCGTAGCGGTTGCGGTAGCGCACCTCGATCTGCGTCTTGTGGCCGTACAGCAGGGCCTTGCGCGCGCGCTGCGGGAGGCCGGCGAAGGGGATGTCGGTGCGGAACCCCAGTGCGTCCGCCAGGGCGCCGACCAGGCGGCCGAAGTAGTCCTTGGTGTGCCCGTGCGACCAGGGGTGAATGGCGCCCTCGTCGAGGGACTTGTCCTCGTCCGGGACGATCAGCTCCGGATCGACCTCCATGCGCGTGCCGATGCCGGTGCATTCGGGGCAGGCGCCGAAGGGCGAGTTGAAGGAGAAGGAGCGGGGCTCCAGTTCCTCGAAGGACAGGTCGTCGTAGGGGCAGTACAGGTGCTCCGAGTACATGCGCTCGCGCTCCGGGTCGTCCTCGGGGAGGTCGACGAAGTCGAGCACGACCATGCCGCCGGCCAGGCCGAGGGCGGTCTCCACGGAGTCGGTGAGGCGGCGCTTGGCGGAGTCCTTCACCGTCAGGCGGTCGACGACCACCTCGATGGTGTGCTTCTCCTGCTTCTTCAGCACCGGCGGGTCGGAGAGCTGGATGGTCTCGCCGTCCACGCGGGCGCGGCTGTAGCCCTTGGTCTGGAGATCGGCGAAGAGGTCGACGAACTCCCCCTTGCGCTCGCGCACCAGGGGCGAGAGCACCTGGAAGCGGCTCCCCTCCGGCAGTTCCAGGACCTTGTCGACGATGGCCTGGGGCGACTGGCGCGAGATGGGGCGGCCGCACTCGGGGCAGTGCGGCTTGCCGATGCGCGCGAAGAGCAGCCGCAGGTAGTCGTAGACCTCGGTGATGGTGCCGACCGTGGAGCGGGGGTTGCGCGAGGTCGACTTCTGGTCGATCGAGACCGCCGGGGAGAGGCCCTCGATGAAGTCGACATCCGGCTTGTCCATCTGCCCGAGGAACTGCCGGGCGTAAGAAGACAGCGACTCCACGTAGCGCCGCTGCCCCTCGGCGAAAATGGTGTCGAAGGCCAGCGAGGACTTGCCCGACCCCGACAGGCCCGTGAAGACGATGAGCGAGTCGCGCGGCAGGTCGAGCGAGACATTCTTCAGGTTGTGCTCGCGCGCGCCACGGACGATGAGACGGTCGGCCACGCCGGTCCGCACCTTTCTTCAGAGAAGTGACAGGGGCCGGAACCCCCGTGCTTCTTCAGACTAGGGGGAGCCACTGACAACGCCGGTCGGATCCCAGGTTGCATAACAATCCCCGGCCATCCAGCATGCCCGACGCCGCTCCCGACGATATAGCACGCACATTCGATTTGCGGTACCAGCTCACAACCTTCACCCGAAGGAGTGGCCGGGCTAGGGTCGGTCTCATGACTGATCACGTCTACGACCTGGCGTCTGTACGTACCGCGTCCGAACGGCTCCTCACCGCAGTCGCCGCTCTTGACAACGCGGCCGTGGCCGAGTCGTCACGGCTGCCCGGCTGGACCCGTGGCCACATCCTGGCCCATCTCGCCCGCAACGCGGACGCGCTCGTGAACGTGCTGGAGGGGCGGCCCATGTACGTCTCCGCCGAGGCCCGTGACGCCGACATCGAGCGCGACGCCCCGCGTCCCCTCGACGCCCAGCTCGCCGATTTCGGCAAGAGCGCCTCCCGCTTCCAGGACGCGGCTGCCGTGCCCGCGGACTGGTCGCGGACGGTGGAGCTGCGCAACGGGGTCGTCGACTCGGCGTCCCGGGTGCCGTTCCGGCGCTGGGCCGAGGTCGAGCTGCACCATGTGGACCTCGGGATCGGGTACGAGCTGGAAGACGTTCCGATGGAGTTCACGGCCCGCGAGATCGACTTCCTGACAGAGCGCTTCCGTGGTCACCCGGAGGTGCCCACCACGCGCATCGGCGACGGTGAGGGCCGGGCCTGGACCACCGGCGGCGGCGCCGAGGGCGGTCCGGTCGCCGTCGAAGGTCCGGCCGCCGACCTGCTCGGCTGGCTCGCCGGACGGCGCGACGGCGCCGCGCTGAGGGCCGAGGGCGGCTCGCTGCCCGCGCTGCCTCCGCTGTAGGCCGGGCGGGGTTCTCGGGCCGCCTCCCCGCTATAGGGTGACGGCCATGACGTACAGGGGAGAGGTGACGGTCGGCGGACCGGCGGACGTGCACGAGCTCAAGGACCTGATGATCACCAAGATCGCGGTCGGGCCGATGGACAACAACGCCTATCTGCTGCGCTGCCGGGCCACGGACGAGCAGTTGCTGATCGACGCCGCCAACGACGCGGAGACGCTGCTCGGCATGATCGGTGACGACGGCATCGCCTCCGTCGTCACCACGCACCAGCACGGCGACCACTGGCAGGCCCTCGGCCGGGTCGTGACGGCCACGGGCGCGCGGACGTTCGCGGGGCGCGAGGACGCCTCCGGCATCCCGGTACCGACCGACGTCCTGGTCGACGACGGCGATGTCGTCCGGGTGGGGCAGGTCAAGTTGACCGCGCGCCATCTGGTGGGGCACACGCCGGGTTCGATCGCGCTGGTCTACGACGACCCGCATGGTCACCCGCACGTCTTCACCGGGGACTGCCTCTTCCCGGGCGGTGTGGGCAACACGCGCAAGGACCCCGCGGCGTTCGCCAGTCTGATCCACGACGTCGAGACGAAGATCTTCGACGTGCTGCCGGACGAGACCTGGGTCTACCCGGGCCATGGCAACGACACCACGCTGGGTGCGGAACGGCCGCATCTTCCGGAGTGGCACGCGCGCGGGTGGTGACCCGCCCGGCGGGATGACGGAAATCCAGCCCCAGGAACGACCGGAATCGGTGGGCCCTGGACCGGCGGAGGCGCGGGCGCGGGCGCGGGGAAGATACCGGGAAGCGGCGGAGGCGTGCGACCGGCGCGGACTCGACGCTGTGCATGCCCCGCGCACGCGCCTGCCGCAAGCGCACAGCGCGCGATCCCCGGCTCCGCATCCGGCGCGCATCCGGCACGCACGCCCCGCGTGAATTCGCAGCGCGCGCCCCGTGTGAACCCTTCACACACACCGACTCCCTTTGCGCGCTCCCGAAGCGCGCCGATGCGCGGTCAACTGGAAGCAGCCCCGCGCAGGATGACGGCTCCTGAGCGGTACGGGCCGTCGGCCACTTCCATCCCGCCCTCGGCCGGCGGCCCAGGCCGCGGGCGCCCAGGAGACGGACGTCCGGGCCTCGGACGTCCAGGCGGCGGCTGACGGTCACGGGCGGCGTTCACACGTCGGCAACACCCGTTCCCAGCATGCGGACAATGACCGTCATGACCTCGACAAACGTGCCGTTCGCTGCCACTCTCCCGCCATGTACCTTGCCCCTCGTGCACTGTACGGCGCCGTCGCCGCCGCTTCAGCCCTGCTGGTCACCGCCGTCGGCTGCGCCCCGCAGCCGGAGGGCGAGGCGGCCACCACGCCGTCCGGTTCTTCCGGAGCCGCCTGCGCCAAGGGCGAGTTGGACACCGAGAAACCCGGCAAACTGACCGTCGCGACGGACGAACCCGCCTACGAGCCGTGGTTCAAGGACGACGAGCCCGCCAACGGGAAGGGCTTCGAGTCGGCGGTCGCCTACGCGGTGGCGCGGCAACTCGGCTACGACCGCAATGCCGTCGTCTGGCAGAGGGTTCCCTTCAACAAGGCATTCGCGCCCGGGGCGAAGACCTTCGACTTCGACATCAACCAGGTGTCCATCAGCGCCGAGCGCACCAAGGCCGTGGACTTCTCCTCCGGCTACTACGACGTGCGCCAGGCCGTCGTCGCGCTCAAGGGCTCGACGGCCGCGAAGGCGACCGGCATCGCCGGTCTGAAGGGCCTGAAGCTGGGCGCCCAGGTGGGATCCACCAGCCTCGACTACATCACCGACGTGGTGCGGCCGAAGCAGGAACCGGCCGTGTACGCCAAGAACGACCAGGCCAAGTCCGCGCTGAAGAACGGTCAGGTCGACGCCGTCGTCACCGACCTGCCGACCGCCTTCTACATCACGGCCGCCGAGATCACGAATGCCGAGATTGTCGGCCAGTTCGAGAACCAGGGCGATACGCCCGAGCAGTTCGGCCTTGCCCTCGACAAGGGCAGCGCGCTGACCCCGTGCGTGACCCAGGCCGTCGACGTGCTGCGCGAGAACGGCACGCTCGCCGCGATCGAGACGCAGTGGCTGTCCGACGCGGTCGACGCACCGGTGCTCAAGTGACCGTCCCGAACGACCGGTCCGGCCGGGAGGACGCGGACGACGACCGCTCCGGTGGCGGCACGGATGCCGCCGCCAACGCCTACGTCCCTTCACAGCGGCGGCTCGACCGTGAGCGCCACAAGCGGGTCCGGGCGCGGCGCGCCACGGCCGTCGCGGCACTGTCGACGCTGGCCACGGGTGCCGTCCTGTATCTGATCGTCGTCAACGCGCCCGGCTGGCCGCGCACCAAGGAGACGTTCTTCGACGGGCAGTACGCGCGCGAGGCGTTCCCCAAGGTCCTCGAAGGGCTGTGGCTGAACGTCCGGCTGCTGCTCGTCTGCGGCGTCGCCGTCCTGGTCCTCGGCATGCTGATCGCCGTCGCGCGTACGCTGCGCGGCCCGGTGTTCTTCCCGTTGCGGGTACTGGCCGCCGCGTACACCGATTTCTTCCGCGGGCTGCCGCTGATCATCAATCTGATGATCGTGGTGCTCGGCGTCCCTGCGCTGCGCCTCCAAGGCGTGACGGTCGACCCGGTCCTGCTGGGCGGTACGGCGCTGACACTGACGTATTCGGCGTACGTCGCCGAGGTGTTCCGCGCCGGCATCGAGTCCGTGCACCCCTCGCAGCGGGCCGCCGCCCGCTCGCTCGGTCTCACCAACCGGCAGGCGCTGCGCCACGTGGTGCTGCCGCAGGCCGTGCGCCGCCAGGTACCGCCGCTGCTCAACGATCTCGTGTCGCTCCAGAAGGACACCGGTCTCGTCTCCATCGGCGGCGCGGTGGACGCCGTGCGGGCCGCGGACATCATCGTGGGCCGCAGCCTGAACTACACGCCGTACATCGTCGCGGGACTGCTCTTCGTCGCGCTGACCATTCCGATGACCCGCTTCACGGACTGGGTGACGGCCCGGATGGACCGGCAGCGGACCCAGGGAGGCACGATATGAGCACATCGCCGACGGACGGCTCCCCCGTGCTGCGGATGGAGTCCGTCCGCAAGACCTTCGGCGGCTCGGTCGTCCTGCGGGACGTGGACCTGGAGGTCGCCCCGCACACCGTGACGGCGCTGATCGGCACCTCCGGCTCCGGCAAGTCCACGCTGCTGCGCTGCGCCAACCTCTTGGAGGAGATCGACGACGGGGCGATCTGGCTGGACGGCGAGGAGATCACCGACCCCCGGGTCGACCAGGACGCGGTACGGCGCCGGATCGGCGTGGTCTTCCAGGCGTACAACCTCTTTCCGCATATGACGGTGCTGGACAACATCACGCTCGCGCCACGCCGGGTGCACGGGGTGTCGCGCGCGGAGGCGGAGGAGCGCGCCGGAGAGCTGCTGGAGCGGCTCGGTCTGGGCGACAAGGCGCGGGCGTACCCGGACCGGCTGAGCGGCGGCCAGCAACAGCGCGTGGCGATCGTTCGCGCCCTGGCGGTGCGTCCACGGCTGCTGCTGCTCGACGAGATCACCGCGGCCCTCGATCCCGAACTGGTGGGCGAGGTGCTCACCGTGGTCCGGGACCTGAAGGACGACGGGATGACGATGGTGCTCGCGACGCACGAGATGGGCTTCGCCCGGGACGTGGCCGACCAGGTCTGTTTTCTGGACGGAGGTGTCGTGCTGGAGCGGGGCACCGCCGAGCAGGTCTTCGAGGACCCGCGGCAGGAGCGCACCCGGCGTTTCCTGCGGCGGATCGTGGAGGCGGGCCGCCTTTGATCCTTCGGCCTTCTTCAGGACACCGGTCGCCTTGAGAGACGGCTTCGGAACACCGGTCGGTGTCCTCAAGGAATCGGTGTCCGCCAAGAAGGAGACGGTCCGAGTTTTCGACCGTATTAAGACGCCGGCCGGCTTTCAAACCTATGCGTCGGCCTGTGCCGCGCCCGCCAGCGCGACGACCCGCTCCACGCCGAACACGTACCCCTGTACGCCGCACCCGGCGATGACGCCGTCCGCACGCAGGGAGACGTACGAGTGGTGACGGAACGATTCGCGCTTGTGGATGTTGGAGATGTGGACCTCCACCACGGGCAGGCCGTCGCAGGCGTTGAGCGCGTCCAGGATCGCGATGGACGTGTGCGAGTAGGCAGCCGGGTTGATGACGATCCCGCAGTGGCCGAGCCGGGCCTCGTGGATCCAGTCGACCAGTTCGCCCTCGTGGTTGGACTGCCGGAAGTCCACCGTGCCGCCGTGCGCCCCCGCGGCCTTGGCACACAGGGCCTCGATGTCGGCCAGCGTGTCGGAGCCGTAGATCTCGGGCTGGCGCCGGCCAAGAAGGTTCAGATTGGGCCCGTTGAGGATCATGATCGGGGCGTTGGCCAGGGTGCGGGGCACGGTTCCTCCGGTCCGTCGGGGTGGGCGGTGCGACGGCGACCGCCGCTCGGACCGGTTTATCACGGTGCGCCCGCGCCGCTGCCGGCCCTACTCTCGCGGCATGCCCACCATCGCGTACCCCCCGAAGCCCTCGCCCGGCGACCGCATCGCGGTGGTCTCGCCCTCGGCCGGCCTCCCGGGGCTGTTCCCGCGCCCGTTCGAGCTGGGGCTGGAACGGCTGCGTGAGGACTACGGACTTGAGCCGGTCGAGTATCCGACGACCCGGAAGATGGGCGCGACGCCCCAGGAGCGGGCCGACGACATCCACGCCGCCTTCGCCGACCCGGACATCAGGGCGGTCATCGCCTCAATCGGCGGCGACGACCAGATCACCGTGCTTCCGCTGCTGGACCGGGAACTGATCCGGGCTCACCCGAAGCCGTTCTTCGGGATGAGCGACAACACCAACCTGCTCATGTTCCTGTACAACACCGGGATCGTCGGCTACCACGGGGCAACGGTGATGTGCGAGCTGGGCCGGCCCGGCGCCATGCACCCGCAGACCGCGGAGTCCCTGAGGGCCGCGCTGTTCACGTCCGGGGCGTACGAGCTGCGGCCCGCCGAGCGCTGGACGGATGTCAACGGCGACTGGGCCGACCCGGCCACCTTCGACGCGGAGCCGGCCACCCGTCCCGGCACCGGATGGACGTGGCTGAACGCCGGTCAGGTGGTCGAGGGCCGCGGCTGGGGCGGGAACCTGGAGATCCTGGGCTGGCTGCTGATGGCCGACCGGGAGATCGCGCACGACCTCTCGGAGTACGACGGCGGGGTGCTGCTCCTGGAGACCTCCGAGGACCTGCCCAGCGGCACGGAGGTGTTCCGCACCCTGCGGAACTTCGGCGAGCGCGGTCTGCTGCAACGGTTCTCCGCCCTGCTGATGGGCCGCGCCAGAGCCTGGTCGTTGCAGCGGCCCAACAGCCCGCAGGAGGCGGCGCGTCATGTCGCGGAACAGCGCGAGGCTGTGTGCCGTGCGCTGCGGGCGTACGCCCCGGACATGCCGGTCGTCTTCGACGTCGACTTCGGCCACACCGACCCTCAGTTCGTGCTCCCTCATGGAGGAATGATTCGCGTCGACGGCCCGGCCCGGCGCATCACAGTCACCTACTGACGCACGCCTCACCTCCGCGCGCCCCCGTAACCGCCTGTCACTGTGGGTAGTTGACGCGGCATGCACGATGTACGCACCGTCAAGGCACCTTCCATGCTGCGGCTCGCTGCCGCCTCACTCGTCGGGAGCGCGATCGAGTTCTACGACTTCTTCGTCTACGGGACGGCGGCGGCCCTCGTCATCGGCCCGCTGTTCTTCCCTACGTTCTCGCCGCTGGCGGGCACGCTGGCGGCCTTCGCGACGTTCGGCGTCGGGTTCGTGGCCCGGCCGTTGGGATCCGTGCTGTTCGGGCACATGGGAGACCGTCGGGGCCGGCGGCCGGTCCTCATCCTCTCGCTGCTGCTCACCGGCGTGTCGACGGTCGCGGTGGGATGTCTGCCGACCTACTCGACGATCGGGGTGGCCGCTCCGGTGCTGCTGCTCCTGCTGCGCTTCCTGCAGGGGCTGGGGCTCGGCGGGGAGTGGGGCGGGGCAGTACTGCTGACCGCGGAGCACGCACCGCCCGAGCGGCGCGTCCTGTGGTCGAGTTTTCCCCAGGTGGGACCCTCGCTGGGCTTCACACTCGCCAACGGCGTGATGCTCGCGCTGTCGACGTCGCTGTCCGATGCCCAGTTCGCGCAATGGGGCTGGCGAGTGCCGTTCTGGGGTGCCGGGCTGCTCGCCCTGGGGGGACTGTGGCTGCGGTCGTCACTCGCCGAAAGCCCCCGGTTCCTGGACATCGAGGAGCACGCGCGCGTACCGCTCCTCGACGTCTTCCGGCACCACTGGCGGCTGGTCCTGCTGACGGCGGGGGCGCTCGCGGTGGGGTACGCCGTGTTCTACGCCGTGACCACGTGGTCCCTCGCCTACGGGACGGAGCGGCTCGGGGTGAGCAGTACCGTCATGCTGACCTGCGTCATGGCCGCCGTGGTGGTCAAGGGGGCGCTGACCCCCCTGATGGCCCTGCTCGGCGACCGCTACGGGCGGCGGTCCATGTGCCTGACCGGATGCGCCGCCGCCGCCCTGTGGATGTTTCCCATGGTCGCGCTCCTGGCCACCGGCGAGCCGCTGCTCATCTTCCTCGCCTTCCTCGGCGCGCTGGTCGCGTTCATCACCATGTTCGCGGTGATCGCCGCCTACCTGCCGGAGTTGTACGAGGCCCGGCTGCGCTGCACCGGAGCCGCGGTGGGCTACAACCTCGGCGGTGTCCTCGGGGGTGCGCTCACGCCGATCGTGGCGACTGCGCTCGCCGAGAACTCGGGACGCGTGCCCTGGGGCGTGGGCGCCTATCTGACCGGGGTGGCACTGCTCAGCCTCGGGTGCTTCGCCCTGCTGCCGGAGACCCGTCCGGTGCCCGCGGCGGCGGCCGAGCCGGTCACGGGTTGATCGCCAGTTCCAGATACGCCGCGAACAGCACCAGGTGCACCCCGCCCTGCAGGGGCGTGGCCCGGCCCGGCACGACGGTCAGGGAGCTGACGACCACGGTCAGGGCGAGCAACAGCATGTGGGTGGCACCGAGGCCGAGGAGCAGCGGTCCGGAGAGCCAGACGGAGGCGAGGGCGACGGCCGGGATGGTCAGCCCGATGCTGGCCATCGCCGAGCCGAGGGCGAGGTTGAGGCTGGTCTGCACCCGGTCGCGACGGGCGGAGCGGAGCGCGGCGATGGTCTCGGGAAGCAGTACGAGCAGTGCGATGATCACGCCGACGACGGCGTGGTGCAGGCCGGCGGCCGCCACACCGGACTCGATGGTCGGTGACACGCCCTTGGCGAGACCGACCACGCCGACCAGGGCCAGGCCCAGAAAGCCGAGGCTGGTCCGGGCCGTGCGCACCGAGGGCGCCTCCGCATGGTCTTCCGCGGAGATCACCTCGCCGTGGCGGGTGATCGGCAGGAAGTAGTCACGGTGCCGGACGGTCTGCGTGGCCACGAACAGTCCGTAGAGAATCAGCGAGGAAAGTGCCGCGAAGGTCAGTTGCACACCGGAGAACTCGGGGCCCGGTCTGCTGGTGGTGAAGGTCGGCAGCACCAGGCTGAGGGTCGCCAGGGTCGCGACCGTGGCAAGGGCGGCACCGGTGCCCTCCGGGTTGAAGACTGCGGTGCCGTGGCGCAGTGAACCGACGAGGAGGGAGAGGCCCACCACTCCGTTACAGGTGATCATCACCGCGGCGAAGACGGTGTCCCGGGCCAGCGTTGAACTCTTGTCACCACCGTCGACCATGAGGGTGACGATCAGGGCGACCTCGATGATCGTGACGGCGACAGCGAGGACCAGGGAGCCGAAGGGTTCGCCCACCCGGTGGGCGACCACCTCGGCGTGGTGCACGGCCGCCAGGACGGACCCGGCGAGGACCACGGTCATCAGCGCGACGAGCACGCCGGGCAGACTGCGGCCCCAGGTGAGGACGAGCAGGACGACCGCGAGCACCGGCACGAGGAACGTCCACTGAGTGAGCGACCTGAGCCGAGAGATCATGCGGCGATGGTTGCAGAGGCGTACAGGGTTCGCATTCCGGTCCTTTCCTGCGCAAAGCCGACTCTGTAGGTCGTGGGGTGCGGGAGCGCGGCTCGGCCCCGCAGGTTCGGGGTGTCCGGCGCGTCGGCCTGAACCTGTCCGGTCTCCCGTGGGCGGGCAGGGAGCCTCACCAGCGGGCGCGGCTCCGGCAGCGGGCAGCGGGCAGCGGGCGTGACGCGCCGCCCGCCGCCTCCGGTTCTTTCCGCGTTCACCGAGGTCGGAGCCCGGCGTTCACACCGGTCATGCGTCGATGCTGTTCTTCGATCCTTCGCCGGGCGATTTCGCCGCCGCGGGTGCCGACTGTCTCCTGGTCGCCATCAGGCTGGTGATCGTGGTGACGATCAGGACACCGCAGATCACGGCGAGCGAGACCGGGATGCTGATCTCCGGGACGTGCACCCCGGACTCGTGCAGGGCGTGCAGCACCAGCTTGACGCCGATGAAGCCGAGGATGGCGGACAGGCCGTAGGAGAGGTGGACCAGCTTCTTCAGCAGCCCGCCGATGAGGAAGTACAGCTGACGGAGCCCCATCAGAGCGAAGGCGTTGGCGGCGAAGACGATGTACGGGTCCTGCGTCAGACCGAAGATCGCGGGGATGGAGTCCAGCGCGAACAGCACGTCGGTCGTACCGATCGCGAGCATCACGACGAGCATCGGCGTCATGACGCGCTTGCCGTTCTGCTGGATCCACAGCTTGGTGCCGTGGTAGCGGTCGGCCACGCCGAATCTGCGCTCGACTGCTTTGAGCAGCTTGTTCTCCTCGTACTCCTCCTCTTCCTCCCCCGCCATGGCCTCCTGGATCAGCTTCCAGGCGGTCCAGATCAGGAAGGCACCGAAGAGGAAGAAGACCCAGGAGAAGCTCGCGATGATCGCGGCCCCGGCCGCAATGAAGACGGCCCGCAGGACCAGGGCTATGAGGACACCGACGAGCAGTACCCGCTGCTGGTACTGCGAGGGCACCGCGAACTTCGCCATGATCAGGACGAAGACGAAGAGGTTGTCGACGCTCAGCGATTTCTCGGTGATGAAGCCCGCGAAGAACTCGCCGGCCGGCTGTCCGCCGGCGAAGACGAGCAGGCCGAGCCCGAAGAGTCCGGCCAGGGCGATCCAGACCACCGTCCAGATGCCCGCTTCCTTGATCGACACGTCGTGGGGTTTGCGGCCGATGAAGAAGTCGACCGAGATCAGGGCGGCGAGCCCCGCGATGGTCAGGACCCACAGGGCCACGGATACATCCACTGCGCCTCCGATACGTGAACGGCAAAGAGTCAGCGTGGTCGCTGTCGGAGGTCTCTTCCACCCGGGTTGGGCCGACGCCCCGGGATCTGGTCCGATCCGTATTGACGGGTACGCCGCAGCAGACAGGGAGTACTCCCCTCCGTACGGAAAACAGTACCCCAATCACCAAGTAAAGGTAAAGCGATTGGCAAAAGATTGATCAAATTGCCTGGTCAGAGGGCTTTACTTGATCTTGGTTCGGGCGATGGCCACCTGGGTGAGCACATGGTCGAGCACCTGACTGCCGGGTGGGACGAGCGACGGCTCATACGTCCAGGCATGACCGACCCAGGGGTCGGCAAGGTGATCGTCGGGCACCGGCGTGAGTCGCATCAGCGAACGCCACAGCGGATCCAGCAAAGGGCCGTAGGCGGTGGCGTCCTGACGGTCCGCGACCATCAGCAGGTGGACACCGACCGACGGACCCTCATCGGCGAGGTAGCGCAACGCCGTGACGGCCCGGTCGTCGAATCCGTGCGGAAAGTCGTTGACGATCAGCAGGTGCTGGGCGGCGTCGAGGCCCGGCGGCAGCGCATCGGCGGCGCCCCCACGCAGCGCCATCTGCACCAGGTCGACGCGCTGGGCGAGTTGACCCAGGACCTGCGTCACGCCCGCCGCACCGGCGGCGGGCGGATCGGCCGGCACACCGGCCCGAACCAGCGGTGCGAGAGTCCGGGCTGCCGAACCCGCCGGATCGATCACGTGGACGGCGACCTCGCCCGCGGGATGCGCGGCGAGCATCCGGGCCGCGACCGCCACCGCCGCCTCCATCGCCCGCTGCCGCAGCTCGGTGGCGTCCAGGAACAAGCTCTCCCCCGGCACGGCCCCGCTGTCGATCCACACGCCCCGCTCCAGGGGCAGGCGGACCAGCAACGGTATGCGCAGCGCCGGGCTCTCCGGCAGATGGAGGTCGCCCAGCCTCAGGGCCATCGGGGACTCCGTAGGTACCCGGTAGCCGTGCCAGACGGGGTTGTCCCAACGGGCGTACGCCGGCGGGAGCGCGGGTTCGACGACCTCGGCCTCGGCGGTGAGCTGGGCCAGGTCACGGTCGAGGGCCGCCGCGGCCTGGTCGACGAGCTGAGCACGCTTGGCACGGGCCGCCTCCCGCGCGGCGTCACCGGCCGAGCCGAGTCTGCTGCGCGGGTCGGCGAGGATCTGGTCCAGCTCCTTCTCCATCCGAAAGTCCGCGAAGTCGACCGCGCTGCGGTAGGCGGCCGTCGTCCGGGCCAGATCCTCGAACATGCCCCAGACCTGGTTGTACAGCCGCTCCTCCAGGGACCAGCCGGCCGCGTCGCCGGCGATCGGTGGTGCGGGCGAGCCCGGCGGAACGGGCGGCGCCTGCCGTGGAGGCGGGGGTGGCGTCGCGTGTCTTCGGTCCGGGTGGGTGTAGTCGATCGGGCCGCCGCCGTCCGCAGGCGGCTGCGCCGCGCCCGTCGTTCCGCCTTCGTGCCGGTAATCCCCCGGCCCGCCCGGCGCCGGGCGGGCGCTCGGTGCCTCGTACGGATGGGCGGGGCGCGGCGCGGCCGGTCCGGTGGCGGCCCGGGACGCGGAGCCCGGCTGGTCGGTGCCGGCCGCGGGCGCCGATGCCCGGCGGGTGCGATCGCCGTCCGCCGGGCGCGGCGGCGGTGCCGCGACCGACCGGGCCGAACCCCGGGCCACCGCCTCCTGGATGCCGCTCGCGAGTTCGTCGGCCCGGGGTACGCCCAGATCGGTGAAGAGCGCGGCGAGGCCGCCCGCGTACCCCTGTCCGACGGCGCGCACCTTCCAGGCGCCCTGTCTGCGGTACAGCTCCAGCGCGACGACGGCCGACTCGGCGTCCAGGCCGGTCAGGGTGTAGCGGGCGATCTCCGTGCCGTCGAGGCCGGTGACCGCCGCTCTCGGGGCGGTGACGCCGCCGAAGCGCAGCGGCCCACCCACGCCGGACGGCAGGGCGAGCAGCACGCTGACCCGGTGCACAGCCTCGGGAACGGCCGCCAGGTCCACGGCGAACCGGTGGTCGGCGGCAGCCTGACGGGACACCTCGATGCCCGGCAGCGTGGGCGCGCCCAGGTGGGCGACACCCCCGTCGCCGCGCACCCGGCCGTTCACGTCGCCGAGCACGGCGCCCGCCATGACCGGAACCCCTGCCGAGACCCGGATCTCGAGCCGGGCCCGGGACAGCGGGTGATTCTGCCCCCGCACCAGTTCGGCCGTCATCGCCTTCCCCCTGTGTCCTGGTGTCGTGCGCCGCTCTCCGCTGCCGCGGTCGTCCTACAGATGCGTCTGGATCGTCGGCATCAGGTCCTGGAAGGTACGGCCGTTGGCCGGGGTGCCGAGGGCGGTCATCGTCCAGCCCCCGCCGGAACGGTGCACCTTGGCCATGATCTGCGCGGTGTAGGCGCCGCCGCCGGCCAGCGTGTAGCGGGCGAGTTCCTGGCCGTTGGTCTCGTCGACGAGGCGGCAGAACGCGTTCTGCACTTCCTGGAAGGTCTGGCCCGTGAAGGAGTTCACCGTGAAGACGATCTGATCGATGTGGACGGGCACTCGTTGCAGGTCGACGAGGATCGATTCGTCGTCGCCACCCTGGCCGGCACCGCCGACGAGGTTGTCGCCGGTGTGCCGCACCGAACCGTCGTCGCTCACCAGGTGGCGGAAGAAGACGACGTCGACGGGCTCCTGGCCGGCGAACAGCACGGCGGAGGCGTCCAGGTCGATCTCCCGGGTACGCGAACCGAACAGGCCACGCCGCGGGGCCGCCTGCCAGCCGAGTCCCATCCGCACCGCCGCGAGAGTGCCCCCGTCCTTCTTCTCCAGGCTGATGGCCTGTCCCTTGCTCAAGTTGACGGTCACGGCTGTTTCCCCTCTCGGCGTTCCCCTGCTGCCGCGGTACCCGCGGTTGACCAGAACCCTATGCAGCGCCACTGACAGTGCCGAACCCCGGTCCGCGCTTTGTGTCGGTGTTGCAACACTCTGCACCCATACCGGGGTTCGGGACCCGTCTCGGCGCTCAGGCCAGCCCCGCCTCCCGCATCTGGCGCAGTTCCTTCTTCATCTCGGAGACCTCGTCACGCAGCCGGGCCGCGATCTCGAACTGCAGGTCCGCGGCGGCGGCCCGCATGCGCTCCGTCATCTCCTCGATCTGCTCGGCGAGTTCGGCGGCCGGGCGGTCCGTCGGCACCGTCTCCTTGGCCTTGCCCTTGCCCTTGGCCGACTTGGCGCCCTTGGCCGCCTTGTCGCCGAGCGAGGGGACCGGGGCCTTGGCACCTCTGCCGTCCTTCGCCTTGCGGTAGCCGGTGCCGAGCAGTTGCTCGGTGTCGACCTCTTCCCGGGCGATCTGCGCGACGATGTCGTTGATCTTCTTGCGCAGCGGCTGCGGGTCGATGCCGTTGGCCGTGTTGTAGGCGATCTGCTTCTCCCGGCGCCTGTTGGTCTCGTCGATGGCCCGCTCCATCGCCGGGGTGACCTTGTCCGCGTACATATGGACCTGGCCGGAGACGTTGCGTGCCGCGCGGCCGATGGTCTGGATCAGCGATGTACCGGAGCGCAGGAAGCCCTCCTTGTCGGCGTCGAGGATCGCCACGAGGGACACCTCGGGCAGGTCGAGCCCTTCACGCAGCAGGTTGATGCCGACCAGGACGTCGAACTCGCCGGAGCGCAGTTCACGCAGCAGCTCCACGCGGCGCAGGGTGTCGACGTCACTGTGCAGGTAGCGAACCTGGATGCCCAGTTCCAGGAAGTAGTCCGTGAGGTCCTCGGCCATCTTCTTGGTGAGCGTGGTGACCAGAACGCGTTCGTCCTTCTCGGTGCGCCGGCGGATCTCGTGCACCAGGTCGTCGATCTGGCCCTCGGTGGGCTTGACGACGACCTCCGGGTCGATGAGGCCGGTGGGGCGGATGATCTGCTCGACGACGCCGTCGGCTCGCGACAGCTCGTACTTGCCCGGGGTGGCGGACAGGTAGACGGTCTGGTCGATCCGCTCCTGGAACTCCTCCCACTTCAGGGGCCGGTTGTCCAGGGCGGACGGCAGCCGGAAGCCGTGGTCGACGAGGGTGCGCTTGCGGGACGCGTCGCCCTCGTACATGGCGCCGATCTGCGGGACGGTGTTGTGCGACTCGTCGATGACGAGGAGGAAGTCGTCCGGGAAGTAGTCGAGCAGGGTGTTGGGCGGCGAGCCGGGCAGGCGGCCGTCGAAGTGCATCGAGTAGTTCTCCACACCGGAGCAGCTGCCGATCTGGCGGAGCATCTCGATGTCGTACCCAGTGCGCATCCGCAGGCGCTGGGCTTCCAGGAGCTTGCCCTGCTTCTCCAGCTCGGCGAGACGCTCGGCCAGTTCCTTCTCGATGTCGTTGACGGCCCGCTCCATGCGCTCGGGCCCCGCGATGTAGTGGGACGCCGGGAAGACGTACAGCTGCTCGTCGTCGCTGATGATCTCTCCGGTGAGGGGGTGGAGCGTGGACAGTGCCTCGATCTCGTCGCCGAACATCTCGATGCGGACGGCGAGTTCCTCGTACACAGGGAAGATCTCGATGGTGTCGCCGCGGACGCGGAAGGTACCGCGGGTGAACGCCAGGTCGTTGCGCGTGTACTGGATGTCCACGAAGCGGCGCAGCAGCTCGTCGCGGTCGATCTCGTCGCCCACCTTGAGGGGGACCATCCGGTCCACGTACTCCTGGGGCGTACCGAGGCCGTAGATGCAGGAGACCGAGGCGACCACGACGACGTCGCGGCGGGTGAGCAGCGAGTTGGTGGCGGAGTGCCGCAGGCGCTCCACCTCCTCGTTGATCGAGGAGTCCTTCTCGATGTAAGTGTCCGACTGCGGGACGTATGCCTCGGGCTGGTAGTAGTCGTAGTACGAGACGAAGTACTCGACCGCGTTGTTCGGGAGCAGCTCGCGGAACTCGTTGGCCAGCTGCGCGGCCAGCGTCTTGTTCGGCGCCATCACCAGCGTGGGGCGCTGGAGCTGCTCGATCATCCACGCCGTGGTGGCTGACTTGCCGGTGCCGGTCGCGCCCAGCAGGACGACGTCCTTCTCACCTGCCTCGATGCGCTTGGCCAGCTCGGCGATGGCCGTCGGCTGGTCGCCGCTGGGCCGGTAGGGGCTGACGACCTCGAAGGGCGCCACCGTGCGTTCGATGTGGGAAACGGGCCGCATGTCATCCACCGTACGACCCCGCACTGACAACGGGCTCCGCTCACCGGTTCTGCGGGGTGCGTGAGCCGTGGTGGTGCGCTGGGTGAGCCCCCTGGCCGATCCGCGGCGGACCGGCCGTGACCTCCGGGCGGCGGCGCGGGTGCGGGGCGACGGCGGCGGCCGGGATGCCCGGTTTGCGCTCCTGCGGGGCCTGGACGGGCCTGCCCGCGATCATCAGCGGGTCGAAGATCACGACGGCGCCGGCGAGGACGAGGAAGACGAGGGGGCCGATCAGCATGGGCGCGAGCGTGGCGGCGGGCGAGGAGTCGCCGGTGGCGGCCGCGGTGCCGTGCAGATGGACGGTGAGGGCGGCCATTCCGGTGTAGTGCATGCCGCTGACCGCGAGCCCCATGACGAGGCTCGCGCCCACGCTCCACAGGAAACCGCGGGTCTGTCCCGCCGCCCACAGCGCGGCCGTGGCGGCCACGACCGCTATCACCACGGAGGCGACGACGGTGAAGGTGCTGTACGTCAGTCTTCCGTCCAGGCGTATGCCCGCCATGCCGAGGTAGTGCATCGAGGCGACGCCCAACCCGGTGATCGTTCCGCCGGTGAACAGTGCCGTTCCGGTGGCCCCGCGGTAGCCGACGATGAAGATGCCGACGCCCACCATGACGATGGCGATGCCGAGGCTCGCGAAGGTGATCGGTATGTCGAAGCCGACCGGCGCCTCCGCCACGGTGAACCCCATCATGGCGACGAAGTGCATGGTCCAGATGCCGGAGCCGATGGCGGCCGAGCCCAGGGCGAGCCAGGCGGGCCGCCTGGAGTGCGACACCAGCGGGGACCTGGCGGTGCAGCGCAGTCCGAGCGCGGCACCGAGGCAGGCCATCACGAAGCCCACCAACGGGGTGACGGCCCCGTAACTGAATTCCTCGACCGTGCCCTGCATGCCCGGCTGCCCTCCCGCCCTCTTGAGTCCCGGAATACCCGAACCGTGCCCCCGTCCCAGGACCGCGCGGGCGATCAGGGTTTCGCAGAGAGTATGACCCCCATCGGAACGGTCGAACGATTTTCCGGCAAAGAAACACGCCCTTGCCCCACTTGTGCGGCATCAGTGAGCGCCCGCGGGCAACTCCGTTCAAACTGTGCTCATCGCGTACCCCGTCACCACCTACTCTGTGCTGTCCGTCCGATGCTTTCCGTACTCGGAGCCGTTCGTGCTCATCCGCATTCACCCGACTTCGCAGGACGTGAGGAGTACGCATGCGCGTGCGCGCGATTGCCGCCACGACCACCGCGCTTCTGGCGGCCGCCGCCCTGGTCACCCTCGCCCTCGGCGCACGGGCCGGCGGCGTCGGCGGCCAGGTCACGGTCGTCGCCCACCGGGGAGCCTCCGCCTACGCGCCGGAGAACACCCTGCCCGCCGTCGACGAGGCGGCCCGAAGGGGCTTCACCTGGGTCGAGAACGACGTGCAGCAGACCAGGGACGGCGAACTGGTCGTCCTCCACGACGACAGCCTGACGCGGACCACGAACGCCGAGGAGGTGTTCCCCGGCCGGGCCCCCTGGAAGGTGAAGGACTTCACCGCGGCCGAGATCGCCCGCCTGGACGCGGGCAGCTGGTTCAAACCCGCGTACGCGGGCACGCGCGTGCCGACGCTCAAGGAGTACATGCGCCGGGTCGAGCACGACCACGAGAAGCTGCTCCTGGAGATCAAGAGCCCCGAGCTGTACCCGGGGATCGAACGGGAGATCCTCAAACTCCTCGGCAACGAGGGCTGGCTCGACCCACGGCACGCCGGCCGACTCGTCGTGCAGAGCTTCAGCGCGGACAGCCTGCGGATCGTCCACGACCTGAGGCCGGGCCTCACGACGGGTTACCTGGGTGCGCCGCCGGTGGCCGAGCTGCCCGCGTACGCGGGCTTCACGGACCTGATCAACCCCGCCTACCGATCCGTTTCCAGCGGCTACGTCGCCGCCGTGCACGCCTGCGACGGGCCGCACGGCAGGCCGCTGGGGGTGTTCACCTGGACCGTGAACGACGCTCCCACCGCGCGGAAGGCCGCCTCCTACGGCGTCGACGGCGTCATCACCAACGAACCCGACCTGGTGCGGGAGGCGCTGAGCGCGCTCTGAGCCCGAGTTCTGAGCCCCACGCCGCGGAGCGGGGGCCCGGCGGGCCGACGACATGGCGTTGTCAGTGGCGGGCCGTACGGTTGGCGCATGGACAGCCATGGGCAGTGCGAGCAGCGGGTCGTGTGGGCCGTCGTGGCCACCGACATCGGTCCGTTGCTGCTGGCGGCGACCCGCGACGGCCTGGTCAACGTCGTCTTCCACGCCACCGACGCCATGCGTGACCGGGCCTTGGAGCGGCTCGCGACCCGGTTGGGCGGCGAGCCCGTCGAGGATCCCGGCTCGCCGCTGCTGACCGAGGCGATACGGCAGGTCGTCGACTACTTCGCGGGGAAGCGGCACGATTTCCGGTTGCCGCTGGACTGGTCGCTGGTCTCTGGGTTCAACCGGCAGGTGCTGCGCGAGCTGGCGTCCGGCGTCCCCTACGGCACGGTCGTCGGGTACGGCGACCTGGCCGGGCGGGTCGGCCAGCCGGGCGCGGCGCAGGCGGTGGGCGTGGCCATGGGCTCGAATCCGCTGCCCGTCGTCGTGCCCTGTCATCGTGTCGTGGAGAGCGACGGTGGCATCGGCGGCTTCGGGGGCGGGCTGGAGACGAAGCGGAAGCTGCTCGCCCTGGAGGGCGTGCTGCCCGAACCTCTGTTCTGAAGGTTCCGGGGCGCTTTCCGGCCGTGGTTCGTGGTTCCTGGGCTCGCATGCGTTTGTCCCGGGACGCGGATCGCCAGGTATGAGGGAGAACCGAGCGGCAGGAGGCGGACGCGTGGTGCTGGTGGTGTCGCGGGAAGTACAGGAGGCGATCGACGCGCGTCGCGCCGTGGTGGCCCTGGAGTCCACGATCATCGCGCACGGGTTGCCACGTCCGCGCAATCTGCGGGTGGCGCAGGAGCTGGAGGAGGCGGTCCGGCGGGAGGGAGCGGTGCCCGCGACCGTCGCCGTGCTGGACGGGCGGCCGCATGTGGGCCTGGACAAGGAGCAGTTGGAGCGCGTCGCGAACGAGGAGGGCATCCGCAAGCTGGGCCATCGCGACCTGCCGCTCGCCGTGGCGGCGGGGGCGAGCGGGGCGACCACGGTGTCGGCGACCGCGCTGCTGGCGGCCCTGGCCGGCGTCCGGGTGTTCGCGACAGGCGGGCTCGGCGGCGTGCACCGGCAGTGGACGGTGACGCAGGACGAGTCCGCGGACCTGGGTCTGCTGGCGCGGACGCGGATCACCGTGGTGTGCGCAGGGGTGAAGTCGATCCTGGACGTTCCGGCCACCTTGCAGCGTCTGGAGACACTGGGCGTCGCGGTCGCCGGGTACGGCACGGACCGTTTCCCCGGTTTCTATCTGTCCGATTCCGGACATCCCGTCGACTGGACGCTGCACAGCCCGCAAGAGGTGGCTCGGGTCATGCGGGCCCAGGACTCGTTGGACGGGCCGGAGTCGGCGTTGATCGTCGCGAACCCCGTGCCCGCGGAGGAGCAACTGGATCCCGCCCTGCACGCGCGGGTGCTCGCCGAAGCGCTGCGCGCGTGCGAGGCGGAGGGGATCGCAGGCCAGGCGGTCACGCCGTTCCTGCTGGACTACCTGGTCCGGCACACCGACGGTGCCTCGTTGAGCGCCAACCTGGCGGCCGTCCGTGGCAATGTGCGGCTCGCCGCGCGGATCGCCGCGGCGTGGGCCCGGGGGTGAGCGCCGGCCGGGCGGGAGCACTGCTGGTCGTCGGTGACGTCGTCACCGATGTCGTCGCACGGCACCGGGGACCGCTCGCACCCGGCACCGACACGGCGGCCGTGATCCGGACGCTGCCCGGCGGCGCGGGCGCCAACGTGGCCTGCTGGGCTGCCGACGCAGGCTGCTCCGACGTGCGGCTGCTGGGCCGGGTGGGGGCGGACACCGCGGAGTGGCAGACGCGGGAGCTGCTGGCTGCCGGAGTGCGCCCGCGGCTCGTGCACGACGCGGAGGCGGCGACCGCGACGGTAATCTGCCTGGTGGACATGGACGCCGCAGCCGAACGCACCTTCCTCACGGACAGCGGTGCGTCGTTACGGCTCGAACCCGCGGACTGGTCGGACACCCTGCTCGACGGGGTCGCCCGGCTTCACCTGTCCGGCTATCTGCTGTTCTCGGAGCCGAGCCGGGCGCTGGCGGCGGTGGCGCTGCGGGCGGCACACGCGCAGGGCGTGCCGGTGAGCCTTGACCCGGCGTCGACGGGATTCCTCCGGGCCCTGGGGACGGAACGTTTCCTGGCGTTCGCCGAGGGGCTGGACGTTCTGCTGCCCAGCCGGGACGAGGCGTGCCTGCTGACCGGACTGTCTGATCCGGCGGACGCCGCGGCCACGCTGAGCCGCTTCGTTCCGCTGGTGGTCGCCAAGCAGGGCGCCGACGGGGCGCTGCTGGCCCGGTCCGGCGGCGTCGTCGCCCGCGTACCCGCCGTACCCGCGACGCCCCGGGACACGACGGGCGCGGGCGACGCGTTCACGGGCGCCTTCCTGGCCGCTCTCGTCGCGGGCGCGGGCGCCGAGGACGCTGCGGCGCAGGGATGCCGGGCGGGCGCCCAGGCGGTGGAGCTGGTGGGCGGCCGGCCACCGGCACGGACATGACCGCGCCCGGGCGACGGACCGCGGCTCACGCCTTGCGGCCCCATGCCGAGATCATCGGCGCCGTCGCCAGATCCATGCCGCCGCCGGCGACGTTGGCGAGGTGCTGATCGATGTCCTCGTCGGTGGCGAGTCCCGCGGTGACGAGCCGGTCCCGGATCTGCCGCACGGTGGCGGACTCCAGGGCCGCGCAGGCGGGCGAAGTGAGCGGGAAGTACGCGTCGGCCTGCACCTCGTGCAGGCCGGACTCGCGCAGCAGGCGTGGCAGCGTGCGGCCGTAGGCCAGATCGGCGCCGCGCTCGGCGAGCAGGCTGCGGAAGCCCTTCCGCAGCCGGTTGGCCACCTGCTGCTCGGGACCGGACTCGTCCGGGCAGATGAGCGGCTGGAGGGCCGGATCGGCGTCCTCGATCAGAAGCCGCCCGCCGGGCCGCAGCGCCTGGACCATCGAGCGCAGCGCCCGCTCCCGGTCCGGGACGTGGACGAGGACGAGCCGGGCGTGCACGAGGTCGAAGCCCTCTCCGGGCGGCTCCTCCGCGCCGACGTCGTGGACGCGCACCTCGACCGGCGCGCGGGAGACCTCGGTGAGGAGCGAGGTGTCGATGTCGGTCGCGAGGACCGTGCCTGTCGGGCCGACCTTCTTGGCCAGCCAGGACACCACGGAGGTACCGCCGGCGCCGACCTCCCAGCAGCGCCAGCCGGCTCCCAGCCCGAAATCGGACAGGTGCCGGAAGGTGGTGGGGTCGAAGAGGGTGGCGAAGGCGTCGAAGCGCTGCCCCGCCTCGGTCTGCTGGTTGTCGAGGAGATACCCGTCGGATCGCGTCATGCCGCGATCATCCCAGTTGTCCCACCTGCCGGGGACGGGCGACGCTCCGGCTCGACGAGTCGGCCGTGGCGGCCGTGGCGGCCGTGGCGGCCGTGGCGGCCGTGGCGGCCGTGGCGGCCGTGGCGGCCGTGGCGGCCGTGGCGGCCGTGGCGGGCGTGGCGGGCGTGGCGGGCGTGGCGGGCGTGGCGGGCGTGGCGGGCGTGGCGGGCGGAACGGCTGGTTCACAGCTGGGAGACGACTTGTCCACAGCCGGGAACCAAACGGAACAGTTCGTTCCCACAGGCTTGCCCGCACATTGCGCCGGGCTGGCAGACTCTCTGACCAAGACGCGGCAGCACGGCACGAGAAGTTCCATGCAGGGGGGATCCACATGTCCATGGCAGGAAATCTGCGCAAGGTCAAGGACCTGAGCAGGGTCGGTGGTCTGCGCAAGGTGGCGCGGCTGGCCCGGCGCCGCCCACGCGTCGACCTGAGCCATCCCGCCCGCTCGCCCCTGGGCTCCTCGGTGGTCAACTGTGTGACGTACCGGGACGGCATCCGGATCCCCGGCTGTGGCGACCTGGTGGACACCGTGGAGCGGGTGCGCAAGAACGGGGACGGGTTCGTCTGGCTCGGGTTGCACGAGCCGACGGACGACGAGTTCGCGGGCATCGCCGAGCTGTTCGACCTGCACCCGCTGGCGGTCGAGGACGCGGTGGAGGCCCATCAGCGCCCGAAGCTCGAACGGTACGGCGAGACGCTGTTCGCGGTGTTCAAGACGGTCTGCTACGTGGAGCACGAGGAGCTGACGGCGACCAGCGAGGTCGTGGACACCGGCGAGATCATGGTGTTCCTCGGCCAGGACTTCGTGATCACGGTCCGGCATGGCCGGCACGGCTCGCTGGGGCCGCTGCGTGAGGAGCTGGAGTCGGAGCCGCGACAGCTGGCCAAGGGCCCGGCGACGGTGCTGCACGCGATCGCGGACCACGTGGTGGACGAGTATCTGAACGTCACCGACGCCGTGCAGTCCGACATCGACCAGGTCGAGACGGATGTGTTCACGGAGAACGGGGCGCGGGCCGACCCCGGGCGGATCTACCAGCTCAAGCGTGAACTCCTGGAACTGAAGCGGGCGGTGGTGCCGCTGGCCCGCCCGGTCGAGGACCTCGCCACACGCCCGATCCGGGTGGTCGACCCGGAGATACAGGCGTACTTCAGGGATGTCCTCGACCACTTGATACGGGCCAAGGAACAGATCGCCTCTTTCGACGAACTGCTCAACTCGATCCTGCAGGCCCATCTGGCGCAGGTGACCGTCGCGCAGAACTCGGACATGCGGAAGATCACGGCCTGGGCGGCCATCATCGCCGTGCCGACGATGGTTTGCGGCGTCTACGGCATGAACTTCAAGCACATGCCGGAACTGGAGTGGCGATATGGCTATCCGCTGGTCATCGGGGTGATATCGGTCGCGTGTCTGGCGTTGTACCGCGGGTTCAGGCGCAACGGCTGGCTGTGACCCGCCCGGCGACGGGCATCAGGGGCGTCAGTGGAGGGACGGCGAGGTCCGGGCGTAGACGCTCTCGGTGAAGGCGGCGATCTGGTCGTCCTCCAGGTGCTCGGCGAGGTCGGCCTCGCTGATCATGCCGACGAGGCGCTTGTTCTCGATGACAGGCAGGCGACGGATCTGGTGCTCCCGCATCTCCTGGAGCACCTCGGTGACGTCGGCGCTCGCCTCGATCCAGCGGGGTGTGCCGTGGGCCAGCTGCCCTGCGGTGATCTTGGCGGGGTCGTGTCCGATGGCCACGCAGCCGACCACGATGTCACGGTCGGTGAGGATGCCGCAGAGCCGATCGTTCTCGTCGCTGATGGGCAGCGCTCCTACGTTCAGTTCGCGCATCAACTGGGCGGCGCGGTCGAGGGTCTCGTGGGCGGGTATCCACTGGGCGCCACGGTGCATGATGTCTCCGGCAGTGGTCATGGTGCACCTCCCGGTACCGGATGGGCCGGCGCGGCGCGGGAAACGCCGCTGGGTCCCGGCGCACTCATTGTCCCGCGCGCGGCCAGGTGTCCGCACCCGCAGGCGGCGCGGACCACCGGACGCCACGCGTGCCGTGGACGCGGCGGGGGAAGCGGGATCAGCCGTTCCAGGCGGGGCGCCGGGGGTCGTCGGCGCGTACCAGGATGTCGGCCGTCGTCGCGGGGTCGGTTTCGTCCGCGTACCGGTCGAAGGCGGGCAGCGTCCAGTGGTCCGTCTCGGAGGTACGGCGGCGCAGGGCAGCCGGAGAGAGGAGAAGGTGAACGGTCAGGTCGAAAGGAAACCAGTGCCGCAGGAGGAGGGGGCCGTGGAGCAACAGTATTCCGCCGGGCGGGAGTTGGA
Organism: Streptomyces sp. NPDC001270; assembly: GCF_042896695.1. Lineage (NCBI taxonomy): Bacteria > Bacillati > Actinomycetota > Actinomycetes > Kitasatosporales > Streptomycetaceae > Streptomyces > Streptomyces sp. NPDC001270. The sequence continues at coordinate 204,426 of NZ_JBIAXM010000014.1, read as the reverse complement.
CGTAGGAGCTGCGGGTCGCCCGGTCGGTCGCGGGGTCCCACAGGTCGGGCAGGACACGGCCGTCGCCGCCGGGTTCGAGCGGGCCGAAGACCTCACGCCACAGTGCCGCGGTGTCGAACCAGCCGCTGTAGTACGACTCCACGTCCCGGCGGCCGTGCTCCAGCCGGAGCGAGGCCGGACGCAGAAACCCTTCCGTGCCCACGACGAGCGAGGGACGCCCACGCACTCGCAGTGCCTGCGCGACCCGCTCCGCGAGGTCGCCCGGGTGAGCGGCCGGGGCGCCGTCGAAAGCGACGCGGGGCCAGGAGCCGCCGTCCGCGGGCCGCATGTCGAGCAGCCGCTCCGCCAACAGCTCGCCGAGCCGGTCCCAAGTGATCGCTTCGAGTCGCACGGCCCCATGATGCCGCGCGGCAGCGTGCGCACTGACGCGGGGCCGTCCGGAGCGGGACCGGCGGCCCGGCGCTCCGGGGCCGATCCGCCGACCGGGCTGATGACCAGCGCCGACCGGGCACATCGAGGCAGACCGGGGCCGACCGAGGCCAGTGCACCCGCGCCCGTGGGGTCCGGTTCCAGGCCCGCCTCCAACGGAGCGGCCGATGCCGCAACACGTCCGCCGTCCGGCGCCGGTGCCCGCTGTATCCGGGGCTTCCGGCGAATCGCGGAATCACCCGCTACGGCTACAGCGGTCAGGAGGGCCGTAGTGATCGCCCGGGGCCGCGGGGCGGAGCGTCGGCGAGCGGACTATCGAGCAGGTAGGCGGACGGTCGGGTGAGTAGCGAGCAAGCGGACGGGCGAGCAGGCGGACGGGTGGTGATGGACGATGTCGTGGCCGCCCCGGCGAGGATTCGGCGGTTCGCGTCGGCGCACGCGCCCAGGTCCAGAACCGCTCCATATGTACCGGGGCGGGGCCGTCATGTACCGGGGCGGGGCCGTCGGCCGGGTGATGGTCATGCCGAGCGGACGTCTGGAGGACGGTGGTGCGCGGACCGGACGGTACCGCGTCGGTGGGGAGCGGGTCCCCGAGGGTGACGTCCGGCTGTCGTACGCGGACCTCGCCGCGGCGGTCGCCGACGGGATCGGGGCCCCGCTGCGGCACCGCACACGGGTGTCGGTGTCGACTTCCGCCCGACCGCGGGCCGGCAGCGGCAGACGGGAGAACGGGGGTCCCGCGGGGAAGGAACGGGGTATGGCGCGCTTCGCAACCGACCTGTCCCACAACGGACTTGTCGTGATCCAACCGCTGCGGCGGAAGCAGTGCGGCGCATGCCGTCGTGGGCCGTTGTCGCTGCTCGTGTTCGAGGACGGGGTGCCGCACTGCCTCGACTGTGCCGACCTGGGCCATCTGGTGTTCCTGCCGCGCGGCGACACGGCGCTGACGCGCAGATCGAGGGAGGAGAGCGGGCTGTCGGCGGTGGTGGTCCGGTTCAACCGGCGCAGGAGCCGGTACGAGCGGCAGGGCGTCCTGGTCGAGGAGGCGGCTCTCGCCCGGGCGGAGGAGCGATGCCTGGCCGACGCGGAGGCGCGGCGGCGGCGCCGGGCACGGGACGCACAGCGTCGGGCGGTCCAGGACGCGCGGTTCGCCGAGGAGTTCGCGGCGGAGATCCGGCGGCTTTTCCCCGGGTGCCCGGCGGACCGGGCGGAGGCGATCGCCGCACACGCGTCGGTGCGGGGCAGCGGCCGGGTGGGGCGCAGCGCGGCGGGGCGGGCGTTGTCCGAGGGGGCCGTGGTGTCGGCGGTCGTGGCGGCCGTGCGGCATCTGGACACGCCGTACGACCGGCTGCTGATGAGCGGCGTGGCCCGGTACGAGGCGCGACGGCGGATCACGCCCGCCGTGGACACGGTGCTGTTCGGGTGGCGGGAGGCAGCGACGGACGTGGGGTGAGGCCAACCGGACCAGGCCCGCAGACCGCGTCATCGGACCGGACTCGCAGACAGGACCGGCAGACGGGACCCGCCGACGGACCGGCGGACGGAGCGGCGGATGGACCTGCGGACGGAGCCTGACGCTCGCGAGGGTGCCGGCGAGGGCCCTCGTGTGTCCGGTGGTGAGCGCGGTTCAGTCATCGGGCGATGATCGCGGTTCTGTCGGGGGAATGCACTGAAGTGACGGAGAGCGCCGGGTGAGCCCGGTTCAGGGGGGGGGAGCGTTGTGTACATGATCGATGGACCGTACTTCGTACTGATCGTGGCGGGGGTGCTGGGCACCGGGGTGGTGGCCGGGGTGTTCTGCGGGTTCTCGACGTTCGTCATGCGCGGGCTGGCCGCGCTGCCGCCCGCGCAGGGGGCCGCCGCGATGAACGCGATCAACGTGTCCGCGGTGACCCCCGCCTTCATGCTGGTGTTCGCGGGGACCGCGGTGCTGTGCGCGATGATCGCCGTGGTGACATTCGTGCTGTGGCCGGACGAGGGCAAGGTGGAGCTGCTGCTGGGCAGCGCGCTGTTCCTGTTCGGTTCGTTCGGGCTGACCCTGGTCGCCAACGTGCCCCGCAACGACGCCCTGGCCAGACTGGAGCCGGGTACTCCGGAGGCCACCGCCTACTGGCCGACGTACGTACGCGAATGGACCATGTGGAACCACGTTCGTACGGTCGCCTCGGCGGCCGCCGCGGTGGTGTATCTGCTGGCGCTGAGCTGAGCGTCGCGCGGTGGGTTCCTGGCAGATCAGAGTGCCGGAGGCGGTCGGGGCGGAGGGCGGCTCGGGGCCCCGGGAAAAGCGCCGTCGGCGGCTCTGCGCAGGGGGCCGGGGAGACGTATCGTGGCCGAAGGAACGCCACCCGACGACGCATGGCCCGTCGTACGCGCAGGCAAGGAAGACGACCATGGCCGATCCCAAGGGTTTCATGACCACGCCGCGCGAGGAGTGGCCACGTCGGCCCGTCGAGGAGCGGGTCCGGGACTGGGCCGAGGTGTATGTCCCGGGGGCGCTGTTGCCCATCATCAGCAAGCAGGCCGACCGGTGCATGGACTGTGGCATACCGTTCTGCCACGACGCCTGTCCGCTGGGGAACCTCATACCCGAGTGGAACGACCTGGTGTCGCGCGAGGACTGGCGGGCGGCCGGGGACCGGCTGCACGCCACGAACAACTTCCCGGAGTTCACGGGACGGTTGTGTCCGGCGCCGTGCGAGGCGGGATGCGTGCTCGCGATCAACCAGCCGGCGGTGACCATCAAGAACGTCGAGTGCGCCATCGCCGACCGGGCCTGGGAGGAGGGCTTCGCACCGCCCCGGCCGCCGGACCGGCTGTCCGGTCGGACGGTCGCGGTGATCGGGTCGGGGCCCACGGGACTCGCCGCGGCACAGCAGCTGACCCGGGCCGGGCACACGGTCGCCGTGTACGAACGGGACGACCGGGTCGGCGGGCTGCTGCGGTACGGCATCCCCTCCTTCAAGATGGAGAAGCGGCATCTGGAGCGGCGGCTGGAGCAGATGCGGGCCGAGGGGACCAGGTTCCGTACGTCCACGACGGTCGGGCGGGACGTCGGGGCGGACGAGTTGCGGGCACGGTACGACGCGGTGGTGGTCGCCACGGGGGCGACTGCGTGGCGGGAACTGCCGGTGCCGGGGCGGGAGTTGGCGGGGATCCATCAGGCGATGGAGTACCTCCCGTTGTCCAACCGGGTGGGCGAGGGCGACCTGGCGGTCTCGCCGCTGTCCGGGGCGGGGAAGCACGTCGTCATCGTGGGCGGCGGCGACACCGGCGCCGACTGTCTGGGCACCGCGGTGCGGGACGGCGCCGCGTCCGTGACCCAACTGGACATCTATGCCCAGCCGGGCGCCGAGCGGGACGAGGACGCCGAGCCCTGGCCGACGTATCCGAAGATCTACCGGCTGTCGGCCGCGCACGAGGAGGCGCGCGATCTGGTGACGGCACCGGCGGCGGACGCGGACGCGCGGCTGTTCGCCGCATCGACGTTGCACTTCATCGGGGACGACAGCGGGCATGTGCGGGCGCTGCATCTGATGGAGGTGGACACGGCACGACGGGCACGGCCGGGTACCGGGCGGACGTTGCCGGCCGACCTCGTGCTGCTCGCTCTCGGCTTCTCCGGGCCCGATCGGACGGACGGGCTCGTCGATCAGCTGGGGGTGGCGATGGCGCCGCGGGGGACGATCGCGCGGGATGTCGGTTTCGCCACCAATGTCCCTGGCGTGTTCGCCGCGGGGGACGCCGCGCGCGGGCAGTCGCTGATCGTGTGGGCCATCGCGGAGGGGCGGGCGGTGGCGGCGGCGGTCGACCGGTATTTGACGGGGAGTTCGCAACTCCCGGCGCCGATATCGGCGTACGACCGGCCGATGACCGTGTGAGGTCCGGGCCCTGCCGACCACGGCGTCCCGGTCGGAACGGGCGGTCCGGCAGGCGGTCCGGCAGGCGGTCCGGCAGGCGGTCCGGCAGGCGGTCCGGCAGGCGGTCCGGCAGGCGGTCCGGCAGGCGGTCCGGCAGGCCAGGGTGGCCGCCGGACCGCCGCCGATGCGGCCGTTCAGTCAGAGCTCGGCAGAGTTCGTGCAGGCTTCCTCAGAGCTCGTCAGAAAGTGCCGGGGGTTGTCGGTGGCCACCGGTGGTGGTCAGGGCTTGCGCCCCACCGCCCCGTATCCGGGGATGACGCCGTCGTCCTGACCGGCGACCGGTTCACCCAGTTCGGGGTGCCACTTGTGGACGATCTCGACCCCGGGTTCGACCAGGTCCAGGCCGTCGAAGAAGGCGCTGAACTCCTCGCGGGAGCGCAGCGCGAGTGTCACGCCTGCCCCCTTGAGCTTCGCGGTGGCCGCCGCCGACTCCTCCGGGGTGAAGTCGGCGGTGGCGTGGGTCATCATCAGGTAGCTGCCGGAAGGGAGTTCCGACAGCAGCCGGCCGACCAGTTCGTGCGCGCCGTCCTCGTCGGAGACGAAGTGCAGCAGCGCGACGAGAGACAGCGCGACGGGGCGGCCGAGGTCCAGGATCGGCCTGGCCCCCTCGATGATGGCGGCCGGATCGCGCACGTCGGCCTGGAGGTACTCGGTGACACCGTTCGGCGTGCTGCGCAGCAGGGCCGCCGCGTGGGCCAGCACGATCGGGTCGTTGTCGCAGTAGACGACGCGGGCGTCGGGCGCGATCTCCTGGGCGACTTGGTGCAGGTTCGGCTCGGTGGGTATGCCGGTGCCGATGTCCAGGAACTGCCGTACACCCTGCCGGGCCAGCCAGCGGGTGGCCCGGTGCATGAACGCGCGGTTGACCCGGGCCATCACCGGCACCCGGGGTTCGAGTGCAAGCATCTGCCGGCCCATCTCCTCGTCGACGGGGTAGTTGTCCTTGCCCCCGAGGTACCAGTCGTACATGCGCGCGGGGTGTGGCCTGCTGGTGTCGATCTCGGTGGCCGTGCGGTCCTGCCCGGTCATACGGCACTCCATAAGTGTCTGACGCGGTGAATGATCAAGTCCGTACCAAGTCTGTGCCCATAGGGGGGAAGTCGAGTCAGATAAAAATCAACGAGCCGGGTTCAGGGCAGCAGGAAGTCCGCCTCACCTGCCTTCGCGCCCTCGATGAAGGCGGTCATCTCGTCCGAGGTGTAGATCAGCGCCGGCCCGTCCGGGTCGGTCGACTGACGGACGGCGATCCGGCCGTCGGCGAGCTTCATGGCTTCCAGACAGTTGCCTCCGTTGCCGCCGCTCCACGGCTTGTGCCAGCCCTCGCTGCCCAGCTCGCGCGCGGGCATGCCGTTGTAGATCCGCTGCCCGAAGAGCAGCGACTTGGGCTGGGGCTTGATACGTTCCATTACAACTCCTTGCGAAGATCCCGGAGGATCTCCTTGGTGCGATGTGCCGTGGCGGCCTGCGCCGCCATGCGGTCCATGACCTCAAGGTGGGTCGCCACCTCCGAGCGCGCGTCCAGGTAGACGGCGCCGGTCAGGTACTCGCTGTAAACCATGTCCGGCAATTCCGACACGGCGAATCGGAACAGCACGAAAGGCCCGAATGTGCCCGGATGGGGCCCGTTGGCATGCGGGGCGATCTGGAGGGTCACGTTGGGCAGTTCGGCGGCCTCAAGCAGCTTGTCGATCTGCGCGCGCATCACCTCGGGACCACCGACCGGGCGGACCAGGGCGGTTTCGTCCATCACCGCCCAGAATCGGGGCGCGTCGGTACGGGTGAGCAGGTCCTGGCGCCGCATGCGCAGGGCGACGTGGCCCTCGATGTCCTCGGGCTGGGCCTGCCCTATGGCTCCGGCCACCAGGACGCCGCGCGCGTAGTCCTCGGTCTGCAGCAGGCCGGGCACGAAGTGCGGCTCGTACGAGCGGATCAGGCTGGCCGCGCCTTCGAGGCTGACGTGCATCGAGAACCAGCCCGGCAGGATGTCGTGGAACCGCTGCCACCAGCCGGGCTTGTTGGCCTCCTCGGCCAGCAGCACGAACTGCTCGGCCTCGCCGTCGGTGACCCCGTACGCCTTCAGCAGGAGCTGGAGGTAGGGGATCTTGAAGGCGACTTCGGCCATCTCCATACGACGGACGGTGGCGGGGGCCACCCGGAGAATGTGAGCGGCCTCCTCGCGCTTGAGACCAGCGCGTTCCCGCAGGTCCAGCAGGCGCCGGCCGAGAACCACCTGGCCCACGGTCGGCGCGGACCGCGGTTCGCTCACCTTCCACCTCCACGTCTGCACACGCATGAATCCGGACAGCCCTGCGGCGCCATTCGAAGAAGCGATCGGTGATCCACTGAATCGCCGATGATCCGAACTGGCGCCGCCGGCCGTGCTGTTGCGAGCAGTGTGCCACGGCCCTCGACCGAGTCATACAGCACTCTGCAATTTTCATAGTGACACTTGCCAAGTGTTCACGGCGGGGCGATAGTGGCAAGCGTGATTCCGTCCGTGCCCTTAGGAGCAGAGGCCGCCGCAGACCGACCGGGTCTGAGCGCCGACGCCGGAGCAGCCGCAGGTCAGGCCACTGCCGAGCGCCGGTTCCGGTTCGAGCTTGCCGCACATCCGGGCTCCCCCGCCCAGGCGAGACGCCTGACACGGGACCGGCTGTCCGGCTGGTCGGTGTGCGCGGACACCTGCGACACCGCAGTCCTGGTGATATCCGAGCTGGTCACCAACGCGATCGTGCACACGGCAAGCGGGCGGGTGGTGTGCGAGCTGCACGACCACGACGACGTGCTGCGCATAGCGGTACGTGACGAGGGCTGCGCGCCCGGTACGCCCCACCCTTCCTCGCAGCGGTCGGAGGAGGAGCACGGGAGGGGATTGCTTCTCGTCGGCGCCATGTGCCGGGCCTGGGGCGCCCAGGAACACGGGCCGGGCCTGCTGGTCTGGGCCGAGCTGCCGCGTCAGGCCGACAGCGCCCCGGACGCGGACGATCCGCGCAACGACCTGGGCTGGGGTGCCCGCCCGCAGCCGGGCACCGCCCGCGGTCCCGGCGAGGAGGAGCGGGTGCGCAAGCAGTACCACAGGACGTCCGAGCCGGAGACACGGCAGTCTGTGAGGCGCGAATGGCGGTGAGCGGTGTCCCCCAACCCGATCAGGTACGCGGTCTGTCCGGTCAGACGTACGGCATGTCCGGTCAAGTGAACGGCTCATCCGGTCACGGAGGCGGCCGGTCCGGTCCAGTGCGCGGCCAACCCGGCCAGGTGCGCGGCCTCGACACCCTCGTGCGCCTGCAGCGTGAGCAGCGTTCGCCGGGTACCACCGGTGCCCTCGGGCCGCTCGCGCTGCCCGAGGGCATGACGACACCCCTGGGCTGCGACGCGGTCGCGGTGCCCGCCCGGTTCGGGCCGCTCGTCGTCCCGCGGCTGCCGCGGCTGGGCTGCGTGTACGCCGACGGGTCGCACTGGTGGTGGATCGTGCCGTCAGACTCCGACTACGCGCTGGTCTGGCCGGCCCCCGTGCGCTATGCGCCGGGCGCGCGCCTCCCCTCCACCACCCGCCTCATCCACCGGCCGGACGACACCGTCCCGTACACCCCGCCGATCCCGCTCTACCTGGCCCTGTGCCGGGTGACGGGGACCACCCCGGACTGGTCCCGCCGGCTCAGCGCTTAGCCGCCGGCGGCACGGCCCGCTCGGCGTGCAGCCGCCGGTCCGGCTCCGGATCCGGACGCAGGCCGCCGCGATCCGCCGGACGCGCGCCCGCCCCGGCCCGCCCCGGCCCGCCGAGACCCCGGCCGCGGTGTGCCCGCGGCAGCGTACGCCCGCGTGCTCCCTGTCTCCCTGTTCGCGCTCTGCCCGGCGGCGGACGGTCCCGCGATAGTGGCCGTCCGTCCATGTCCGGGGGAGGTCGTCGGTGGGAAAGACGCGCGATCGGATCACACCGGAGGTGTCCGATTCGGAGCGGCTGCTGTTCGGCGGGCCGCTGCGCTACGACATGGGATGGAACCAGCACCGGGACGCCTTCCTGGAACTGGACTTCCGGGCGATGGTGACCCGGCTGCCCGGAATGCTGGCGTCCAGTTTCCGGCTGGCCAGGCGGGCCGACCCGCGCGCCGCGCGGACGGTGCTCGCCGCCGAGACGGGCCGGGGCGCGGCCCAGGCGGTCAGCCTGCTGGCCGTCAACAGCGTGCTGGGACAGCTGATCGGCACAGGCCCGATCGAGGAACGGCTGCGCGGCGCCCTGCCGGCCCTGATCGCCATGGCAGCGGTGACGCTGGTGGCCGCACTGCTGCGGGCCGCGTCGACGTACGCGACCGGCCGCCTGGAACCCAAGGTGGAACGGGTGGCGACCGAGCTGTACCTGGAGCGGGCGGCGGCCGTGGAACTGTCCGCCATCGAGGACCACGCCTTCCACAAACTGCTGGACACCGCGCAGTACGGCGCCCAGTCCGCCCGCCGCATGATCATGTACGGGACGCGGGTGGTGAACGCGGCGATCTCGCTGATCGCCGCGGCCGGCGTGCTGACCGTGCTGCACCCGGCACTGCTGCCGCTGCTGATCACCATGACCCTGCCCAGCGCGTGGGGCGCGCTGACCAACGCCCGGCGCCGCTACGAGTCCTTCCACACCTGGGTGCAACACGCCCGCGCCGGACATCTCATCGCCAATCTGCTCACCGAGCCGGAGGCTGCCCCCGAGATCCGTGTGCACGGCGTCGGCCCGTTCCTGCTGCGGCACTTCCGGGACATGTCGGAGACCGCGGAGGCGGAGCAGGAGCGGCTGGCCCGGCTGGCGGCCCGCACCGGCCTGATCGCGGCGGCCTGGACGGGCCTCGCGACGGTGGCGACGTACGCGACGCTGGGCGGGCTGCTGCTGACCGGCGCGATGGCGCTGTCCGTGGCGGGCACGGCAGTGATCGCCATCCGCACAGGCTCCGCGAGCCTCGACACCCTCGTCCTGGAGATCAACCAACTGCACGAGGAAGCCCTGTTCGTCGGCGATCTGCAGCGGTTGTACGTCGAGGCCGCCGAGCGGGCGATCCCGGTCGGCGGCCGGCCGCTGCCCGAGGACCCGAAGGAGGTCCGGTTCGAGAACGTCACGTTCAGCTACCCCGGCGACGCCGCCCGGCCCGCCCTCGACGACGTCACGCTCGCGCTGCCGCTCGGCAGGATCGTGGCACTGGTCGGCGAGAACGGCTCCGGCAAGACGACCCTGGTCAAGCTGCTCGCGGGCCTGTACAAGCCGGACGAGGGCCGGATCCTGTGGGACGGCGTGGACGCGGCGACCGCCGACCGGCACGACCTGGCCGAGCGGATCGCGATGGTGGCGCAGGACTTCAAGCGGTGGCCGTTCACGGCCCGGGTCAATGTGGCCGTCGGGCGTTCCTCGGCGCCCCTGACCGAGGAACGGCTCGCCGCGTCGGTCGCCGAGGCGGGCGCGGAGGAGGTGGTCGCCGATCTGCCGCACGGCCTGGACACGCTGCTCGCCCGGAACTTCAGCGGCGGGCACGAACTGTCCGGCGGCCAGTGGCAGCGGCTCGGCATCGCCCGCGCGGCGTACCGGCGCGGGCGCATCCTGATCGTGGACGAACCGACGGCTGCCCTGGACGCACGCGCCGAACTGGAGGTCTTCGAGAAGATCCGGGCACTGGCGGGCAGCGGTCAGACAGTCGTCCTGATCACCCACCGGCTGGCGTCGGTGCGCCACGCCGATCTGGTGCACGTCCTCGAACACGGCCGGCTGGTGGAGTCCGGCACCCCGGACGAACTGCTCGCCCTCGGCGGGGTCTACGCCGAGTTGTACGGGCTCCAGGCGGAGCAGTTCACGACGAAGCTGCCCACGCCCACCGTCCCGGGTCAGTAGCCCGCGGTCCGCGGCCCGGGTCAGCAGCCCGGTGACCTGGGCCGGTAGCCCACTGTCCTGTCCGAGGTCGGCTGCCCGCTCGGCGGCCCGGGTCAGCAGCCCACGTCCCAGGTCGGTGGCCCGCCGTCCCGGGTCAGTAGTCGTACTCGTCGTGATAACGGACGCGGTCACTGCCCTCGGGCGTGCGGCCGAGCGCCGTCAGATCCAGCAGGCTGGGGACGGAGCCCAGCCCGTCCAGCCCGTCCTCGTACGCCGAGTAGGTGTGGAAAACCCGGTCGTACTCCCGCAGGAAGCAGCTGATCCCCGGCCGTTCGACGAGCCGCCCCTCCCTCTCCAGGGTCACGTCGAAATCACGGTTGAAGTCGCTGTCGTACGACGAGAGCCAGGGCAGCGTCCAGCCCATCCGCGCCTTGAACGGCAGGATCCGGGTGAACGGTGCCCGGGACACGGCCGCGAACGACGTCCCGCGCGCGTGGAGGTGCGCCAGGTGTCCGACCTGGTCGAGGAATGCCGAGCAGTTGGGGCAGCCCGCGTCCCATTCGGGCGCGAACATGAAGTGGTACACGATGAGCTGGAGCCGTCCCTCGAAGAGGTCGAGCAGCGTCGCCTTGCCGTCGCCGCCCTCGAAGAGGTACTCCGAGTCGATCTCGACCACGGGCAGCGCGCGCCGCTCCGCGTTGAGCACGTCACGCGCGCGGGTGACCGCCTTCTCCTTGGCGAGCAGATCCGCCCGCGCCGCGCGCCACTGCTCACGCGAGACGACCTCCGGTAACCGCATGAACTCCTCCTGTACGACGGCCACGACGCTGCCTTCCCAGTGGTGACCGACGGGCGGGGCGGAACTCATCGCCGCGCGGGAAATTTTTTTCGCAGCCCGTGTTCCCTGAGGTCAGTAGGTCACGGGGAGCGCGACCAGGCCACGCGCGCGTAGCGACCGGCGCCGGCGCAACTCGCCGTCGCCGAGTGCGAGATCCGGGAACCGTTCCAGCAGCGCGGCCAGGGCGATCTCGGTCTCCACGCGGGCCAGCGGCGCGCCGATGCAGTAGTGGATGCCCTGGCCGAGAGCGAGGTGACCGGTGGCGTCGCGGCCGAGGTCGAGGCGGTCGGGGTCCGGAAAACGAGCGGGGTCGCGGTTGGCGGCGGCCAGCGACAGCCAGACCGTCTCGCCCGCGGGCACGGTCACCCCGGCGATCGTCACGTCCTCGACCGGGAAGCGGCGGATCGCGAAGAGGGCGGGTCCCTCGTAGCGGGCGAACTCCTCGACGGCGCTCGGCAGCCGGCCGGGATCCCGGCGCAGTTCGGCGAGTTGGGCGGGGTGGGTGAGGAGGGCGAGCACCGAGTTGCCGATGAGCTGCACCGTGTTCTCGTATCCGGCGAAGAGGATGAGGAAGGCGAGGGACATCAGCTCGTCCTCGCTCAGCCGGTCGCCCGCTTCACGGACGGCGATCAGGTCGGAGAGCAGGTCGTCACCGGGGTCCGCGCGTTTGTCGCCGAGCAGCCGGGTGAAGTACCCCAGCATCGCCGCCACCGCCTCCTTGCCGGCCTGGGGCCGGGCCGGATCGGGCGCGACGAGGACGTCGGTCCAGGCCCTGAAGTCCAACCGGTGCTCGTCGGGGATGCCGAGCAGATCGCAGATGACGGTGATCGGCAGGGGCGCGGCGTAGGCGGCGACGAGGTCGGCGCTGCCGTGCGGGCCGAGCGCGTCCAGCAACGCGTCGGCGGTGCGCCGGATCGGTGCACGCAACTGCTGGACGCGGCGTGGTGTGAAGGCCCGGCCGACCAGTCGGCGCACGCGCGTGTGGTCGGGCGGATCCATGTTGAGGAGATTGGCGTCCAGCGCGGGCGGCAGGGAGAAACCCTTGTAGGTGCCCGCTGTGGCGTGCTGTTTGTCGAGCGAGAGCCGGGGGTCGGCGAGGGCGGTCCGCACGTCGTCATAGCGGGTGACGAGCCAGGCGGGGGTGCCGTCGGGGCCGGTGATGCGGTGGACCGGCGCACTGTCGCGCAGTCGGCGGTACACGTCGTAGGGGTGGTCGAGCAGGCCGTCCGCGAGATCCATGAGCTCCAGCCTAGTAGTGCTTCGTTAGGTTCTATTTCTGCTGGTTGGCAGGGTTCGACCGCAGGTGGTACAGATGCCGGTCCAGCACCTCAGCAGGTCGTGGAGCGTGTCGAGGACCTGGTAGAGGGTCAGGCCGGCGTCTGGGGGGCCGAGCCGCCTGAGCGTGAGGAAGGCTCGGGCCGCGGTGACGAGGGTGACATGGTGGTGCCAGCCGCGCCAGGTGCGGCCCTCGAAGTGGTCCAGGCCCAGGCCGTGCTTGAGTTCGCGGTAGTCGTGCTCGATCCGCCAGCGCATCTTCGCCCACCGCACCAGGTCGGCGATCGGGGTGGTGGCCGGCAGGTTGCTCATCCAGTATCCGGTCGGCTCCGACGCTGCGTCGGGCTGCTCAACCAGCAGAGTCCGCAACGGCAGCACCCCGTCCCAGCGGCTGCGTCCGCCGCCTGTTCCTGGGCGGTTCGGGTGGCTTCCTTTCCCGACGGCCTCACCTCAAGCACAGCGAAATGCGAGGTCATCACGCCTTTGCTGCCCTGCCGCCAGGTGACCTCCCGAAAGAGGGCGCCAGCCTCGACGAGACCGGGAAGCGGCCGGGCGGACTCGCGGTAACGAGACAGTGTGGGCGGCCCCAGCCCGCCGTAGTCGGGCTGATGAGGTCCGGCGGTGACGGGCCGGGCGATCTCCTTGGGATCCGCGGCCATCACGTAGGAACAGCCGCGTTCCTCCAGCTCGATCCGGAAGGAGACACTGCGGCCATAGCCTGCATCCGCCACGATCACCGGCACCACCAGCCCCTGCTCGGCCAGCTGGTCCAGCAGCCCCAGCGCCGGACGCATCTTGGACACATGCCCGACCTCATCAGGCACTCCGGCCCGGCGCCGCCGCAGCTGGTCGAGCGCGAGCTGCCGTGACCGACTCCTCGAAGAGGGCCTCGGCCCGCTCGATCCCGGCCACGAGAGCATCGCCGTCCGGTCCGTCATCGCGCACGCCGTTTGACCCATCAGCGTTTGACCCAGCCCCGAGCGGCCCGTCGCTGTGGGGCCCACCGTCGTGCAGCCTGGTCACGATGTCGTCGACGGCGCGCAGTCCCGCCCGCTCCAGCAGCCGTTTCTCGTTGGTCACCCATTCCCCGCGTGCCGCCAGCACCGCGTGGGCGCTCTGGGCGGCGGCCACGGCGAGGGCGCCTGCGACCTCGGTGAGACGGCCGTGCGGTGCGTGGTTGGCCTTGGCGTAGCCGAGGGTGGCGCGGGCGGTGGCGTACCAGTGTTCGGGAGCCGTACGACGCAGCTTCGGTGGATAGGCCCCGAGGCGCGGCAGTTCACCTCGCAGCACCGTGTTGACCGCCAGTTCGGCGACGACCAGGTAGCTGGGGATCCCGGCGAGGTGAAAGAGCAGCGGCTCCACTCGGAAGCGGCCTTCCCGCGCCTCCGCCAGTTCGTGTTCGACCACGGCCAGATCGCGGTAGTGCACGTCGACGCGACGGCCGTCGACGGTCAGCCAGGCGCCGCCGTTGAACACCCCGCCGCCCCAGCCGCCGATCTCCGACACCTCGCCGGGCCAGCCGAGTGCGCGCAGGTCGGCGGGGTCGAAGTGGCCTCGGTAGTAGACGGCGAGGTCCCAGTCGCTGTCGGGACGGTGGGTTCCCTGGGCCCGGGAGCCGCCGAGGGCCACGGCACACACACCGGGGAGCGCGGCGAGGCGGTCGGCGGTGGTGTCCAGGAAGGTCTGATCGGATTGGTCGGGCTGGGACAGCATGAAAGCGGCTCCGGCGGGTGGGGCAGAGGTGGGGTACGCGGCGGTACGGGGTGGTGCGAGATGAGGTTGGGTGGGGTTGCGTTGGGCGTGGTGGGGTGGTTCGGCGCACAGGGGTGGAGGCTTGTGTCGCGGCGGGATGCGGTACAGCCCGGTGTGGGCGGTGCGATGGAGATGGAGGTCGCGGGAAGCGTATGTGTGGTGGGTCGTACGTGCGAGCCGAATAATTCGGATGCGGATGCGGAACCCGGCCCTGGATGATCGGCGGATCGTCCTCAGTCGACCACCCGTGCCAGGAGTCGCCGTGTCCCAGTGGGTCACCGTCCCCGCCCTCTTCTCGCCGCTCGGGCACCGCCGCGCGTCCGTCGTCGGCGAACCCGGCACGAAGCACGATCGAGGGGGGATGCCGGCGTGAGCGCCGGGGCCGGCGTGACCGACGTCGTCCTGCGGCGGGCCGTCGCATCCGATGCGCGCGCCGCCGCCGACGTCTGGCTGCGTTCCTACGACGCCGCACTGCCGACGGTCGTGCGTCCACGCTCCGACGACGACGTCCGGAACCATTTCCGGAACGTCGTCGTGCCGCTCAGGGAAACCTGGGTCGCCGAGGCGGCCGACGGGAGCGGGATCGTGGGGGTGATGGTGCTCAACGGCACGTTGCTCTCCCAGCTCTATCTGGACCCCGGCTGGCGGGGCCGCGGCATCGGCGACCGGTTCGTCGGCCTGGCCAAGGAACGCAGTCCCGGGGGCCTCACCCTGTGGACCTTCCAGGTCAACAAGCCCGCCCACCGTTTCTACGAGCGGCACGGCTTCGTCGCCGTCGAGTTCACGGACGGCAGCGCGAACGAGGAGCGGGAACCGGACGTTCGCTTTGTGTGGCAGCCGTGATCAGCTTGATCAGCGCGTAGACCCCGTCCCGCGACGGGTCCGTCCCCTTATTTCTTTCCGGGCAGTCCGGCCGCGTCCGCCGCCGCGCGCAGCACGTCCCGCAGCATGTCGGGGGTGAGCCGGCCGGTGAACGTGTTCTGCTGGCTCACGTGGTAGCAGCCGAAGAGGTCCAGACCGCCGAGCGACACCCGGGTGCCGTGCGCGAAGGCCGGCCGGGGGCGGGGGACGGTCCAGCCCGCCTCGGCGAACGCGGGCAACGCGGCCTGCCAACCGAACGCGCCCAGCACGACCGCGGCCCGCACGGTGGGCCGCAGCAACGTCAGTTCCCGGACCAGCCAGGCGCGGCAGGTGTCGCGTTCGGAGGGGGTCGGTTTGTTGGCGGGTGGGGCGCAGTGCACGGGTGCGGTGACGCGTACGCCGTACAGTTCCAGACCGTCGTCCGCGGTCACCGAGGTGGGCTGTGAGGTCAGCCCGATGTCGTACAACGCCTGATACAGCACGTCTCCCGAGCGGTCGCCGGTGAACATGCGGCCGGTCCGGTTGCCGCCGTGCGCGGCGGGAGCCAGCCCGACGATCAACAGCCGGGCGTCGGGCGGTCCGTACCCGGGCACGGGGCGACCCCAGTACGTCCAGTCGTTGAAGGCGGCGCGCTTGGTGCGGGCCGTCTCCTCCCGCCAGGCGACCAGCCGCGGGCAGGCCCGGCAATCGGTGATACGACGGTCCAGACCGCCGAGATCATCGAGTTCGTCGACACCGTAGAGACTGTAGAGATCGTCGAGACCGCTGCTGTCCATGCCTCTACGGTATGCCTGCCGAGAAATCGCCCCATCGCAACGAACGCACAGACGGAGTGGCGCGTGGCCGAGTGGACCGGCCGACGGGTGGCGGGCGCGGAAAACGCTGCGATGTCTCCCGGTCCCGAGGGCTAAGGTCGGGGCATGGCTTCCGAGGACGCGGTCGAGAACAGGAACCACGCGGCAGGCGGGACCGGCGCTCCGACGGCGAGCGGGCGATCCGCTGTCCGCCGGGCCCGGGCGTCCGACGGATCCGGCACCGGCGGACACCGGCCCGCGGACCCTGAGGAGGCCCGCCAGGACACGCGGGCGAGCGCCCCCGACCACGACCTTGCCGACGACTCCGCCGAGGGTCACGGGCCGCGTGCCGACGCCGGGCCCGATGAAGCTCCTGAGGTGTCCGGCTCCGGCGACGCTCCGGATCCCAAAGTCGCCGCCGCGGTCGCAGCCGCTGATGCGGCCGGCCCCGGCAAGGGCGAGACCGTCCGCATCGACAGCTGGATCTGGGCGGTGCGTCTGATCAAGACCCGCTCCCTGGGTGCCACCGCCTGCCGTGGTGGGCACGTCCACGTCAACGGTGAGCGCGTGAAGCCCGCGTACTCCGTGCGTATCGGCGACGAGGTGCGGCTGCGGCAGGAGGGCCGGGAACGGATCGTCATCGTCAAGCGCCTGATCCGCAAGCGGGTCGGCGCCTCCGTGGCGATTCAGTGCTATGTCGACAACTCGCCTCCACCCCCGCCCCGTGAGGCTGTCGCCCCCGCGGGCCTGCGTGACCGCGGAACCGGCCGCCCCACCAAACGCGACCGCCGCGAACTGGAACGGCTACGGGCCCTGCGGGGACTGGGGAACCGACCTCCGGGAGCACGTTAGCCATACCCGGGGGCCTCCCCCTTCCCCCTCCCGCCCCCCTCCCACTGTTATGCGGGCGCGGAGTCTTCGCGCCGATGTGGACTCGGCGACGGCCGAGCCGAACGTGTAACCGGAGGCGGATGCGCCGAAGGCCGTGGCAGAGCCGGCGGCGCCGAAGGCCATGGCGGAGGTGGACGCGTCGAAGACCGTAGCGGAGCCTGCGGCGTAGGCGGCCGGGGTCTCCGGCGAGGCGAGCGAGACATGCACAGCCGTCAGCCGGTGAAGCTGTGCCGTCAGCTCACTAGGCCGTCCGAACCGCCCGCACCCACACCCGGTCCGGTGTCAGATACTCGGCCACCTCCAGCCCGGCCTCCGCCAGCGCGGCCTCGAACTGCTCCTTCGTCAGCGGCCGGGCCAGGAACGTCTGTGTCCAGACCGCGTCCGGGAACACGTACTCCGCGACCACCGAGTTCACCCCGTCGCCGACCGGTTCGGCCGAGACCATGCGGATCGTGAAGCCGCTGGGGTCGACCCGTTCCCGGGGCAGATTCGTGTGGTAGTCCTCGCCCTCCCGCTGGATGAGCACGCTGCCGCCCTCCGCCACGTGCCGGGCACAGGTGCGCAGCAGACCCCGCCGTACTTCTATGTCCCCGGCGTGCACCAGGAACGACGCGAGCATCACCACGTCGAACGTCTCGCCCAGGTCGAGATCCTCGATCGGGCTGCATATCGTGCGCGCCCCGCGGACGCGTTCCAGCATTTCGATGGACTCGTCCACCGCGGTGACCGTGAACCCGCGTTCCATCAGGGGGTGCGTCATGCGTCCCACACCGCAGCCCAGCTCCAGGATGTGTGCTCCGGCGGGCACGGCCGCGGCGATGATGTCGGGCTCGTTGTTCACCGGCAGGCGTGAATACAGCTCCACGGCGCAGCCGTCCGGAGTGATCGCGCCGGGCCCGGTTCCCTGGTATCCGTCTCGCATTTTGACCGTCATGCCCGAACAACGGGTGGGTGTGGCTGGGCCGTTCCTGGGGCGGGCTAGTTCACTCGTTCGAGTACTTCTGGCCTGGTCGGGAACTGTGGGGAAGCGTCGGGAACTACGTGTGGGGCGGTGCCGGGTGCAGCGGGCACCATCCGTGTCCGAGGTGCCAGTGGCCGCCCGCCCGTAGGTGGTCGACGACGGCACGCTCGACGGATGTGCGTCGGGGGAGGTCGTCGACGGGAAGGCCGGGGTCGCCGAACACGAACCGGACGGGGTCGGTGTCCGACGGTTCCGTGTCCTCGTGGGTGGGGCGGAACCGCTGCTGGAAGCGGACGATGTTGGAGTCTGCCGGCAGGTACCGCCTCAGCTGCGGGTCGAGCAGCCAGGAGTGGCAGACCGCGATCCGGTGCCGTTCCTCGGGGAAGTGCCGGGTGAAGAACTCTCGTGCACGCGCCAGGGAGCGGTCGCAGGCGGCCGGGGTCAGTGGTCCCGAGAAGTCGGGGATGTGGAGGGCGAGGGTGGGGTCACCGGGCGAGACCGGCTGCCCGCTCTCCGTGATCTCGTGCGCCGCCCGCTCCCCGAGCGCCGTCCGCTCGAACTGGAGCCGGCCGAGCTGGTACAGCGCGCCGCGGAAGTGGCGGACGAGCCAGTCGGATGCCTGTACCCCGCCGTGGCCGTGCTGCCTGCGGTGGACGGCCATGGCCCGGCCGAGGTCGGCGAGGGTGCGCCGGGAGACGTCGGCCGGGATGCCGCGGTCGCGGTGGTACGCGCGCGTGTGCGGGAGGGCGCCGAGGAAGACGTAGGCCAGGAAGTAGGGGCCCGTCCGCGCCGGTGCCTCGGCAAGTCGCTCCGCCGGCCGCACCGGACGGCCGGGGAGACCGATGTCCCGGACCAGGTCCTCGACGCACTCCTCCAGGAGCCGCAGCGCGCCGGCGTCACCGGTGACGGTGCGGTGGAGGCGTACCAGTTCGTTGATGTCCTCGTGCGGCACGCTCAGGTCGAGCAGCAGCTCGGGCAGGTCCTCGGCGGCGGGCAGCACCACGCGGTTCCCCTCTCCGGACGGCGTTCGCGTCTCGTTCTGGTCGATGTGTACGTCCTGGCCGGTGTGTACGTCCACGTCTCAGCGCCAAAGGTCCGTGTCCCAGCGGACGTGTGTGCCTTGGTCGGGGCGTGGGTCGAAGAGTACGTTGCAAGCAGGAGTGGTGATCCGATGCGTACGGGCAGTGAACCGACGACCGCGCGCAGTGCGCTGCGGGCGCGGTTCTGGCTGAGCATGTGGGGGCTGGTCTGGGCCGTCTTCGGCACGGCGGTGTTCGCGCTGGTCGGGCGTCCGGGCTGGGCCGCCGCCTGCGGGGTGCTGTGGCTGGTGGCCACCGTCGACATGGCCGTGGTCCTCAGGCACATCCGGCAGGGTCCGCACTATCAGCCGGGCCGGGACGTGCCGCCGTACTCGCCACCGGAGGTCCCGCCCCCTTACCGTCGCCCGCCGCAGAGCCGTCCGTCCTACGGGCGTCCGCCGCGGCACCGCCACCCCTAGCCACACGCGCCCGTCCATTTGCCCGTCCGCCCGTCCGCCGGGGTCAGGAATCGAATCGCGCGGCCTTCAGGTACTGCGGGTTCGGGTCGAGTGCGGCGGCCAGCCGGAAGTGGCGTTTTGCCTGGTCACGGCGTCCCTGGCGCTCGTAGGTGCGGGCGAGCGCGAAGTGGGCGAACGCGTTGTCCGGTTCGCGTTCCAGGACGATGGTGAACTCCAGCTCGGCGGGCCTCAGTTGTGCGGAGGCGAAGAAGGCACGCGCGCGCAGCAGACGGGCGGCCGTGTTCTCGGGGTGCGCGGCGATGACCCCGTCGAGCAGTTTCACCGCGCCCCGCGGATCCCGCGCGTTGAGCAGTTGCTCGGCGGCACGGAAGTCGATGACGTGCGTTTCCGGGGTACGTCCGGGCGATCCGCTGGTCTCGGGCACGGCACAGTCCTTCCCTTGCAGACGACATTCAACGCCCGCGCGCGTGCGGGCTATTCCCCCGGTGCCCGCCGGGAGCCGGCGCGGTGGGCCTGCTCTCTGCGGACCAGGTCGGTCCATACCTCGGCGACGCGGCGGCGCAGGGCGTCCAGGGGTACGTCGTTGTCGATGACGACGTCCGCGATCTCCAGGCGTTTCTCACGGGTCGTCTGCGCGCCCATACGCGCGCGTGCGTCCTCCTCGGTCATGCCGCGCCGCCGTACGAGCCGGTCGAGCTGGGTCTCGGGGCTGGTGTCGACGACGACCACGATGTCGTAGAGCGGCGCGAGGCCGTTCTCGGCGAGGAGCGGGACGTCGTGGACGACGACGGCGTCGGGGGCGGCCGTGGTCTCCAGTTCGCGGGAGCGGGCGCCCACCAGGGGGTGCACGATCGAGTTCAGGACGGCCAGTCTGTCGGGGTCGGCGAAGACGATCGCGCCGAGTCCGGGCCGGTCCAGGCTGCCGTCGGCGGTGAGGATCTGCTCGCCGAAGGCTTCGACCACCGCCGCGAGTCCCGGGGTGCCGGGTGCGACGACCTCGCGCGCGATGCGGTCCGCGTCGATCAGCACGGCACCGTGGTCGACGAGCAGCCGCGACACCTCGCTCTTGCCGGCGCCGATCCCACCGGTCAGGCCAACTTTCAGCATGGGCGAAAGCCTAGACGCTCCGCTCCGCGGGCGGAGGGGGCGGTGCGGGCCGACCTTGGAGGTCGGCACCCCGCACTCCGTGCGTTCCGTGTATCGCGTGCCGTGCGCGTATCGCATGCGTTTCCTGCATCGCATGCGTTTCCTGCATCGCATGCGTTTCCTGCATCGCATGCGTTCTCTGCATCGCATGTCTTGCGTGCATCCCCTGCACCCCGTGCGGTCCGCGCCGTTCGCGATTTCCGTGCGTCGTGCTGCCGGACCGTCCCGGCCCCGTACGCCTCCGGGCCCGTGCGGGCGCGTTCCTCGGGTCTCGCCCCCAGGGCTTCTGCCTCTCGGCTCGCGGTGTCGGTCAGGCTTCGCCCTCCCGCTCCGCGAGGAATCGTTCGAACTCCTGTCCGATCTCGTCGGCCGAAGGGATCTCGACCGGTTCGGCGAGCATGTTGCCCCGGGTCTCGGCGCCCGCGGCGGCGTCGTACTGGTGCTCAAGGCCCTGGACGAGGGCCGTCAGCTCCTCGTCGCCCTCCTGGACCTGCCGGTCGATCTCGGTCTGGGTGCGGTGCGCGTCCGTGCGCAGCGAGTGCGCGATGCCGGGCAGGACCAGACCGGTGGCCGCCGTGATGGCCTCCAGAACGGTGAGTGCCGCGTCCGGGTACGGGGAGCGGGCGATGTAGTGCGGGACGTGCGCGGCGACGCCGAGGACGTCGTGTCCGGCCTCCATGAGGCGGTACTCCAGCAGCGCCTCGGCGCTGCCGGGCACCTGGGCCTCGTCGAAGGGGCTGCGGCCCGGGACGAGGTCGGTGCGGTTGCCGTGCGGGGTGATGCCCACGGGACGCGTGTGCGGGACGCCCATGGGGATGCCGTGGAAGTTCACGGAGAGGCGGACGCCGAGCCGCTCCACGATCTGCCGTACGGCCGTGGCGAAGCGCTCCCACTCGACGTCCGGTTCCGGTCCGGACAGCAGCAGGAAGGGCGCGCCGGTGGCGTCCTGGACCATGTGGACCTCGATGGCCGGGACCTCGTAGTCGATCCAACGGTCCCGTTTGAACGTCAGCAGCGGGCGGCGGGCCCGGTAGTCGACGAGCCGGTCGTGGTCGAAGCGGGCCACGACCTGGTGGGGCAGCGAGTCGAGGAGCCGGTCGACGATCTGGTCGCCGGTCTCGCCCGCGTCGATGTATCCGTCGAAGTGGTAGAGCATGACAAGACCGGCCGACTCCTGGGCGAGCGCCATGTCGACGACGGCCAGCCCCTTCGGCTCCCATGCGTACAAACCCTGCGGATCAAGCACTGTGACCGCTCCTCCTCTGTTCCCCAGGGCTCAACGCCCGGGGGGACGCGGGCATTCCCGCCTCCCCCCACGGTCTGCCCTGCGGTCCTCCCCCGCAGTACTCGGCCTCACCTCGCCTTCACCTCGCCCTCGGCCCGGCCTCGGCCCGCTCTCGGCCCGGCCTCGGTGGGTGGGCGCGTCAGGAGGCGAGTACGCGCTGGTGCAGTTCGGTGACGACCTTGCGGGCGGAGGAGATCGCCCCGTGCTGCCACGCGTCCAGGTAGCTCAGGTAGTCACCGGCGAAGTACACGTTGCCCTGCGCCTGGTTGAGCGGCGCGTACGCCGGGGCGTCGGGGCCGCCGGGCATGGAGTGCCAGGCGCCCTCCAGGTAGGGGGCGAGCTTCCACTGGTGCGAGAAGGACGTGGCCAGTTCGGTGCGGTACTTGTCGCCGTGGATCTTGGCGCCCTGGGAGAGGGCGCGTTCCAGGCGCTGGGCGGGGGTGAGCGCCGAGTACGCGTCGGAGTGGGCGCCGGTGTTGTAGTAGCCGATGACGACACCGCGGTCACCGAGGTGGCCGTAGGACGGGTACCAGATGTGGTCCAGGTCCATGTCGGTCTCGGTGATGCCGCCGAAGATCCTGAAGTCCTGCTCCCACCAGCGGCTCTTGTACTCAAGGCCGATCTTGGAGGCGTAGGAGGGCCGTACGGCGAGGAGAGCGGTCTGCACGGCGGAGCCGAGGTTGTGCGCGGTCTTCGCGAGGATGTGCGGTGCCAGTGTGGCGATGCAGTAGTCGGCGGTGACGGTCCTGGTGCGGCCGTGCTGGGTGTAGGTGACGACGACGCCGTCGCCGGTGTTCTTGATGTCCGTGACGGGCGCGCCGGTGCGTATCCGCTCCTCGCCGATGGCGCGGGCGAACGCCCTGGGTATCCGGTCCATGCCACCGACGGGCTGGAACATGAGCATGGCCTGGTCGTAGCCGAACTCGAAGGAGAAGTACCGGCCGACGTTGGAGGCGAAGACCTCGGAGAGCGTGGGGACGTCGCCGAGTTCCTTCCCGGGGGTGCCGGCGGCGCCGGGGACGAGGGTGTAGCCGCGGTGTTCGGTGCCCGTGTAGGCGTAGTCGGCGCCCAGGGAGCCGTAGTCCTTCAGGAAGGCGAGCAGCCGTTCCTTGTCGCCGGCCGTCAGGTCGCCGTCGAGGGCGCCCGCGTTGGTGGCCTTCGAGAGCAGTTCGGAGACGTAGCCGTAGACGTCGGCCTTGGCGGTGCGGTACTGGACCGGGGCTCTCATGCCGGTGCTCTCGTTGTAGATGAGCGCGCCGGCGTTGGTGTTGGTGAAGACCTCTATGGGTACGCCGAGTTCGCGACAGTAGTCGAGGGTGACCATCCACTGGGCGAGCCGGGCGGGTCCCGCGTTCATGTACTGGTCCTTGCTGAAGCCGGCCGTCTGGCTCACGCCGTTGATGTCGGTGAGCCGGTCACCGCCGCGGATGGTGAGGTTCCGGCCGCCGACGCGGTCGCGGGCCTCCAGGACCGTGCAGTCGTAACCGGCCTTGCCGAGTTCGTACGCGGAGGTCAGGCCGGCGATTCCGGCGCCGATGACGACGACTTTCGCGGGCTTGCCGGTGCGGCCCTGGAGGGTGAAGTCGCTGCGGCGGGGCGCCTGGAACGGTGCGTCCTTCTCGGCCGCGTAGGCGGCGGTGGGGGCGAGACCGAGCGCCCCCATGGTGGCGAACATGGCTCCCGCTCCGCCGGCGACGCCGACACTGCGCAGGAAGTCACGGCGGCTCGTGCCCGATGCGAACTGAGACTCTGTCATGGCTGAGGCTCCTGTCTCGATCATGAACGACCGAGGAAGCCTCGCAGTGGCCGGTTACAGCCCATCAGCTACTCATGTATCTTGCAGGTTTCTGCCGTACTGGCGCCAACTCCCGTACGGGCGCGCCCTCAAATGCCTCAAGTACCTCGGATGCCTCGATTCCTCGCACGCGTCGCACGCCTCGCACGCCTCGCACGCCTCGATGTCGAGGAGAACCATGGGGGGCTGCGCAGTGACTCCCGCGACCAGCCGCGAGCGGACTCTCGCGGGACCGCCGGGAGCGCCTCCGGCGAGAGCCGTCCTCGGCCGAAGCCCGGCCGCGCGCACGACTGAGGGGCCGCACCCGGAACGGATGCGACCCCTCGGTCACTTGCCTGGCTTCAGCAGCCGGCTGGAATCAGTCCCCTCGGGGACCGTTCAGCTCTGGCCGCCGGCGAGCTTCTCACGCAGCGCGGCCAGCGCCTCGTCCGAGGCCAGCGCACCGGAGGTGTCCGGGCCCTCGGAGGAGTACGAACCGCCACCGGACGCGGCCGGAGCGGCGGCCTCGCCACCCTCGGCGGCAGCGGCGGCATCGGCCTCGCGGGACTTGATGACCTGCTGCTGGTGCTGCTCGAAGCGGGTCTGCGCCTCGGCGTACTGGCGCTCCCACTCCTCACGCTGCTTCTCGTACCCTTCGAGCCAGTCGTTGGTCTCGGGGTCGAAGCCCTCGGGGTAGATGTAGTTGCCCTGGTCGTCGTAGGACGCGGCCATGCCGTACAGGGTCGGGTCGAACTCGACCGAGGCCGGGTCGGCGCCGAAGGACTCGTTGGCCTGCTTGAGGGACAGCGAGATCCGGCGGCGCTCCAGGTCGATGTCGATGACCTTGACGAAGATCTCGTCGTTGACCTGGACGACCTGCTCCGGGATCTCCACGTGGCGCTCGGCCAGCTCGGAGATGTGGACCAGGCCCTCGATGCCCTCGTCGACACGGACGAACGCACCGAACGGAACCAACTTGGTGACCTTGCCCGGGACGACCTGACCGATCTGGTGGGTGCGGGCGAACTGCTGCCACGGGTCTTCCTGGGTCGCCTTCAGCGACAGGGAGACACGCTCGCGGTCCATGTCGACGTCGAGCACCTCGACGGTGACTTCCTGGCCGACCTCGACGACCTCGGACGGGTGGTCGATGTGCTTCCAGGACAGCTCGGAGACGTGGACCAGACCGTCGACGCCGCCCAGGTCCACGAAGGCACCGAAGTTGACGATCGAGGAGACCACACCGGAACGGACCTGACCCTTCTGCAGGGTCGTGAGGAACGTCTGGCGTACCTCGGACTGGGTCTGCTCCAGCCAGGCGCGGCGGGACAGGACCACGTTGTTGCGGTTCTTGTCCAGCTCGATGATCTTGGCTTCGAGCTCCTTGCCGACGTACGGCTGGAGGTCGCGCACGCGGCGCATCTCCACCAGGGAGGCCGGGAGGAAGCCGCGGAGGCCGATGTCGAGGATGAGACCACCCTTGACGACCTCGATGACGGTACCGGTGACGATGCCGTCCTCTTCCTTGATCTTCTCGATGGTGCCCCAGGCACGCTCGTACTGGGCGCGCTTCTTCGAGAGGATCAGGCGGCCTTCCTTGTCCTCCTTCTGGAGGACGAGGGCCTCGATCTCGTCACCGACGGCGACGACCTCGTTGGGGTCGACGTCGTGCTTGATCGAGAGCTCGCGGCTCGGGATGACACCTTCGGTCTTGTAACCGATGTCGAGCAGGACCTCGTCCCGGTCGACCTTCACGATGACGCCGTCGACGATGTCGCCGTCGTTGAAGTACTTGATCGTCTCGTCGATCGCTGCGAGGAAGGCTTCCTCGTTACCGATGTCGTTGACCGCTACCTGCGGGGTGGTGGCGGTGGTCTCGGTGCTGCTCGTCATGTGGGAAAGGGCTCCGGTACGGACATTGAAGTCGTAGGTACTGCTTGCGCCAGGAGCCCGTTTCGCTCTGCAGAAGCCGGACAGCCAAGGAAGCGCCCCACCGGGGTGATCCGGCGATGGCGCCTCGACAACCGAGGGGACATACAACAGATGCGAGCGCAGCCTGCTACGTCTGAGGAGCGCAGGCCCGCAGCGCAACTTGTAGCATACGGGGGCAGCCGGACAGGGTCAATGTACGAAGGCGCACAGCCGGGGCGGATCGTCGCATACCCGGCACAAAATGCGTCCAGCCAGGCCACGCCGGTCCGCGGGGTGTCTCTCGGTACGCCTTCTGCGACCCACCTTGAGGGCTGTGCGGAAGAGGAACAGTACGACGAGGGAGCCGATCATCCAAGAGTCCGAAGCGTCCGAACCGGAGGCCACCCGGCGTGCGGCCGGTGCCGTGGAGAGCGCCCGCGCCAATCGCGGCTGGTGGGACCGGAATGCGGACGAGTACCAGACCGAGCACGGCACGTTCCTCGGGGACGACCGTTTCGTGTGGGGTCCCGAGGGCCTCGACGAGGTGGAGGCGGAGCTGCTCGGCCCGCCGGACGAGCTGAAGGGCAAGGCTGTCCTGGAGATCGGCGCGGGCGCGGCGCAGTGCGCGCGCTGGCTGGCCGCGCAGGGGGCGCGTCCGGTGGCCCTGGACCTCTCGCACCGCCAGTTGCAGCACGCGCTGCGCATCGGCGGATCGTTTCCTTTGGTGTGTGCCGACGCCGCCGCGCTGCCGTTCGCGGACGCCTCGTTCGACCTGGCGTGCTCGGCGTACGGGGCGCTGCCGTTCGTGGCGGATCCGCGGCTGGTGCTGCGGGAGGTGCGGCGGGTGCTGCGGCCGGGCGGCCGGTTCGTCTTCTCCGTCACGCACCCGGTCCGCTGGGCGTTCCCGGACGAGCCGGGGCCGGAGGGGCTGACCGTCTCGGCGTCGTACTTCGACCGCACCCCCTACGTCGAGCAGGACGAGCGGGGCCGGGCGGTGTACGTCGAGCACCACAGGACGCTCGGCGACCGCGTCCGGGACATCGCCTCCTCCGGTTTCCGGCTGGTGGACCTGGTCGAGCCGGAGTGGCCGGAGTGGAACACGTCGGAGTGGGGCGGCTGGTCCCCGCTGCGCGGCGGTCTGCTCCCGGGGACTGCGATCTTCGTCTGCGAACGGGACTGAGGCAGAGGGGCCTCGAAGGGGCCTGGCGCGAGGGGTCCGCGGACGGGGACTGACGCGGGGGATCCGCGGACGGGGACTGACGCGGGGGATCCGCGGACGGGGACTCACGCGCGCGTGCGGGAGGCGCGGTCCGGTGCGGGACGCACGCACGTGCGCACACGCGCGTGCAGCGGAATCGTCCGGCACGCGCGTGTGCCGGACGGTCCCGGCGGCGTACGACACTGGGGGCGTGATCCGTTACGACGCCCTGGACGCCCTGCCCGTACGCGGTGCCCTGCCCGCGCTGGACGACGCCCTGGCCGGGCACGGCACCGCCGTCCTGGTGGCGCCGCCCGGCACCGGCAAGACGACGCTGGTGCCGCTCGCGCTGGCCGGGCTGCTGGGCGAGGGGCCGGCGCGGCGGGTGGTGGTGGCCGAGCCGCGGCGGATCGCGGCGCGCGCCGCGGCCCGCCGGATGGCGTGGCTGCTGGGCGAGGAGGTCGGGCACCGCGTGGGCTACACCGTGCGCGGCGAGCGGCTGGTGGGGCGCCACGCGCGCGTGGAGGTGGTCACGACCGGCGTGCTGCTCCAGCGGCTCCAGCGGGACCAGGAACTGTCCGGGGTCGACGTCGTGGTGCTCGACGAGTGCCATGAGCGGCATCTGGACGCGGACACGGCGGCGGCGTTCCTGTGGGACGTGCGCGAGACGCTGCGTCCGGAGCTGCGGCTGGTGGCGGCGTCGGCGACCACGGACGCGCAGGGGTGGGCGTGGTTGCTGGGCGGGGCGCCGGTGGTGGCGGCGCGGGGTGCGGCGTACGAGGTCGAGGTGGTGTGGGCGCCTCCGGCGCGTGCTGTGCGGCCGCCGCACGGGCTGTGGGTGGATCCGGCGCTGACGGCGCATGTGGCGTCGGTGGTGCGGCGGGCGCTGGCCGAGCGGTCCGGGGACGTGCTGTGCTTCTTGCCGGGGGTCGGTGAGATCGCCCGGGTGGCCGGGCAGTTGGGGGATGCCGGTGCGCTCGGTGACGTCGACGTGCTCCAGGTGCACGGGCGGGCGCCGGCCGCGGTGCAGGACGCGGTGCTGGCGCCCGGGGCGCGGCGCCGGGTGGTGCTGGCCACGTCGGTGGCGGAGTCCTCACTGACGGTTCCGGGGGTAGGGGTGGTGGTCGACTCGGGGCTCGCGCGGGAGCCGCGGGTGGACCACGCGCGCGGGCTGAGCGCGCTGACGACGGTACGGGCGTCGCAGGCGGCCGGGCGGCAGCGGGCGGGCCGGGCCGGACGTGAGGGGCCGGGTGTGGTGTACCGGTGTTGGGCGGAGGCCGAGGACGGGCGTCTGCCGCGGTTCCCCGCGCCGGAGATCAAGGTGGCCGATCTGACGGCGTTCGCCCTTCAGTCGGCCTGCTGGGGTGATCCGGACGCGTCCGGTCTCGCGCTGCTGGATCCGCCGCCGGGCGGGGCGATGGCGGCGGCGCACGAGGTGCTCGCGGCGATCGGCGCGGTGGACCGGGCGGGTCGGGCGACGCCCCGGGGGCTGCGGCTGGCCCGGCTGGGGCTGCACCCCCGGTTGGGGCGGGCGCTGCTCGACGCGGTGCCCCTGGTGGGTGTGGAGCGGGCGGCGGAGGTGGTGGCGTTGCTGAGCGAGGAGGCGCCGCGGGCGTACGGCGACGATCTCGCGGCCGCCGTGCGGACGGCCGGGCGCGGTGGTGACGGGTACGCGGGGCGGTGGCGGACGGAGGTACGGCGGCTGCGGGCCGCCGCCGAGTCCGCGGCCGCCGACGCCGGTGTCCCCGCGCGGGCGCCGACGCCGGCCGGTGCGGCCCGTCCAGCCGGTCCGGGTGGCGCGGGTGGTACGGCCGGTCCGGTGGTTTCCGGGGCGGACCGGGCGGCCGGTGTCGTCGCGGCGCTCGCGTTCCCTGAACGGGTGGGGAAATGGGGCGGCGGGTCCTGGCTGATGGTGTCGGGGACGCGGGCCGAGGCCGCGGAGGGTTCGGTGCTGCGCGGCTGCGAGTGGCTCGCCGTCGCCGCCGCGGACCGGCCCGTGGGCAGGGGCCACGCGCGCGTGCGGCTCGGGGCCGTGGTGGACGAGGACGTGGCCCGGCTCGCGGGTGGGGCGCTGCTCGCCGCACAGGACGAGGTGCGCTGGGCCGACGGTGATGTCACGGCACGCCGGGTGGAGCGGCTGGGCTCCGTCGAACTGTCGGTGCGGGCGCTGCCGGACGCGGCGCCCGCCCTGGTGCGCGGGGCGCTGCTCGACGGGCTGCGGCAGGAGGGGCTGGGGCTGCTGCGGTGGTCCGCGGAGTCGGGCGTGCTGCGGCAGCGGCTGGCCTTCCTGCGACTGCGGCTCGGTGCGCCCTGGCCGGACGTGTCGGACGATGCGCTGCACGCGCGCGTGGACGACTGGCTGGAGCCGGAGCTGGGGCGAGCCCGGCGGCGGGCCGATCTCGTGCGGATCGACGCCGGGCAGGCGCTCGGGCGGCTGCTGCCCTGGGCGGACGGAACGGCCGCGCGGCTGGACGAACTGGCCCCGGAACGGATCACCGTGCCGAGCGGGTCCCGGGTCCGGATCGACTACGGCGATCCCGAACAGCCCGTGCTCGCGGTGAAGTTGCAGGAGATGTTCGGGCTGCACGAGTCACCGGCCGTCGCGGGGGTGCCGCTGCTCGTGCACCTGCTCTCCCCCGCCGGCCGGCCCGCCGCGGTCACCGCCGACCTCGCCTCCTTCTGGCGGGACGGCTACCGGGGTGTGCGGGCGGAGTTGCGCGGTCGGTACCCGAAGCATCCCTGGCCCGAGGACCCGGCCGCGGCCGAACCCACCCGGCACACCAACGCCCGGCTCGGGCGCTGACCGGCTCGCGGACCGCGTCGCCCGGGAGCGGCCGGGTTCACGCGCCGACCGGTTCGGGTTCGGCCACGTCCGCGGGTGCGGGTTCTCCCGGCCGGCGGCCGCGCGCCTCCAGCCAGAGGGAGAGGACCAGCAGCAGGGCGCCGAGGGCCAGGCATCCCCAGGGCAGGTACGACGTCAGCAGCAGGACGACGGTCCGGTTCTTCTTGACCATGGACACGGTGCTGTCGATGTAGTCCTCGCGCATCTTCACATCGCCGGCGAACGCGGTCACCTTGTCCCGGCCGCCGAGCAGGGTGCCGCCGCGCAGTTCCTCCTGGTGCATCTCCTCGCCGTACACGGGCGCCCCGGTGACGGGCTCGACCCAGAACTTGCGGACCGTGCTGTACCAGCGGGTCGTGCCGGTCTTGGCGACGGACTCGGGGGTGATGCCCTCGACGGGCATGGCCTTGGGGAAGGGGACCTTGGTCCAGGGGATGGTCTGTTCGAAGTAGTAGACCGTCAGGCCGCGGAACTTCTGGGTGCCCTTGTAGTGGATGGGGCTGGTGGTGCGGCTCTGTGCGTCGAAGTACTCGTAGTCCCGCTTCTCGGTGAGGAAGGGCCACTTGTACTCGATGCCGTCCCGCCGGACCGGGTCGCCGTCGACCATTTCGCCGGTGGCGTGGACGGGTTCCTGGGAGTGGGCGTCGAAGATGTAGCGCTCGGGGATCTCGGAGACCATCTTGCCGTCGGGTCCCTGGACGTAGGACATGCCGTCCCAGACGACCACGTCCCGGCCCGCCGTCCGCTCGACCTTGTCCGCGGCCTCCACATTGCCCTTGAGGGTCTGCACGATGGTGACCTTGGGGACCTTCCGCGCCCGCATCGTGCCGTAGTCGAGGAGGGTGGCGTCCTTCGCCTCCAGGACCATGTCCTGGTACTGGTTCGGCGGGATCTTGGCGAGGCGTGGGAAGGCGTACCAGCGCAGCAGCGGGGACAGCGCCGCGAAGAACACGGCGAGGGCGAGCAGGATCAGGCCGGCCTTGCGGCGCATCTCGGCCTCCCTCCTGGGCGGGCGGTCACGGGTGTGCGGGCACGGTCGTCAGCAGCGGCTTCGGGGAGGTCCTGCCGTCCGGCAGGCCCACGGCCGTGATGGCGAGGACCAGGGCGACCGCGACGGCGAGACCCGCCACGGCGGCGATCAGGGCGCGCATACGGAGCCTCCCCGGACGGTCCGGAACAGTCGGGCACAGTCGCGCGCCTGTCCGCGGCGGTCGCGAACCGGTGGCGAACTGATGGTTCGTCAGGTCCGGCACGGTAGCAACGGGAGGGCGAGATGAGAACAGGTCGCACACGGACGAGGGCGCCCGCCCGCCGAAGCGGAGGGGCGCCCTCGTCAGGGAGCGTGCTGCCCGCGGTCGTTACGACGACGCTGAGGGACTCGGCGACGGGGAGCCCGACGGGTCGGCCTCGGTCACCGTCAGCCTGACGGTCAGCGTCGCGCCGCCGGTGGTGGTGATCTTGAGGAGGAACGTGCCCGTGGTGTCGTCCGCGTACAGCTCGGGCAGTTTCAGCTGTCCGTTCTCGTCGGTGACCAGGCCGGTCAGGGTGCGTACGGCGTCGCCGTCGGCGTTCTTGAAGTACGGGCCCTTGTCGTTCACGCTGTCGTCCAGCACCGACTTGACCAGGGTGGCGGTGGCCGCGACACCGTCCGCGGCCGCGCCCCGGTACGTGGCCTTCACCGTGACCGGGTCGGCGAACTCGCCGCCCGCGGGGCAGGTCAGCGCCGCGTCGCTGCTGGCGTCGGTGAGAGCGTCGGCGGCGCGCGGGGTGACCTTCGCGGAGTAGTCGAGGGCCTTGACCGCCGTCCGGCCGACCACGGTGGCCCGGACCGTGAACTCGCCGGTCTTCTCGCCCGCCGTGAGCGTCGGCGCGACGGCCACGCCGCTGGTGTCGGTGGTGACCGTGGCGACGCTCTCGCCGCCGGCGAACGTGGCGTCGGTGTCCCCGACCAGGGTGAACCGAACGCGAACCTTCCCGACGGACTTGCCGAGCTTGGTCACGGCCCGCGTGCTGATCTTCCCGCTGAAGGCGTCGCCGGCCATCGCCGAGAGCGTGCCGGTGCCCGCGTTCGCCAGATGGTCCACCGTGTCGGTGGGCGTCGGCGGCGTGGCCGGCGGGGTCGACGGCGTACCGGACGCGGGCGGCGGCGTCGGCGTACCCGACGCGGGCGGGCTGGGCTGCGGGGTGCCGGACGGCTCGTCCGGCTTCGGCTTCGACCCGGCCGGTTTCCCGGGCGTCGACGGGGGCTTCGGGTCGGCCGGTTCGTCGCTGCGGTGGGAGGGCAGGTGACCGGCGCCGTCGGGGACCGAGTGGGTGCCCTTGCGGTAGTACTCCAGCCACGACAGGACGGTGTCGAGGTAGTCCTGCGAGTTGTTGTAGCTGAGGATCGCCCGGTCGAGTTCGGCCTGCGTCGACAGGTCCCAGTCGTAGCGGCACAGGTAGTAGCCGGCCGCGAGTGCGGCGTCGTAGACGTTGTTCGGGTCCTTGGCGCCGTCGCCGTTGCCGTCGCGGCCCGCCCAGGCCCAGGTGGACGGGATGAACTGCATGGGGCCGACGGCCTGGTCGTACTGGCTGTTGCCGTCGTACTGGCCGTGGTCGGTGTCCTTGATCAGCGCGAAGCCGTTGCCGTCGAGCTGCGGGCCGAGGATCCTGCCCAGGGTGTTGCCGTTCGCGTCGACCTGGCCGCCGCGTGCCTGACCGGACTCGACCTTGCCGATGGCCGCGAGGAGTTCCCAGGGCAGGTTGCAGCCCGGCTTGGCGGTGCGCAGCTCAGCCTCGGCCCTCTTGTACGCGTCCAGGACGGTGGCCGGTATACCCGCCTCCGCTTCGCCCTGGGCGACCGGGGTGCCGACGGGCGACGACGACGGGCTGGGGCTGGGGTTGGGGCTGTTGAGGGGCGGCAGGTCCGTGTAGTACGGCGAGTTACCGGTGGCGTTGTGTCCGGAACCCTCCTCCGGTCCAGGAGTACTGGTGCCGGCGGCGGCCCGGTTGTCCTGGTCGGCCGTCACGCTCGGCGCCTGGGACGCCGAAAGGGCCGCGACCGCCGCCGCGGCCACCGCGGTCGTCGCGGCCCCCTTGCGCAGCCTCCTGCCGAAATGCGCCGCCATAAGGTGAACCCCTCCCCGTGGACGTCCCAGCGCCCGTCTTCCGACTGTCTGCTCGCTCTGTTTCGACGATCGATCCGGAGCAGAGGTTGCCCCGTTGCGCCGACCGAGTACGTACGGTGACCCGTTCGGCCGAACGTCCCGGGCGGCGACCCGTGTGACCCTACGGCAACTTTCTTTGCACGGGCACCCGTTGCCGCCCGGTTTTCACCGGTTGGCCATATGCCGTTGTGCTCGAAGAGGTCCCTCATACTTGACGAAAGCGTTCACCGGGTCGGCACAGCGGCCGACGACCGCTCCAGGGGGCTTTCGTTGCCGTTCACTCTCAGCCACGCCGCAGCCGTCCTGCCCGCGCTGCGCCCGGACGGGACCGGGCGGGGCAGGCTGGTGCCCGCGGTGCTCGTCGCGGGATCCTTCGCCCCCGACATGACGTTCTACGCGGCGAGCGTCCTGCCCGGCGCGATGGAGTACGGCACGGTCACCCACTCGGCCGGCGGCGTCCTCGGCATCGACGTGCTGACCGCGTGGGCGCTGGTCGCGCTGTGGCTGCTGGTCCGCGAACCGCTGGTGGCGCTGTTGCCGCGGGCCCGCCAGAAACGGCCCGCGACCCTGCTGCGGTGCGGGGCGCCCCGCGCGCGCGTGCGGCCCGCGACGGTCGCGTGGTGGTACGTCTGCGCGGTCCTCGGCGCGCTGACGCACGTCGTGTGGGACGCCTTCACGCACCACGGCCGCTGGGGCACGCGACTGGTCCCGGTACTGGACCGGGACCTGGCGGGCGCGCCGCTGTACTGGTACCTGCAGTACGCCGGTTCCGCCCTGGCCGCGCTCGTGATCACCGCGTTCGCCGCGCGTGCGCTGCGGCGGGCCGCGGCGCGCGAACCGGTGGGGGTGCCGGTCCTGTCCGTACGGGACCGGTGGCGGGCCGGTGCCGTGCTCGGCGGCTGCGCGACGATCGGAGCCGTCGAACGGGCGGGCCGCTGGTGGGCGTCCTGGAGCGCCCCGGCGCACCCCTGGGACCTGCTGCCCGCGGTGTGCTTCGGGGCGGGCGCGTGGCTGGTTCCGGGGCTGGTGGCGTACGCCGTGGGTGTCAGGGTGTGGCGTCCGGCCCTGGTTCCCGCCGGTCCCGGTGGGGACGATGCGCGGCGGACCCGGACGGTCGCTCCGTGACGGTGGCCACGAACACGGTGATGGTGCGGGACGGCCGTGGGCGGGGGCGTGGGAGCAGGGTGAGGAGCAGCGCGAGGTAGCTGCGGGCCAGTTCGTTCCAGTGGCGCCAGCGCCGGGCCGGATCGGGGCGGGAGGCGTGCCCGCCGAGTCGACGCCCGAGGTCCGTCACGGCGTTGCGCACCGTCGTCGCCGGGGCGGTGGGGATGCGGGCGGTGCTTGCGTCAGCCGCGAGGGCCGGGACCGGCGGGGACTGCGGGGACGGGGCCACGGCGGCGTCCGCCCTGGCCATGATCCGCGCCTGTGCCGTCCGGCGGTGGAGCATGCGTATACCCATGCTCGCATCCTTGCTGGCGGGCGGGGCGGGGGCGTTTTGGCGGGGGCCACGTGAGTGACGGCTCCCTGCGGGGCTTGGGCGGGGGTGGTGCGGGTGGGTTGGTGATGAGGGGTGGGGCGAAGGTGGGCTCGGCGCCGCCGGGGTGGGTCGTGGGGGGATGTTCGCCGTTGCGGCGGGACAGGGGCGGGGCCGACTGTGCGATGAGGTGAGGGCGGGATCGGCACCGCCGGGATGCGCTGTGAGGGCCGAGCCGCGCTGCGGCGGAACAGGGGCGGGCCGACCGTGCGGTGAGGTGAGGGCGGGATCGGCACCGCCGGGATGCGCTGTGAGGGCCGAGCCGCGCTGCGGCGGAACAGGGGCGGGCCGACCGTGCGGTGAGGTGGCGTGGGGCGGACATCCGGCCGTCGGCCGGGGAGCCACCGAGTGCGTGTGGCGGGCCGTTGTTCGG
Organism: Streptomyces sp. NPDC001270; assembly: GCF_042896695.1. Classification (NCBI taxonomy): domain Bacteria; kingdom Bacillati; phylum Actinomycetota; class Actinomycetes; order Kitasatosporales; family Streptomycetaceae; genus Streptomyces; species Streptomyces sp. NPDC001270. The sequence continues at coordinate 170,165 of NZ_JBIAXM010000014.1, read as the reverse complement.
AGTGGGCGCGTTGGGATGGGTGCCGGCGGAGGGGGTGGGGGTGGGGCCGCCCTCTCCGCCGGCGGGGTGCTCAGTGGGCCGCTGATTCCCAGTCGGGGCCCACGCCGATCGAGACGTCCAGCGGGGCCCTCAGGTGGACGGCGGCGGCCATCTCCCGGCGGACGATCTCCTCCGTGGCCTCACGCTCCCCGGGGGCGATCTCCAGGACGATTTCGTCGTGGACCTGGAGCAGCATGCGGGACGCGAGGCCCGCCTCACGCAGCGCCCGGTCGACATTGAGCATGGCGATCTTGACGATGTCGGCCGCCGTGCCCTGGATCGGCGCGTTCAGGGCCATGCGCTCCGCCATCTCACGGCGCTGCCGGTTGTCGCTGTTGAGGTCCGGCAGGTAACGGCGGCGGCCGAACAGGGTCTCGGTGTAGCCCGTCGCACGCGCCTCGTCGACCACGCGGCGCAGATAGTCCCGCACACCGCCGAAACGCTCGAAGTACGTGTCCATCAGGGCACGGGCCTCGGCCGCGTCGATGTTCAGCTGCTGGGACAGGCCGAAGGCGGACAGCCCGTACGCCAGGCCGTACGACATCGCCTTGATCTTGCGGCGCATCTCCGCGTCCACCCCGGTCCGGTCGACCGAGAACACCTGCGAGGCGACCGTGCTGTGCAGGTCCTCACCGGAGGTGAACGCCTCGATCAGGCCCGCGTCCTCGGACAGGTGCGCCATCACCCGCAGCTCGATCTGGCTGTAGTCGGCGGTCAGCAGGGATTCGAAGCCCTCTCCGACGACGAAACCACGGCGGATCGCCCGGCCCTCGTCCGTACGGACCGGGATGTTCTGCAGGTTCGGGTCGGTCGAGGAGAGCCGGCCGGTGGCCGCGACGGTCTGGTTGAAGGTCGTGTGGATCCGCCCGTCGCCCGCGACCGTCTTGATCAGACCCTCGACGGTGACGCGCAGCTTCGCCTGCTCACGATGGCGGAGCATGATCACCGGGAGTTCGTTCTCGGTCTGGGTGGCGAGCCAGGCCAGGGCGTCGGCGTCCGTGGTGTAGCCGGTCTTGGTCTTCTTGGTCCTGGGCAGCGCCAGCTCACCGAAGAGGACTTCCTGGAGCTGCTTGGGCGAGCCCAGGTTGAACTCGTGCCCGGCGGCGGCGTGGGCCTCCTTCACCGCCTGCTGCACGGCGCCCGCGAAGGTCTGCTCCATGGCCTCCAGGTGCGCCCGGTCGGCCGCGATGCCGTGCCGCTCCATGCGGGCCAGCAGCGCCGAGGTCGGCAGCTCGACGTCCCGCAGCAGGTCCGCCGCGCCGACCTCGCTCAGCCGGCCCTCGAAGACCTCACCGAGGTCGAGGACCACCCGGGCCTGGATCATGAGCGCCTCGGCCTCGGCGCCGTCGTCCGCGCCGAAGGCGAGCTGCCCGTCGGCCGCGGCGGCGGGGGCCAGCTCACGGCCCAGGTACTCCAGGGACAGCGCGTCCAGGTCGAAGGAGCGACGGCCCGGCTTGACCAGGTACGCGGCGAGTGCCGTGTCCATGCTGACACCGTCGACGCGCCAGCCGTGCTCGGCGAAGACCCGCATGGCGCCCTTCGCGTTGTGCAGGACCTTGGTCCGGCCGGCGTCCGCCAGCCACGCCGCGAACGCCTTCTCGTCGGCCTCGTCCAGCTCGGCCGGGTCGAACCAGGCGGCCGTCCCGTCGGCCGCGGCGAGCGCCACCTCGGCGACCGAGCCGGCACCGAGCGCCCAGCTGTCGACCGTGGACACACCCAGGGGGCGGCCGCCGTGCTCGGCGAGCCAGGGAGCCAGCTCACCGGTGCCGAGCACGGTGCCGTCCAGCTCCACGCCGTCGGCCACGACCACGGTCGCCCCGGCCTCCTCGGCACCCGGGTCGACGGCGAACAACCGCTCCCGCAGGGACGGGTTGCGGATCTCCAGGGTGTCCAGGATCAGCGAGACGCCCTTGCGGTCGTACGGCGCGCGCTCCAGACCGGCCACGGTCCCCGGCAGCTCCACCTGCCGCTCCAGTTCGGTGAGCCGGCGGTTGAGCTTGACCGCCTCCAGGTGGTCGCGGAAGTTCTGCCCGGCCTTGCCCTTGACCTCGTCGGCGCGCTCCACCAGCTCCGTGAAGGAACCGAACTGGTTGATCCACTTGGCGGCCGTCTTCTCACCGACACCCGGGATGCCCGGGAGGTTGTCGGACGGGTCGCCGCGCAGCGCCGCGAAGTCGGGATACTGGGCGGGCGTCAACCCGTACTTCTCGACGACCTTCTCCGGGGTGAAGCGGGTCAGCTCCGACACGCCCTTGGTCGGGTACAGCACCGTCGTGTGCTCGGTGACCAGCTGGAAGGAGTCACGGTCACCGGTGACGATCAGCACCTCGAAGCCCGCGGCCTCGGCCTGGGTGGCGAGTGTCGCGATGATGTCGTCCGCCTCGTACCCCTCGACGGCGAAGCGCGGGGCGTGCATCGCGTCGAGCAGTTCACCGATCAGCTCGACCTGGCCCTTGAACTCGTCCGGGGTCTTGGAACGGTTCGCCTTGTACTCCGTGAACTCCTGGGAACGCCAGGTCTTGCGGGAGACGTCGAAGGCCACCGCGAAGTGCGTGGGCGCCTCGTCGCGGAGCGTGTTGGCCAGCATCGACGCAAAACCGTAGATCGCGTTCGTCGGCTGGCCCGCCGCGGTCGTGAAGTTCTCCGCGGGCAGCGCGAAGAACGCGCGATAGGCCAGCGAGTGCCCGTCCATGAGCATGAGCCGGGGACGGCCGCCGCCGGAGGTCTTGTCGGTCTTCTTCGATGCTGTCTCTGCCACGAACCCGATCCTGCCACGCCGCGCTGACAGCCGGGCCCGGCCCCGTGCCCCGGCCCCAGCCGGGCAGCGGTGCCGCCCGGCGGGAGACGACCGCGACGGCCGACCGGGAGCGACCGCGGGAGTGCCGGTGGCAGGTCCGCGCGTCAACCGCCGCCGATGCCCACGGACCGCCCCGAGCCCGACCGCCCGCCCGCCCGTGCAGCCGACCAGCTTCCCGCCACCCGGCCGACCAGCCACGCGGTCACCCGGCCTCCCAGCGCCCGATCGCCCGGCCGCAAGGGCTGTCACCCCCGCATGCGAGGATCGAGTGCACAGCACACGGATGCATGGCGAAGGGAGCGCGCGATGGCGACGAAGCCGCCGCAGACCGATCCGGTTCAGGACGCGCCGCAGGTCGACGGGCCCCAGCACGCGGCCGCGGGACTGCCGGCCATCCGCCACACACTGCGCATCGCCCAGCAGCAGATGGGCGTGAAGCGCACCGCACTGACCCTGCTCCGGGTCAACCAGAAGGACGGCTTCGACTGCCCGGGCTGCGCCTGGCCGGAACCGGACCACCGGCACACGGCGGAGTTCTGCGAGAACGGCGCGAAAGCGGTCGCCGAGGAGGCCACCCTGCGCCGGGTCACCCCGGAGTTCTTCGCCGCGCACCCGGTGGCCGACCTGGCCAACCGCAGCGGCTACTGGCTGGGACAGCAGGGGCGGCTCACCCACCCCATGTACCTCCCGGAGGACGGCGAACACTACGAGCCGGTCTCCTGGGAACGCGCCTTCGACATCATCGCCGACGAGATCACCGCCCTGTCCTCCCCCGACGAGGCCGTCTTCTACACCTCGGGCCGCACCAGCAACGAGGCCGCCTTCCTCTACCAGCTCTTCGCCCGCGAACTGGGCACGAACAACCTGCCCGACTGCTCGAACATGTGCCACGAGTCGTCCGGGTCCGCCCTGACCGAGACCATCGGCATCGGCAAGGGCAGCGTCCTGCTGGAAGACCTCTACAAGGCCGACCTGATCATCGTCGCTGGACAGAACCCGGGCACCAACCACCCGCGCATGCTCTCCGCCCTGGAGAAGGCCAAGGCCAACGGCGCGAAGATCATCAGCGTCAACCCGCTGCCCGAGGCGGGCCTGGAGCGGTTCAAGAACCCGCAGACCGCCCAGGGCATGCTCAGGGGCGCCGCGCTGACCGACCTGTTCCTGCAGATCCGCATCGGCGGCGACCAGGCCCTGTTCCGGCTCCTCAACAAACTGATCCTGGAAGCCGAGGGCGCCGTCGACGAGACATTCGTCCGCGAGCACACCCATGGCTTCGAGGAGTTCACCGAGGCGGCCCGCGCCGCCGACTGGGACGAGACGCTGACGGCCACGGGCCTCACGCGCGCGGAGATCGACCAGGCCCTGGACATGGTGCTCGCCTCCGAACGCACCATCGTCTGCTGGGCCATGGGCCTCACCCAGCACAAGCACTCCGTGCCGACCATCCGCGAGGTGGTCAACCTCCTGCTGCTGCGCGGCAGCATCGGACGGCCGGGCGCGGGCGTGTGCCCGGTACGCGGACACTCGAACGTGCAGGGCGACCGCACGATGGGCATCTTCGAACGCCCCGCCCCGGCCTTCCTGGACGCCCTGGAGAAGGAATTCGGGTTCACTCCGCCCCGCGAACACGGCTACGACGTCGTACGCGCCATCCGCGCCCTGCGCGACGGCGACGCGAAGGTCTTCTTCGCCATGGGCGGCAACTTCGTCTCCGCCACCCCCGACACCCGGGTGACCGAGGCCGCCGTGCGGCGCGCGCGGCTGACCGTGCACGTGTCGACGAAACTCAACCGCTCGCACGTGGTCACCGGCGCGCGGGCGCTGATCCTGCCCACCCTGGGCCGCACCGAGCGGGACCTGCAGGGCTCCGGCGAGCAGTTCGTGACCGTCGAGGACTCCATGGGCATGGTGCACGCCTCCCGGGGCCGGCTGGAACCGGCCGGCCCGCACCTGCTGTCCGAACCGGCGATCGTGTGCCGGCTGGCACGCCGGGTGCTCGGCCCGGACAGCGTGACCCCGTGGGAGGAGTTCGAGAGGGACTACGCGACGATCCGGGACCGCATCGAGCGGGTCATCCCCGGTTTCGACGACTTCAACGCGCGCGTGGCCCGGCCCGGCGGCTTCGCACTGCCGCACGCCCCGCGCGACGAGCGCCGCTTCCCGACCGCCACCGGCAAGGCGAACTTCACGGCCGCGCCCGTCGAGTACCCGAAGCTCCCGCAGGGCCGGCTGCTGCTGCAGACGCTCCGCTCGCACGACCAGTACAACACCACCATCTACGGCCTCGACGACCGCTACCGCGGCATCAGGAACGGACGCCGGGTAGTCCTGGTCAACCCCGAGGACGCACGGGAACTGCGCCTGGCCGACGGATCGTACGTCGACCTGGTGAGCGAGTGGCAGGACGGCATCGAGCGGCGGGCCCCCGGATTCCGGGTGGTGCACTACCCGACGGCACGCGGCTGCGCGGCCGCCTACTACCCCGAGACCAATGTCCTGGTGCCGCTCGACGCCACCGCGGACACCAGCAACACCCCGGCCAGCAAGTCCGTCGTGGTGCGTCTGGAACAATCGGCGACCGACTGAGCGTTTGCTCAGCCGAGTCCCAGTGAGCTGACCACGACGAACGGAGCCTGTCCCGATGGGCGAGCAGCCGGATCTGAAGTTCCCGCAGGAGATCATCGACGAGTACGCCGCGCTCGGCATCGACCTGCACGCCCTGTTCTCCGCCGGCCACCTCGGGTCGCGGATGGGTGTGCGGATCACCGAGGCGTCGGCGGACCGGGTCGTCGGGACCATGCCGGTGGAGGGAAACACCCAGCCCTACGGGCTGCTGCACGGAGGTGCGTCCGCCGTGCTCGCGGAGACCCTCGGCTCCATCGGCTCGATGCTGCACGGCGGCAGCTCGAAGATCGCCGTGGGCGTCGACCTGAACTGCACACACCACCGGGGAGTGCGGTCAGGGCTGGTCACCGGAGTGGCGACACCCGTGCACCGGGGGCGCAGCACCGCGACGTACGACATCGCGATCAGCGACGAGACCGGACGGCGAGTCTGCAGCGCCCGGCTGACCTGCCTGCTGCGCGACGTCAACGCGGACGACGCGGCCCGGGCCCGCCCCGCCCAGGACTGACCACCCGCCCACGCCCCACCGGCGTGTCCGCCCCGGCTGGACCTCCGGGGCGGCGGGGAGATCCCCGGGCGACCGCGACCGCACCCCGGCCGACCGCACCCGGACGGCCGCAACGGCGCTGCCGCACACCGACCACCAGGGCAGCGCCATACGCCGACCTCCGGGCCGACCCCGTACACCGACCGCCCGACCACCCGACCGGCACCGCGCACCGCCCGCCGGGCCGGCTCTCCACACCGACCGGCCGACCACCGGGCCGACCCCGTACACCGACCGCCCGACCACCCGACCGGCACCGCGCACCGCCCGCCGGGCCGGCTCCGCACGCCCACGACGGGAAGCCGATCGCCGGGCGCGGCCGACAACGACCCATGGCCCACGATCCATGGCTCATACCGGACCGTTGTCTACCGCACCGCCGCGCACCGCGCCGCCGCCCCGCACGGCGACGCCCGGCGGGCCCGCAGCACACCGCCACAGCCACCGCCCCGACACCGCCATCGGCCGACAGGCCCACGGCAGGCGCCCACCCAGGCGGGCTCGCGACACCTCAACCGACCGCCGCCGCCCGTGAACTGACCGAACGTCACGACGGCTCGCCCTCACCCGCTGCCGTTGCCAGCGAGTTGACGGAGCGTGAACTTCTGCCCTACGCCAGCCGATAGCGGGCACCAGGATCACGGGCACGGAACCGCGGCGGCAGCGAGCACCACCGCCCCACGGCGCGGGGCGCGACCCACCCGCCGCCGGCGCACCGGTACCCCGCCAGTACCGACCTCCGCCGGGGCCGTCAAGCCACCTGCCGGACTTTCACCGGCCGCACCACCCCACTCCCTTTTCCGGACAAAAACGGGCCCTCCCCGCAAGATCCCGACAATCACGCATGTGACGGAATGCGGAAACATTCCGAAAAAGGCCCGATCAACTTTCCCCGAAGTAACTCTGCGTAATACGGACGCAATGCGGGCACTCGATTTCCCCCAGGAGTCACGATGCACACAACACCCCCCAGAAACCCTTCCAGCCACCCAGAACAAGCACACCATGTAATCACCAAAAAGCCCGAGACACCTGAACCGATCACGGCCGGTCCTGCGGGTTCTCGCTATACGGACGGGGCGAATCGGCCTGAATTCATGCGTTCCCCCCACGGAGTACCGCTCTGCATTACCTCGTGTCATAACAAGAGCGTCACAGCATTGGCCATACCCTCTCCCCATTCCACAGACCCGGCCTAGAGTCACGGCCAGTCACCGCGCCGTCAGATCGCTTTTCGGCCCAGCGGGCGACACCGACCGTTTCCAGGGGGATGCGGTCGTGACAGGGAAAGGACTGATCGTGCGCCAACGTTCGCTCATCGCCATCACCGCCGCGCTGGCGGCGGGAGCACTCACACTCACCGCCTGCGGCTCGCGCGACAGCGGCGACAACGGCTCGGACTCCAGCAGCGGCGGCACCACCGTTGTGATCGGCGTCGACGCCCCGCTGACCGGACAGAACTCCGCCACCGGCCTCGGCCTCCAGTACGGCGCCCAGATCGCCGCCGACGACGCCAACAAGAACAAGACCGTCCCCGGCGTCACCTTCAAGGTCAAGGCCCTCGACGACAAGGCACTGCCCGCCACCGGCCAGCAGAACGCCACCCAACTCGTCGCGGACGACACCGTCCTCGGCGTCGTCGGCCCCCTCAACTCCGGTGTCGCGACGCAGATGCAGCAGGTCTTCGCCACCGCCAACCTGGTCGAGATCTCCCCCGCCAACACCGCCCCCGAACTCACCCAGGGCAAGAACTGGCAGACCAAGAAGGTCCGCCCCTACAAGACCTACTTCCGCACCGCCACCACCGACGAACTCCAGGGCGGATTCGCCGCGGACTACGCCTACAACGGCCTCAAGAAGAAGAAGGCCTTCGTCGTCGACGACAAGCAGACCTACGGCGCCGGCCTCTCCAAGATCTTCAAGGAACAGTTCGCCAAGCAGGGCGGCAAGGTCATCGGCACCGACCACGTCAACGTCGGCGACCGCGACTTCTCCACCCTCGTCACCAAGATCAAGAACTCCGGCGCCGACATCCTCTACTACGGCGGCCAGTACGACGAGTCCCAGATCCTCACCAAGCAGCTCAAGGACGCCGGCGCCAACATCCCGCTCTTCGGCGGCGACGGAATGTTCACCCCCACCTACATCAAGACCGCAGGCAAAGCCGCCGAAGGCGACCTCGTCACCTCCATCGGCGTCCCCGTCGACACCCTCCCCGCCGCCAAGACCTTCGTCGACACCTACAAAGCCAAGAAGTACCCCGGCGACTACGGCACCTACGGCACCTACTCCTACGACGCCGCCACCGCCATCATCAAGGCCGTCGGCCAGGTCGTGAAGGACGGCAAGATCCCCTCCGACGCCCGCGCCCAGATCGTCGACGCCGTCCAGAAATCCAGCTTCGACGGCCTCTCCGGAAAAATCTCCTTCGACGAATACGGCGACACCACCAACAAGCAGCTGACCGTCTACCAGGTCACCAACGGCGAGTGGAAGTCCGTCAAGAGCGGCACCTTCGAACCCAAGAGCTGACCTGAACAGCACACCGCACCACCCCGGGCCGCGCGGCACAGACCACCGTCACCGCGCGGCCCCCCTGTCTACCCACAAACACTCCCACCACATGGAGGCCATGCGGTGAACACCCTGCCGCAGCAGCTGGCCAACGGGCTGTTCCTCGGCTCGATGTACGGCCTGATCGCCATCGGCTACACGATGGTGTACGGCATCGTCCAGCTCATCAACTTCGCCCACGGCGAGATCTTCATGACCGGAGGCTTCGGCGCACTCACGGTCTACCTCGCCCTCCCGGACGGCATATCCATGTGGATTGCCCTACCCGCAATGCTCATCGGCGGCGCACTCATCGCCGTCCTCATCGCCGTCGGCGCCGAACGCTTCGCCTACCGACCCCTACGCGGCGCACCACGCCTCGCCCCCCTCATCACCGCCATCGGCCTCTCACTCGCCCTCCAACAACTCGTCTTCAACCTCTACCCCGACGCCAAAACCGCCCGAGTCTTCCCCCAACTCCCCTTCGGGCCCTACCACATCGGCTCCATGACCATCCAAAGCGGCGACATCTTCCTCATCATCGCCGCCCCCCTCTGCATGGCCGTCCTCGCCTTCTTCGTCCGCCTCTCCCGCACCGGCCGCGCCATGCAAGCCACCGCCCAAGACCCCGACACCGCCCAACTCATGGGCATCGACACCAACCGCATCATCGTCGTCGCCTTCGCCATCGGCGGCCTCTTCGCAGCCGTCGCCGGCGTCTCCTACGGCCTCAAATACGGCTCCGTCGCCTACGACATGGGCTTCATCGCCGGCCTCAAAGCCTTCACCGCCGCCGTCCTCGGCGGCATCGGCAACATCTACGGCGCCATGCTCGGCGGCCTCGTCCTCGGCCTCGCCGAAGCCATGGCCACCGCCTACATCGCCGACATCCCCGGCATGCAACAACTAGGCGGACAAGGCTGGGCCGCCGTATGGGCCTTCGTCCTCCTCATCCTCGTCCTCCTGTTCAGACCACAAGGCCTACTCGGCGAACGCGTCACGGACAGGGCGTGACCACCATGACCCACACCACCACACACACCACCCGCGGCCCCATCCCCCTCCCCCGGACCGCCACCCGCCTCCTCATCACCCTCGGCGCCCTCGGCACCATCGCCAGCACCTTCCTCAGCTGGACCTGGACCTCCCAATTCCCCGGCGACCTCACCGTCTACGGCTACCCAGCCGGACTCCAGATCATCGCCCTCACCGCCGGCGCCCTCACCCTCCTCCACGCCCTCACCCTCTGGAACACCCCAGGACTCCACTGGCTCAACCCCGGCAAAAACACCACCCCCATCCTCCTCACCGCCCTCTCCGCCTTCACCGTCTGCTGGTTCACCGCCATCGCCATCGCAGTCGACCTCGGCGGCCTCGTCAACCTCGAACCCGGCGCCTACACCGCCCTCATCACCTCCGCACTCCCCGTCCTCGGCGCCCTCGCCCTCCCCCACCCCGCCCCCGGCACCGGCATCCGCGGCTACCTCACCAAACCCGACCAACCCCACCCCAAAACCACCAACCCCATCACCGAACGCGCCATCATCACCGCCGCAACCGCACTCGCCCTCGCCGTCTTCACCTACGGCATCGGCATCGACAACGACGCCAGCGAAACCTTCATCGGCTACCTCCTCGCCGTCGTCTTCGCCGCCTGGGCACTCGTCCACGCCGGACTCCTCGACCGCTACGCCACCATCTCCGCCCACCACAAAGGCTTCGCAGCAACCCTCGCCTTCATCGCCGCAGCCATCTTCCCCTTCACCCAGAACAACGACCACAACGCCAACATCGGCGTCAACATCCTCATCTTCGCCACCGTCGCCCTCGGCCTGAACATCGTCGTCGGCCTCACCGGCCTCCTCGACCTCGGCTACGTCGCCTTCCTCGGCGTCGGCGCCTACGCAGCCGCCCTCGTCTCCGGCTCCGAATACTCCCGATTCTCCGGCGTCCACTTCCCCTTCTGGGCCGCCGCCCTCACCGGCATGGCCGCCTCCCTCGTCTTCGGCGTCCTCATCGGAGCACCCACCCTCCGCCTCCGCGGCGACTACCTCGCCATCGTCACCCTCGGCTTCGGCGAAATCTTCCGCATCGCCGTCAACAACCTCGACGGAGACTCCGGACCCGACATCACCCGCGGCCCCAACGGCATCACCCAGATCCCCGACCTCAACATCTTCGGATTCAACCTCGGCCAACCCCACGACCTCGGCGGATTCACCCTCGGCCGATTCGCCAACTACCTCTTCCTCATGCTCATCGTCACGGCCATCGTCGTCATCGTCTTCACCCGCGCCGCCGACTCCCGCATCGGCCGCTCCTGGATCGCCATCCGCGAAGACGAAACCGCCGCCACCGCCATGGGCATCAACGGATTCCGCGTCAAACTCATCGCCTTCGCCCTCGGCGCCTCCCTCGCAGGACTCGCCGGCACCGTCATGGCCCACGTCAACTACAGCGTCAACCCACAGCCCTACCAATTCGCCGGCGCCGCCCCGCCCAACTCCGCCTTCCTCCTCGCCGCCGTCGTCCTCGGCGGCATGGGCACCGTCAGCGGCCCACTCCTCGGCGCCAGCGTCCTCTACCTCGTCCCCGAAAAACTCCAATTCCTCCAGAACTACGAACTCCTCGCCTTCGGCATCGCCCTCATCCTCCTCATGCGATTCCGCCCCGAAGGCATCATCGCCAACCGCCGCCGCCAACTGGAATTCCACGAGACCGGCCAACTCGACGTACCAGCACAAACCACACTCGCCGACGAACCGGCCGTCAACAAGGCGGGGGCATGACCACCACCATGACCACACCAGTACTCCAAGCCCGCGACGTCACCATGCGCTTCGGCGGCCTCACCGCCGTACGCTCCGTCGACTTCACCGTCAACAGCGGCGAAATCGTCGGCCTCATCGGCCCCAACGGCGCCGGCAAAACCACCTTCTTCAACTGCCTCACCGGCCTCTACACCCCCACCGAAGGCACCGTCACCTACAAAGGAACCACCCTCCCACCCAAACCACACCTCGTCACCCAAGCAGGCATCGCCCGCACCTTCCAAAACATCCGCCTCTTCGCCAACATGACCGTCCTCGAAAACGTCCTCGTAGGACGCCACACACGCACCAAAGAAGGACTCTGGTCAGCACTCCTACGCGGCCCCGGCTTCAAAAAAGCCGAAAAAGCAAGCGAAGAACGCGCCACCGAACTCCTCGAATTCATCGGCCTCGCCCACAAAAAAGACCACCTCGCCCGCAACCTCCCCTACGGCGAACAACGCAAACTCGAAATCGCACGAGCACTCGCCTCCGAACCCGGACTACTCCTCCTCGACGAACCCACCGCGGGCATGAACCCCCAAGAAACCCGCACCACCGAAGAACTCGTCTTCGCCATCCGCGACCAAGGCATCGCCGTCCTCGTCATCGAGCACGACATGCGCTTCATCTTCAACCTCTGCGACCGCGTAGCCGTCCTCGTACAAGGCGAAAAACTCATCGAAGGCACCTCCGACATCGTCCAGGCAGACGAACGCGTCATCGCCGCCTACCTCGGCGAACCCTTCGAAGCCGACCCCGGACAAGCCGACACCGCGGACAACAACGCCACCGCGGACAGCACCACCGGCACCACCAAGGGAGAAGCCCAGTGACCGCACTACTAGAGGTCAAAGACCTCAGGGTCGCCTACGGCAAAATCGAAGCCGTCAAGGGCATCTCCTTCACCGTCGAAGCCGGCCAAGTAGTCACCCTCATCGGCACCAACGGCGCCGGAAAAACAACCACCCTACGCACCCTCTCCGGACTCCTCAAACCCACCTCCGGAACCATCCACTTCGACGGCCACCCCCTCACCGGCGTCCCCGCCCACAAAATCGTCGCACTCGGCCTCGCCCACTCCCCCGAAGGCCGACACATCTTCCCCCGCCTCACCATCACCGAAAACCTCCAACTCGGCGCCTTCCTCCGCAAAGACAAAGAAGGCATCGAAACAGACATCCAACGCGCCTACGACCTCTTCCCCATCCTCGGCGAACGCCGCAAACAACCCGCAGGCACCCTCTCAGGCGGCGAACAACAAATGCTCGCCATGGGCCGCGCACTCATGTCACGACCCAAACTCCTCATGCTCGACGAACCCTCCATGGGCCTCTCACCGATCATGATGCAAAAAATCATGGCCACCATCGCCGAACTCAAAACCCAAGGCACCACCATCCTGCTCGTCGAACAAAACGCACAAGCAGCACTCTCCCTCGCCGACCAAGGCCACGTCATGGAAATCGGCACCATCGCCCTCTCCGGCACCGGCCAAAACCTCCTCCACGACGAATCCGTACGCAAGGCATACCTCGGCGAAGACTAAAAACACACACCACAACAAAAAACAAGGCCCGCGCCCCCAAACCCAGGGCGCGGGCCTCGCCACAACCAGCCGAAATCAACCCCGACCCGGCTTCGACTTCTTCTCCGCACTGTCCGCAATAACAGCCTCAGCAACCTGCTGCATCGACATACGCCGATCCATCGACGTCTTCTGAATCCACCGAAAAGCCGCCGGCTCCGACAACCCATACTCCGTCTGAAGAATCGACTTCGCCCGATCCACCAGCTTCCGCGTCTCCAACCGCTGCGTAAGATCCGCGATCTCCCGCTCCAACTGACGCAACTCAGTGAACCGCGACACCGCCATCTCGATCGCCGGCACCACATCACTCTTGCTGAACGGCTTCACCAGATACGCCATCGCACCCGCATCACGAGCACGCTCCACCAGATCCCGCTGCGAGAAAGCAGTCAACATCAACACCGGAGCGATCGACTCCTCGGCGATCTTCTCCGCCGCTGAGATGCCGTCGAGCTTCGGCATCTTCACATCCAGGATCACCAGATCAGGCCGGTGCTCACGAGCCAGCTCCACGGCCTGCTCCCCGTCACCGGCCTCACCGACGACGCTGTACCCCTCCTCCTCCAGCATCTCTTTCAGGTCGAGCCGGATCAGGGCCTCGTCCTCGGCGATGACGACACGGGTCGTCAGCGGAGGCACGTGCGACTTGTCGTCGTCGGGCACGTCTACGGGCTGGGGCGACTCGGGGGCGGTCACGTGGGCTCCTCGTTCGGGGCAGGGTACTGCTGACAAGAGCCTACCTAGCTGCGGTAAGGTAGGGGCACGGCGGGTGACCGCCAGCCTTCGTTTTGCAGGAGGCCCCGGTAGCCCAGCGGTAGAGGCCCGGTGCTCAAACCACCGCCAGCGTGGGTTCGAATCCCACCCGGGGCACTTTCCTTCGATTCCAAGGTCACATTATAAGCGGATGTCCACGTTCTCGTGAACATCCGTTTTTCGTTGCGTGTCGCCACGATCAGGACCCCAGAGTGGCTTCATGGAACAGCACAGCCCTTCGATTCGGGCGCAGGCGGTCGCTCTCCTTCGCCAAGGGATCCCGAACCGTACAGTCGCCGAGCAGCTCAACATCCCACGTGGCACCATCGGCTGGTGGCGGAGCGAGGATCGGCGGGCACGCGGTGAAAAATACGTGAGGCCGACCGACTGCCCCCGCTGCACGGCCCGTGACTTCGACGAGGCTGCCTACGCCTACCTGCTGGGCCTCTACCTCGGCGACGGCCACATCATCTCGAAGCGCAAGCAGCATCACCTGTCCATCTTCTGCAATGCGACGCAGACAGGGCTGATCTCCGCCGCTGAACAGGCGATGCACCGGGTGATGCCGTTACCCAGCGTCAGTCGGCGCCACACACAAGGCTGTGTTGAGGTGAAGTCCTACACAGAGCACTGGGTCTGCATGTTCCCCCAGCACGGCCCCGGCAAGAAGCACGAGCGCCCGATCACACTCGAACCCTGGCAGCAGGAGATCGTGGACGCCCACCCCTGGGCGTTCATCCGCGGTCTCATCCATTCGGACGGCTGCCGTATCACCAACTGGACCACCCGCATGGTGGGCGGTGAACGCAAGCGCTACGAATACCCGCGATACTTCTTCACCAACAAATCGGACGACATCCGGAAACTCTTCACCGACACTCTCGACGCGGTCGGGGTCGAGTGGACCACGCTCGCTCGTGGCAGTGACCCGTTCAACATCTCCGTCGCCCGCAGGGCCTCCGTGGCGTTGATGGACGTCCATGTCGGGCCCAAGTACTGACCGTGCCGGCCCCTGCTATCGCGGGCTGTCGTCCTCGCCGATGTGGTGGACGCGGACCATGTTCGTGGTGCCGGGGACTCCGGGCGGGGAGCCCGCGGTGATCACTACGACGTCGCCCGGTTGGCAGCGGCCGTATGCGAGGAGCAGTTCGTCCACCTGGTCGACCATGGCGTCGGTGGAGTCGACGTGGGGGACGAGGAAGGTTTCGGTGCCCCAGGTGAGGCTGAGCTGGGAGCGGGTGGCGGGGTCGGGGGTGAAGGCGAGGAGGGGGATCGGGGAGCGGTAGCGGGAGAGCCGGCGGGCGGTGTCTCCGGATTGGGTGAAGGCGACGAGGTGGGTGGCGCCGAGGAAGTCGCCCATTTCGGCGGCGGCGCGGGCGATGGCGCCGCCTTGGGTGCGGGGTTTGTTGTGGTCGGTGAGTGGGGGGAGGCCTTTGGCGAGGAGGTCTTCTTCGGCGGCTTCGACGATGCGGGCCATGGTGCGGACGGTTTGGGTGGTGTGTTTGCCGACGCTGGTTTCGCCGGAGAGCATGACGGCGTCGGTGCCGTCGATGATGGCGTTGGCGACGTCGCTGGCTTCGGCGCGGGTGGGGCGGGAGTTCTCGATCATGGAGTCGAGCATTTGGGTGGCGACGATGACTGGTTTGGCGTTGCGTTTGGCGAGTTTGATGGCGCGTTTTTGGACGAGTGGTACCTGTTCGAGGGGCATTTCGACGCCGAGGTCGCCGCGGGCGACCATGATGGCGTCGAAGGCGGCGATGATGTCGTCGATGTTGTCGACGGCTTGGGGTTTTTCGATTTTGGCGATGACGGGGAGGTGGCGGCCTTCTTCGTTCATGATGCGGTGGACGTCTTCGATGTCTTTGCCGCTGCGGACGAAGGAGAGGGCGATGGCGTCGAAGCCGGTGCGGAGGGCCCAGCGGAGGTCGGCTTCGTCTTTGTCGGAGAGCGCGGGGACGGTGACGGCGACGCCGGGGAGGTTGATGCCTTTGTGGTCGGAGATCATGCCGCCTTCGACCACGGTGGTGTGGACTCGGGGGCCGTCGACGGTGGTGACTTGGAGGGTGACTTTGCCGTCGTCGATGAGGATGCGTTCACCGGGGGTGACGTCGGTGGGGAGGCCGGTGTGGGTGGTTCCGCACTGGTGGCGGTCGCCTTTGGCGTCGGGTTCGACGGTGATGGTGAAGGTGTCTCCGCGTTCGAGGAGTACGGGTCCTTCGGTGAAGTGGCCGAGGCGGATCTTCGGGCCTTGAAGGTCGGCGAGGAGGCCGATGTTGCGGCCGGTTTCGTCGGCGGCCTTTCGGACGTGCTGGTATCGCTGCTCGTGCTCGGCGTGGTCGCCGTGGCTGAGGTTGAGGCGGGCGACGTCCATTCCGGCTTCGGCCAGGGCTTTGATCTGGTCGTATGTGTCGGTGGCGGGGCCCAGTGTACAGACGATCTTTGCTCGGCGCATGCATCGAGCGTAGGGCTTACCGGTGGGTAGGGAATTGGCCGGACGTGTCTGCTCAACAACCTTTGGGTAAAGGTCTATTGACAAGTGTTGAATTGTGCGACCGGGTGCTCTGATGAGCATTTGGCGGTGTCCGGAGGGGTGGGTGGGCTGGTCACCGTGGGCCGTTGGGGTGGTGCGGACAGTTACTGACTGTCACCTTTCAGGGGGTTGTGTGTTGCTCGGGGTGGGGTCAGAGCTGTGGGGGTGCCATGGTGAAGCGGGCGTCGATCTGTGCGTATACGTGTTGGCGCTGGGGTTCGAGGTCGAGTGGTGGGGGTGGGGCGTCCTGTGCCGCGGCGGCGAAGGCGATGGTGCGGAGGCCGGTGCGGGGGTGGGGTTCGGTGTTCCCGGTGCCGGTGTCGGCGAGGTCGATGAGTGCGGTGAGTGTGGTGCCGAGTGCTTCGGCGTATTCGCGGGCTCGTTGGACGGCTTCGTGTACTGCTTGTTGGCGGGCTTGTCGGTGTACTGGAGAGTTGGGGCGCAGGGACCACCAGGGGCCGTCGACGTGGGTGAGTTCCAAGTCGGCGAGGGGGGTGGTGAGTTCGCCGAGTGCGGGGAAGTCGGAGAGTTCGGCGGTGATGTGGACGGTGCCGTGGTAGGTGCGTACGCGTTCGCCGCGGCTGTGGGGGGAGAGTTCGGGGGTGAGGGTGAGGTGGCCGGTTTCGAGGTGTTCGACGGTGTCGCCGTAGCTCTTGATGAGGTCGAGGGTGGTGGTGTTGCGGTGGGTGAGGTCGTCGAGGGTGGAACGTCGGTCGCGTCCGCGGCTGGTGACGGTGATGGAGATGCGGGCGATCTCGGGGTCGGCTTCGAGGTGTGCTTCGCCGCGGACGGTGAGGTGGGGCTGTTCGGGCGAGGGGTTGGTCATACGTCCCACTCTGGCAGGTCTTCGGTGGGTCGGGATGTCGGTTCTCGTCGAGGAGGTCATCAGATCGCAACCTTCTGGACCTGTTGTGGTGGGCTGTGCCGGGCCAGAATCTACGCGCGTCGTTGACCGTTTCTGGAGGAGATCACAAGATGCCGCTGAACCGTCGGAAGTTCCTGAAGAGATCCGCAGCGACCGGGGCCGGGGTGGCGATCGGCGGTGCGGCGGCTGCGCCGGCGCAGGCGTCGGGGCTGTCGTCGGCGCGGCCGTCGGGCGAGGAGGGGCAGGGTGGGGCCGGTCGGCCGTCGAAGCGGTACGCGCTGACCGTCATGGGCACGACCGACCTGCACGGGCATGTGTTCAACTGGGATTACTTCAAGGATGCGGAGTACTCCGACGCGGCGGGCAATGCGATGGGGCTGGCTCGTATCTCCACGCTGGTGGAGGAGGTGCGCAGGGAGAAGGGGCGGGAGAACACGCTGTTGCTGGATGCGGGTGACACCATTCAGGGCACTCCGCTGACGTATTACTACGCGAAGGTCGATCCGATCACGGCCAAGGGTGGGCCGGTGCATCCGATGGCGCGGGCGATGAACGCGATCGGGTATGACGCGGCGGCGTTGGGCAATCATGAGTTCAACTACGGCATCGAGACGCTGCGCACGTTCGAGGATCAGTTGCGTTTTCCGTTGCTGGGTGCGAATGCCGTGGATGCGAAGACGCTGCGGCCGGCTTTTCCGCCGTATTTCATGAAGAAGTTCGCGGTGAAGGGTGCTCCGCCGGTGACGGTGGCTGTCCTCGGGCTGACGAATCCGGGGATCGCGGTGTGGGACAAGGCGCTCGTGGAGGGGAAGCTGAAGTTCCCGGGTCTGGAGGAGCAGGCCGCGGTGTGGGTGCCGAAGCTGCGGTCGATGGGTGCGGATGTGGTGGTGGTTTCGGCGCATTCCGGTACGGATGGGTCGTCGTCGTACGGTGATCAGTTGCCGTATGTGGAGAACGCGGCGGTCAATGTGGCCAAGCGGGTGCCGGGTGTCGATGCGATTCTGGTGGGGCATGCGCATCGGGAGATCGCGGAGTTGAAGGTCGTCAATGAGGAGTCGGGGCGGACGGTCGTGTTGTCGGAGCCGCTGTGCTATGCGGAGCGGCTGACTCTGTTCGATGTCGAGTTGGTGTTCTCGAAGGGCCGGTGGACGGTGGAGTCGGTGTCGGCTTCGCTGCGGAATGCGAATGCGGTTGCCGATGATCCGAGGATCACCAGGTTGCTGAGGGATGAGCATGCGAAGGTCGTGGAGTACGTCAATCAGGTGGTCGGTACGGCCACGCAGACGCTGACCACGGTCGATGCGCGGTACAAGGATGCGCCGATCATCGATCTGATCACGAAGGTGCAGGAGGATGTGGTCAGGGCGGCGCTGGTGGGTACGGAGTTCGCCTCGCTGCCGGTGCTGGCGCAGGCGTCGCCGTTCTCCCGTACGTCTGAGATCCCGGCCGGTGAGGTGACGATCCGGGATCTGTCGGGTCTGTATGTGTATGACAACACGCTGGTGGCGAAGGTGCTGACGGGTGCTCAGGTGCGGGCGTACCTGGAGTTTTCGGCGGAGTACTACGTGCAGACGGCTGCGGATGTGGTGGTCGATGTGGACAAGTTGACCAATGCGGGGGGTCGGCCGGACTACAACTACGACTATGTGTCGGGGTTGCGGTATGACATCGACATCGCTCAGCCGGCCGGTTCGCGGATCAAGAACCTGTCGTTCGGTGGTACCGCGCTGGATGACGCGCAGCGTTTCGTTCTCGCGGTGAACAATTATCGGGCGAATGGTGGTGGGGCGTTCCCGTTCGTCGCGTCGGCTCAGGAGGTGTGGTCGGAGTCGACGGAGATCCGGACGCGGATCGCGGAGTGGGTGACGGCGAAGGGTGTGCTGGACCCGAAGGACTTCGCTTCGGTGGACTGGAGGCTGACCCGGGCGGGCGTGCCGGTGTTCTAGTCGTTCGGGTCCGGGCGGCTGGGCGGGTGGGTCAGGTCCGGTCGTCGATGAGTGGGGTGAGGATTTTTGCCTGCCGGGCGGTCGGCACGTGTCGGGGTGGTTCGAGGCCGAAGGTGGTGAAGGCCGTCCGGGTGGGCAGTTGGTAGGTGTCTTTGCGGGTCAGTGAGTTGAGGATGGTGGCGCTGCGCCAGGCGGCGAGGCCGAGGTCGGGTGCGCCGACGCCGTGGGTGTGGCGTTCCGCGTTCTGGACGTATGCCGTTCCGGTGACGGAGGGGTCGAGTACGAGCCGGTATGCCTCGTCCACGCGGGGGCGGCCGGCGCTGTCGCGGCGGATGTAGGGGTCGAGTCCGGCGAGGAGGTGGTCCAGTGGGCGTTCGCGGTAGCCGGTGGCGAGGACGACGGCGTCGGTGGTGAGCCGGGTGCGGGTGTTTTGTTGGATGTGTTCCAGGTGGAGTTCGACTTGGGTGGTGGCGACGCGGCCGGCGGTGCGGACGCGGACTCCGGGGGTGAGGACGGCGTCGGGCCAGTCGCCGTGGAGGGTGCGGCGGTACAGCTCGTCGTGGATGGCGGCGATGGTGTCGGTGTCGATGCCTTTGTGGAGTTGCCATTGGGTGGCGACGAGTCGGTCGCGGACGGGTTCGGGCAGGTGGTGGAAGTAGCGGGTGTAGTCGGGGGTGAAGTGTTCGAGGCCGAGTTTGCTGTATTCCATGGGGGCGAAGGCTTCGGTGCGGCCGAGCCAGTGGAGTCTTTCGTGGCCGGTGGGGCGGTGGCGGAGCAGGTCGAGGAAGATTTCGGCGCCTGATTGTCCGGAGCCGACGACGGTGACGTGTCCTGCGGTGAGGAGGATGTCGCGGTGGTGGAGGTAGTCGGCGGCGTGCAGGACGGGGACGTCGGGTGCGTCGGCGAGGGGTTTGAGCGGGTCGGGTACGTGGGGGGCGGTGCCGACGGCGAGGACGATGTTCTTGGTGTGGGTGCGGCCGAGGGATTCGGCTTCGCCGTCGGGGTCGAGGCGGGTGTAGTCGACTTCGAAGGTGTCGCGGGTGGGGTTCCAGCGGATGGTGTCGACGTGGTGGGAGAAGTGGAGTCCGGGGAGGTGGTCGGCGACCCAGCGGCAGTAGGCGTCGTATTCGGTGCGGTGGGAGTGGAAGCGCTCGGCGAAGTAGAAGGGGAAGAGTCGGTCCCGGTTTCTGAGGTAGTTGAGGAAGCTCCAGTGGCTGGTGGGGTCGGCGAGGGTGACGAGGTCGGCGAGGAAGGGGACTTGGATGGTGGCGCCGTCGATGAGGAGTCCGGGGTGCCAGTCGAAGTGGGGGCGTTGTTCGTAGAAGACGGTGTCGAGTTCGGATAGTGGGTGGGCGAGGGCGGCGAGGGAGAGGTTGAAGGGGCCGATGCCGATGCCGACGAGGTCGCGTGGGGTGTCGGTCGTGACGTGCGGGGGGCTGCTCATCCGGGGGTGGTTCCTTCCACGAGGGTGAGGAGGTGGGCGAGTTCGTCGGGGTGGGTGTGGGGGTTGAGGAGGGTGGCTTTGAGCCAGAGGCGGCCGTCGAGGTGGGCTCGGCCGAGGATGGCGCGGCCGTCGTGCAGGAGGTGGCGTCGTATGCGGGCGACGGTGGTGTCGGTGGCGTGGGTGGGGCGGAAGAGGACGGTGCTGATGGTGGGTCGGGCGTGGAGTTCGAAGCCGGGGTGGTCGTGGACGAGGGCGGCGAGTGTGTGGGCGTGGGCGCAGACCTGGTCGATCATGGTGGCGAGTTCGGTGCGGCCGAGGGTTTTGAGGGTGACGGCGATCTTGAGGATGTCGGGTCGGCGGGTGGTGCGCAGGGAGCGGCCGAGGAGGTCGGGGAGGCCGGCTTCGGTGTCGTCGTCGGCGTTGAGGTAGTCGGTGTGGTGGTGGAGTGCGGTGAGGTCGTGGGGGTGGGCGAGGGCGAGGAGGCCGGCGGCGGCTGGTTGCCAGCCGAGTTTGTGCAGGTCGAGGGTGACGGTGTGGGCGGTTTCGAGGCCGGTGAGTTTTTCGCGGTGGCGTTCGCTGAAGACGAGGGGGCCGCCGTAGGCGGCGTCGATGTGCAGGCGGGCGCCGTGGGCGGCGCAGAGTCCGGCGATGTCGGGGAGCGGGTCGATGAGGCCGGCGTCGGTGGTGCCTGCGGTGGCGGCGACCAGGAGGGGGTGGGGGTGGTGGGTGAGGGCGTCGTGGAGGGTGGTGGGGTCGAGGGTGCCGGTGGGGGTGGGGAGGATGACGGGGTCGGGCAGGCCGAGGAGCCAGGCGGCGCGGGGCAGTGAGTGGTGGGCGTTGGTGCCGCAGACGAGTCGTACGTCGTTGCCTTGGGTTTCGCGGGCGAGGAGTACGGCGAGTTGGTTGGATTCGGTGCCGCCGGTGGTGACGAGGGCGTCGGCCAGGCCGATTTCGTGGGCGAGTTCGCGGCTGACGACGGTTTCCAGGGCGGAGGCGGCGGGGGCCTGGTCCCAGGAGTCCAGGGAGGGGTTGAGGGCGCTTGCGGCGAGGTCGGCGGCGGTGGCGACGGTGAGGGGTGGGCAGTGCAGGTGGGCTGCGCACAGTGGGTGGGCGGGGTCGGTGGAGTCTTCGGCGAGGGCCTGTACGAGGGTGCGCAGGGCGTCGGGGTCGCCTTGGTCGGGCAGTACGTCGCCGACGGCGGCGGTGATTCGGGCGGTGACGGCGTCGGGTCCGCCGGCGGGCAGTGGTCCGCCGCGTGCGTGTGCGCCGTCCCGGAGGGCGTCGAGCACGGTGTCCAGCAGGGGCCGTAGGGCGTCGGGGCCGTCGGGTGACGAGGCGAAGGGGGGCGTGGTCATGCGCGCGCTCCTCCGGGGTGGGGGGAAGGGGGAAGATCGGTGGGGGCTGTTCCAGCTTGTACGTGTTGGGGTCGACGCGCCCGGGATGAACGATGATCGGACCCGAAAGTGGGTACTTGCGTACGGGGAAAACGTGTTGGGTACCGGGTGGTGGGGGGTGGTGTGGGGTGGCGGGTTGACGTGTTGTCGGCGGGTGTGGTGCGCGCTGGGGCCGGGGAGGGTGGCCAGGGACCGGGGATGGCCGGAGGCCAGGGGGCGGCCGAGGATCGGGGCGTGGGGTGGCCAGGGTCGGGGAGCGGCCAAGATCTGGGGGAAAGCCAGAACCCGGGGCGGGGGCGGCCGGGGGCTTGGGGAACTGTCGGAGCCCGGTCAGCTGCTGAGGCCGGGGCCTCGGTGGCCAGGGTCAGGGCGCGGCGGCGAAAGCGCGGGGAACGGCGAAGGCTCGGGAACCCGCGAGGGCCCGTGGTCGCGGCGGCTCAGGTCCGGGAAACGCGCGAGGGCCCGTGGTCGCGGCGGCCCAGACCCGGGGAAACAGTCGAAGCCCAAGGAAGCGGGCCCGGGAAACAGTCGAAGCCCGAGGAAGAGGCCCGGGGAATCAGTCGAGGCCCAGGGAAGCGGTCCCGGGATGGCCAAGGACCGAGGGGTGGTGAGGGGGCTTGGTGTCGGGGCCGGGAGGGGGTCCCGGCCCCGGTGGGACGGGGGTTATGCCTCGCGTACGCGCAGGGCGCGGGCCAGGTCGTCGAGTTCGTCGGTGAGCCTGCGGCGCAGGGCGGCGACCGGTTCGGCGTCGCGCAGGCAGGTCTCGCCGAGGGCGAGGTTCTCGGCGTCGACGGCGTGTGCGGGGAAGGCCCAGCGGCCGGTGGCGGCGGCGATCGCGGGGCCGCGGCGGGCGGCGAGGGCGACGGCGTCCGGGTAGTAGCGGGGTACGTACTCCCGTAGCAGGTCGGTCTGTTCGGGCTGCCAGAAGCCTTTGGCGGTGGCGGTGAAGAGGTAGTTCGACAGGTCGGTGGTCTCGTCGCTCGCGAACATCGCCGCCCAGGCGGCGCGTTTGGCGTCGGGGTGGGGCAGGGCGGCGCGGCAGTGGGCGGCGCCTTCCTGGCCGGTGGCGCTCGGGTCGCGGTCCAGTTCGGCGGCGATGGCTGTCTCGTCGGTGGCGCCGAGGACGGCGAGCCGGGCGAGGATGCGCCAGCGCAGTTCGGGGTCGAGTTCGGGTCCGCCGGGCACGGTGCCGTCGGCGAGCCAGGCGGCGATGGTGTCGGGGTGGGCGGCCGCGTCGATGAAGTGGCGTACGGCGACGAGTCGCAGGCCGGGGCTGTCGCCGTCCTCGGTGCGGCGGATGAGGTCGCGGCAGAGGGCGGACAGGGTGCTCAGGGCGGCCGGACGTTGTTCGGGGGTGAGGTAGCGGTCGGCGATCTGGGTGGAGGCGAACGCGAGGACGCCCTGGACTATGGCGAGGTCGGTTTCGTGCGGGAGGTGGGTGCGGGCGGCGTCGAGGTAGGCGGTGGGCGGGAGTTGGCCGTCGCGGACGGCGTCCCGCAGGGCGTTCCAGACGACGGCCCGGGTGAGCGGGTCGGGCAGGCCGGAGAGTCCGGTGCGGATCGTTTCGAAGGAGTCGGTGTCGAAGCGGATCTTGGCGTAGGTGAGGTCGCCGTCGTTGAGGAGGAGCAGCGCGGGGCGTTTGCCGAGGGGGTGGGGTTGGGTCTGTGGGATGTCGAGGTCGTGGCGTTCGCGCAGGGTGAGGTGGCGTCCCTCGTCGGTGGGGTCCTGGTCGTAGAGGCTGACGGCGATGCGGTGCGGGCGGCTGCCGGTGCGGTCGACCCGCAGGGTGTGTGTTCCCGGGTCGGCGTGGTCGACGGTGGGGGTGAGTGTGTCGACTCCGGTGGTGCGCAGCCAGGCGTCGGCCCAGGCGGGTACGTCGCGTTCGGTGGCGGAGGCGAGGGAGTCGATGAAGTCGGCGAGGGTGGCGTTGGCGAATTTGTGGCGGGTGAAGTGGGTGTTGATGCCGGCGAGGAAGTCTTTCTCGCCGAGCCAGGTGACGAGTTGGCGGAGTGCGGAGGCGCCTTTGGCGTAGGAGATGCCGTCGAAGTTGAGGAGTGCGGAGGCGGTGTCGTCGACGGCTTCGGGGGCGACGGGGTGGGTGGAGGGGCGTTGGTCGGCGTCGTAGCCCCAGGCTTTGCGGGCGACGCCGAAGTCGACCCAGGTGTCGGTGAAGCGGGTGGCTTCGGCGGTGGTCTGGTAGCCCATGTACTCGGCGAAGGACTCGTTGAGCCAGATGTCGTCCCACCAGGTGAGGGTGACGAGGTCGCCGAACCACATGTGGGCCATTTCGTGGGCGATGACGACGGCGCGGGTCTGGCGTTCGGTGTCGGTGACGGCGGAGCGGAAGACGAATTCGTCGCGGAAGGTGACCAGGCCGGGGTTTTCCATGGCGCCGGCGTTGAATTCGGGGACGAATGCCTGGTCGTAGGAGTCGAAGGGGTAGGGTTCGGCGAATTTTTCGTGGTAGCGGTCGAAGCAGGCGCGGGTGATGTCGAGGATTTCGTCGGCGTCGGTGTCGAGGTGGGGGGCGAGGGAGCGGCGGCAGTGGAGGGCGAAGGGCAGGCCGCGGTGTTCGGTGCGTACGGAGTGCCAGGGGCCGGCGGCGACGGCGACGAGGTAGGTGGAGATGAGGGGGGTGGGGGCGGCTTTCCAGCGGCCGTTGCCGAGGTGTTCGGTGATTCCGTTGGCGAGGACGGTCCAGTTTTCGGGGGCGGTGACGGTCAGGTCGAAGACGGCTTTGAGGTCGGGTTGGTCGAAGGCGGCGAAGACGCGTTGGACGTCGTCCATGAACATTTGGGTGTAGACGTAGGTCTGGTCGTCGCTGGGGTCGGTGAAGCGGTGCATGCCTTCGCCGGTGCGGGAGTAGCGCATGCGGGCGTCGAGGTGGAGTTCGTGTGCGCCGGGGGTGAGGTTTTTCAGGGGGAGTCGGTGCTGGTGGAGGGTGTCGGGGTCGAGGGGGTGTCCGTCCAGGGTCGCGGAGCGCAGTTCGGCGGGTTTGATCTCGACGAACGTGTCGGTGTTCGGGGCGTCGGCGCGTACGGAGAACCTGATCGCGGTGTGGGAGTCGAAGGTCTCGTCGCCGGTGGTGAGGTCGAGCTCGATGGTGTAGCGGTGGACGTCGAGGAGCTGTGCTCGGCTCTGCGCTTCGTCGCGCGTCAGTACGGACATGCAGGCCATGCTGCCTGATACCGCCGATGGCGGACAGCGGTGGGGCGGTATGCGCCGTATATGTGTTATGTGAGTTTCCGGTCCGTGGGGGCCGGAGAGGGTGTGGCCGCCCCGGCAGCCGGGTGCCGGGGTGGCGGGTGGTGCGTGGTCCGGCGCGCGGTGTCGTGGCCGGGTGGTGTGCGCCGGGGCGGTGACGTGGGGTTTTGACGCGGGGTTGCGGGGTGCTGACGGGTGGTGAGCGGGGTGCGTCAGGCGCGTTCGGTGGTGTGGTCGTCGGCCGTGTGGTCGTTCGCGGTGTCCTCGGCGATGCGTTCGTGGTGTCTGATCACTTCGGCGATGATGAAGGTCAGGAAGGTCTCGGCGAAGGCCGGGTCCAGTTTGGCGTCCTCGGCGAGGCCGCGCAGCCGGGCGATCTGGCGTGCCTCGCGGGCGGGGTCGGCGGGCGGCAGCTGGTGGACGGCTTTGAGGTGGCCGACCTGCTGGGTGCATTTGAAGCGCTCGGCGAGCATGTGGACGATGGCCGCGTCGATGTTGTCGATGCTGTCGCGCAGCCGGTCGAGTTCCGCGCGGACGGCGGGTTCGACGTCACCGTTACCGGTGTTGCTGGAGGTCATGGGTGTCCAGCCTAAGGGGCGCACGGGGGTTCGATCACGGGTGGTCGGCGGGGGCGGTGGCCGGGTCGTCCGGGCTGGGCAGCGGGTGGGCGAAAACCGCTCACACCCGCATAGAGTGGATGCGATGTCCAGGGCGTCTTTGGGGGTGCGGGCGTGGCGAACGACGGACCGGTCGAGCATGGCTATCCGCATCTGGAGACGGTGCGGGCCGCGATCACGGCGCTGTACCGGCGTCTTTCGTACGACACGATCCAGACGTTCGCGACCAGTGTGGCCCCGGCGGACGTGGCGTTCTCCGATGTCGATGATCTGCATCTGGGTGCGCAGCGGGTGGCGGGTGCGATCGTGCGGCACTTCCGGTTGCCGGATGCGCGTCTGGTCGTGAGTTTCCGGGAGATGAGTCATGCGGCGAACGTCGAACTGGAGGCGGGCCCGGAGTACTTCGTGGAGTTGAACGACCGGTTCCGTACGCATCGCCGGGACATCGGTGCGGCGCTGGCGCACGAGGTGATGCATGTCTATCTGCACCGTCTGGACCTGTCGTTCCCGAGTACGCCGGAGAACGAGATCCTGACGGACACGGCGACGACGTATCTGGGTGCGGGGTGGCTGCTGCTGGACGCCTACCGGGAGGACACGGTGTCGTCGCAGAAGCTGGGTTATCTGACGCCGGAGGAGTTCGGTTATGTGCTGGCCAAGCGCTCTTTGGTGTTCGGTGAGGATCCGTCGGTGTGGTTCACCAGTCCGCAGGCGTACACGGCGTACACCCGGGGTCTGGCCCAGGCGCGGCAGGACGAGCAGCAGCCGCCGCTGACCGCGGCGGGCTGGGCGGGGCGTCGCCGTTATGCCCGGGACCGCCATCAGGTGCACGGGCCGCAGCCGGGTGTCGGTTACGCCTTCGCTGCGGACGGCGGTGGCCGGCTGCGGGTGTCGTTCCCGTGCCCGACGTGCCGGCAGCGCATCAGGGTGCCGGTGCGGGGCCGGGTCCGGGCGCGTTGCGGTCTGTGCCGCACGGTGCTGGAGTGCGACACCTGAGAGACGCGGCTGGGATACGCGGCGGCGCCTGCCCGGGTCCGGTCGGGGACGGTGGGCAGGCGCCGTCGGTGTTCCGTACGCCTTTGTACGGGACGTGTGGTGGTGATCCGTCAGACGAGTGCTCGGTCCGTCGGGTGGATCGGGGAGGGCAGGTCGCTGGTGCCGGTCAGGTAGCGGTCGACGCCCTTGGCGGCGGAGCGGCCCTCGGCGATGGCCCAGACGATGAGGGACTGGCCGCGGCCGGCGTCGCCGGCGACGAAGACGCCGGGCACGTTGGTCTGGAAGTCGGCGTCGCGGGCGATGTTGCCGCGTGCGTCGAGTTCCAGGCCGAACTGCTCGACCAGGCCGTTCTCGCGGTCGGTGCCGGTGAATCCCATGGCGAGGGTGACGAGCTGGGCGGGGATGCGGCGTTCGGTGCCGGGCTTCTGGGTGAGTTTGCCGTCGGTGAACTCGACCTCGGCGATGTGCAGCCACTGCACGTTGCCGTCCTCGTCGCCCTCGAAGTGGGTGGTGGAGGCGGAGTAGATGCGTTCGCCGCCTTCCTCGTGGGCGGAGGTGACCTTGTAGAGGATGGGGAAGGTCGGCCAGGGCTGGCTGGTCGGGTTCCGTTCGTCGCCGGGGCGGGGCATGATCTCCAGCTGGGTGACGGAGGCGGCGCCCTGGCGGTGGGCGGTGCCCACGCAGTCGGCGCCGGTGTCGCCGCCGCCGATCACCACGACGTGCTTGCCCTCGGCGGTGATCGGCGGGGTGACGTAGTCGCCTTCCTGGACCTTGTTGGCCAGCGGGAGGTACTCCATCGCCTGGTGGATGCCGCCCAGTTCGCGGCCGGGGACGGGCAGGTCGCGGGCGGTGGTGGCGCCGGCGGCGATGACGACGGCGTCGTAGCGCTTGCGCAGGTTCGTCGCTGTCAGGTCGCGGCCGACCTCGACGCCGGTGCGGAACCGGGTGCCTTCCGCGCGCATCTGCTCGATACGGCGGTTGATGTGCCGCTTCTCCATCTTGAACTCGGGGATGCCGTAGCGCAGCAGGCCGCCGACGCGGTCGGCGCGTTCGTAGACGGCGACGGTGTGGCCGGCCCGGGTGAGTTGCTGGGCGGCGGCCAGGCCGGAGGGTCCTGAGCCGATGACCGCGACGGTCTTGCCGGAGAGGCGTTCGGGGGCCTGGGGGCGGACGTCGCCGCTGTCCCAGGCTTTGTCGATGATGGAGACCTCGACGTTCTTGATGGTGACGGGCTGCTGGTTGATGCCGAGTACGCAGGCCGACTCGCAGGGGGCGGGGCACAGCCGTCCGGTGAACTCCGGGAAGTTGTTCGTGGCGTGCAGGCGTTCGGCGGCGGCGGTCCAGTCCTCGCGGTAGGCGTAGTCGTTCCACTCGGGGATGAGGTTCCCGAGCGGGCAGCCGTTGTGGCAGAACGGGATGCCGCAGTCCATGCAGCGGCTGGCCTGCTTGCTGATGATCGGGAGCAGGGAGCCGGGGACGTAGACCTCTTGCCAGTCCTTGACGCGTTCGCTGACGGGTCGGGTTTCGGCGATCTCTCGACCGTGGTTGAGGAAGCCCTTCGGGTCAGCCATTGATCGCCGCCTCCATCATCTTCTCGTGGGTCTCGGTCTCGGAGAGACCGGCTCGCTCGGCGGCGTCCTTGGCGGCGAGCACTGCCTGGTAGGTGCTGGGGATGATCTTGCTGAAGCGGTCGGCGGCCGTGTCCCAGTCGGCCAGGAGTTTCGCGGCGACGGTGGAGCCGGTCTCCTCCTGGTGGCGGCGGACCACGTCGTGCAGCCACTGCTTGTCGGTGTCGTCGAGCGGCTGGACGGCGTCGAGGTTGCCGGCGTTGACGTTGTCGCGGTCGAGGTCGACGACGTAGGCGATGCCGCCGGACATGCCGGCCGCGAAGTTGCGGCCGGTCGGGCCTAGGACCACCGCGTGCCCGCCGGTCATGTACTCGCAGCCGTGGTCGCCTGCGCCTTCGGAGACGACCAGCGCGCCGGAGTTGCGGACGCAGAACCGTTCGCCGGTGCGGCCGCGCAGGAACAGTTCGCCGCCGGTCGCGCCGTAGGCGATGGTGTTGCCGGCGATCGTCGAGTACTCGGCGAGGTGGTCGGCGGCGCGGTCGGGGCGGACGACGACCCGGCCGCCGGAGAGCCCCTTGGCGACATAGTCGTTGGCGTCGCCCTCCAGGCGGAGGGTGATGCCGCGGGGCAGGAAGGCGCCGAAGGACTGGCCGGCGGAGCCGGTGAAGGTGATGTCGATGGTGTCGTCGGGCAGGCCGGCACCGCCGAACTGCTTGGTCACCTCGTGGCCGAGCATGGTGCCGACCGTGCGGTTGATGTTGCGGATGGGTACCTGGGCGCGGACCGGCTGGGCGTCGGTGGCGCTGGTGGCGGCGAGGGCGTCGGCGGCGAGCCTGATCAGCTCGTTGTCGAGGGCCTTGGCGAGGCCGTGGTCCTGTTCGACGGCCTGGTGGCGGACGGCGCCGGCGGGCAGTTCGGGCACGTGGAACAGCGGCTCCAGGTCGAGGCCCTGTGCCTTCCAGTGGTTTATGGCGCGGGTGACGTCGAGGGCCTCGGCGTGGCCGACGGCTTCCTGGATGGAGCGGAAGCCGAGTTCGGCGAGGATCTCGCGGACCTCCTGGGCGATGAACTCGAAGAAGTTCACCACGTACTCGGCCTTGCCGGCGAAGCGGTCGCGCAGGGTCGGGTTCTGCGTGGCGATGCCGACCGGGCAGGTGTCGAGGTGGCAGACGCGCATCATGACGCAGCCGGAGACGACGAGCGGTGCGGTCGCGAAACCGAACTCCTCGGCGCCGAGGAGCGCGGCGATGACAACGTCGCGGCCGGTCTTGAGCTGGCCGTCGGTCTGTACGACGATCCGGTCCCGCAGGCCGTTGAGCAGGAGGGTCTGCTGGGTTTCGGCGAGGCCGAGTTCCCAGGGGCCGCCGGCGTGCTTGAGGGAGGTCAGCGGGGAGGCGCCGGTGCCGCCGTCGTGTCCGGAGATCAGGACGACGTCCGCGTGGGCCTTGGAGACGCCCGCGGCGACCGTGCCGACGCCGACCTCGGAGACCAGCTTCACGTGGATGCGGGCGGAGGGGTTGGCGTTCTTCAGGTCGTGGATGAGCTGGGCGAGGTCCTCGATGGAGTAGATGTCGTGGTGCGGCGGCGGGGAGATCAGGCCGACGCCGGGGGTGGAGTGCCGGGTCCTGGCGACCCACGGGTAGACCTTGTGGCCGGGCAGCTGGCCGCCTTCGCCGGGCTTGGCGCCCTGGGCCATCTTGATCTGGATGTCGTTGGCGTTGACCAGGTATTCGGAGGTCACGCCGAAGCGGCCGGAGGCGACCTGCTTGATCGCGGAGCGGCGGGCCGGGTCGTACAGGCGCTCGGGGTCCTCGCCGCCCTCGCCGGTGTTGGACTTGCCGCCGAGCTGGTTCATGGCGATGGCGAGGGTCTCGTGGGCCTCGCGGGAGATGGAACCGTAGGACATGGCGCCGGTGGAGAACCGTTTGACGATCTCGCCGGCCGGTTCGACCTCGTCGATGGGGATCGGTTGCCGGCCGGAGGCGAAGCCGAACAGGCCGCGCAGCGTCATCAGGCGCTCGGACTGCTCGTTGACGCGGCCGGTGTACTGCTTGAAGACGTCGTAGCGGCCGGTGCGGGTGGAGTGCTGGAGGCGGAAGACCGTCTCGGGGTCGAACAGGTGCGGTTCGCCCTCGCGGCGCCACTGGTACTCGCCGCCGATCTCCAGGGCGCGGTGCGCGGGGGCGATGCCGGAGGCCGGGTAGCCCTTGGCGTGCCGGGCGGCGACCTCTTCGGCGATGACGTCGATGCCGACGCCGCCGATCTTGCTGGTGGTGCCGTTGAAGTACTTGTCGACGAAGGCGTCGTCGAGGCCGATGGCTTCGAAGACCTGGGCGCCGCGGTAGGAGGCGACGGTGGAGATGCCCATCTTGGACATGACCTTCAGGACGCCCTTGCCGAGGGCGTGGATCAGGTTGCGGATGGCGGTGTCGGCGTCCATGCCGGGCAGGAAGGTGCCGGCCCGGACCAGGTCCTCGACGGACTCCATCGCCAGGTAGGGGTTGATGCCG
The DNA here is from genome assembly GCF_042896695.1 of Streptomyces sp. NPDC001270. Classification (NCBI taxonomy): domain Bacteria; kingdom Bacillati; phylum Actinomycetota; class Actinomycetes; order Kitasatosporales; family Streptomycetaceae; genus Streptomyces; species Streptomyces sp. NPDC001270. Next base: position 139,376 of record NZ_JBIAXM010000014.1, on the reverse strand, counting down.
GCGGCGCCGTAGCCGATGAGCAGGGCCACGTGGTGGACCTCGCGGACGTCACCGGCCTCGACCAGCAGGCCCACGTGGGTGCGCTGCTTGGTGCGGATGAGGTGGTGGTGGACGGCCGCGGTGAGCAGCAGCGAGGGGATCGGCGCGTGCTCGGCGTCGGAGTGGCGGTCGGACAGGACGATCAGCCGGGCGCCGTTGTCGATGGCGGCGTCGGCCTCGGCGCAGATCTCGGCGATGCGGGCGGCCAGCGCGTCGCCGCCGCCGCCGACCCGGTACAGGCCGGAGAGGGTCGCGGCCTTGAAGCCGGGCAGGTCGCCGTCGGCGTTGATGTGGATGAGCTTGGCCAGCTCGTCGTTGTCGATGACCGGGAAGGGCAGCACGACGCTGCGACAGGAGGCGGCCGTCGGGTCGAGCAGGTTGCCCTGCGGGCCGAGGGCGGAGCGCAGCGAGGTGACGAGTTCCTCGCGGATCGCGTCCAGCGGCGGGTTGGTGACCTGCGCGAACAGCTGGGTGAAGTAGTCGAACAGGAGGCGCGGGCGTTCGGACAGGGCGGCGATGGGCGAGTCGGTGCCCATGGAGCCGATCGGTTCGGCGCCGGTCTTGGCCATCGGTGCGAGCAGGACGCGCAGCTCTTCCTCGGTGTAGCCGAAGGTCTGCTGGCGGCGGGTGACGGAGGCGTGGGTGTGCACGATGTGCTCGCGCTCGGGCAGGTCGCCCAGTTCGATCTCGCCGGCTTCCAGCCACTCGGCGTAGGGCTGTTCGGCGGCGAGGGTCGCCTTGATCTCGTCGTCCTCGATGATGCGGTGCTCGGCGGTGTCGACGAGGAACATGCGGCCGGGCTGGAGGCGGCCCTTGCGGACGACCTTCGCGGGGTCGATGTCGAGGACGCCGACCTCGGAGCCGAGGACGACGAGGCCGTCGTCGGTGACCCAGTAGCGGCCGGGGCGCAGGCCGTTGCGGTCGAGTACGGCGCCGACCTGGGTGCCGTCGGTGAAGGTGACGCAGGCCGGGCCGTCCCAGGGCTCCATCATCGTGGCGTGGAACTGGTAGAAGGCGCGCCGGGAGGGGTCCATGGAGTCGTGGTTCTCCCACGCCTCGGGGATCATCATCAGCACGGCGTGGGGCAACGAGCGGCCGCCGAGGTGGAGGAGTTCCAGTACCTCGTCGAAGGAGGCCGAGTCGGAGGCGTCCGGGGTGCACACCGGGAAGATGCGGTCCAGGCGCTGGTCGCCGAAGAGGTCGGAGGCCAGCCGGGACTCGCGGGCGCGCATCCAGTTGCGGTTGCCCTGGACGGTGTTGATCTCGCCGTTGTGGGCGACGAACCGGTAGGGGTGGGCGAGCGGCCAGGACGGGAAGGTGTTGGTGGAGAACCGGGAGTGGACCAGGGCGATCGCGCTGGCGAAGCGGCGGTCGGACAGGTCCGGGAAGAACGGTTCGAGCTGGCCGGTGGTCAGCATGCCCTTGTAGACGATGGTCCGCGCGGACAGTGACGGGAAGTAGACGCCCGCTTCGCGTTCGGCGCGCTTGCGCAGCACGAACGCCTTGCGGTCCAGCGCGATGCCTTCGCTGGCGTGTCCCGCGGGCTTGGTCCGGGAGGTGTCGTCGGTGACGAAGATCTGCCGGAAGGCGGGCATGGTGGAGCGGGCGGTGGCGCCCAGCAGCTCCGGGGCGACGGGGACGTCGCGCCAGCCGAGGACGGTGAGGCCCTCGTCCTGGGCGATCGTCTCGATCTGTGAGACGGCGTCGGTGGTGTCGTCCGGGGGCAGGAAGGCGATGCCGACGGCGTACGCACCGGCCGGGGGCAGTTCGAATCCGGCCACCTGGCGGAAGAACGCGTCGGGCACCTGGGAGAGCAGTCCCGCGCCGTCGCCCGAGTCGGGTTCGGAGCCGGTGGCACCGCGGTGTTCCAGGTTGCGCAGAACGGTGAGCGCCTGCTCGACCAGCACATGGCTCGCCTCGCCGGTGAGGGTGGCCACGAAGCCGACGCCGCAGGCGTCGTGCTCGGTGCGGGGGTCGTACATTCCCTGTGCAGCAGGGCGCGCATCCATGAATGACCAGTTTCGGCCATTCGTGGAAGGCTGGGACGGCTGGCGCGGTGTGCGCATCGGCTCTCCCGTCGTCGTCAGTGGCATGTGCGGTGCCGAGGGACGACGCTGGCCCTCTGCGTGAGAGAAAATTTCGTGCAGGTTACATGATGGATCGGTTCTCGAAAACCGGATACTCCATTCCAGCATGCAGACGTCGCCGGGGTGCGCGACCTGGACGCCGCGCGCGGCGGCGGAAGCATAGGGGGACCGAAGTGGACAGATCCATGTCCATCGACCCGGAAGGGGGGAGGCGGGAGGAACGGCAACGCCCATCCCGCGGGGTGCGCGGCAGGCGTCGTTGCTCGCAGCGCTTACGGCTCATGCCCAGCGGTCAAGCATCCGAAACCAGTCGGTAACAGCTACTTATACGACTCAATGCATAGGTACCAACCAGCTTAGCTTACGGCGGTTCCGAACAGACTGCCCAGGGCGTACGTCACACCGGCCGCCGCGCCGCCCAGGGCGAGCTGCCGCAGACCGCTGAACCACCAGGTCCGCGCGGTCACCTTGGCCACCACGGCACCACAGCCGAACAGTCCGACGAGGGCCAGCACCAGGGCCGGCCACAGCGCGGTCGCGCCGAGCAGGAAGGGCAGGACCGGCAGCAGCGCGCCGAGCGCGAAGGAACCGAACGAGGAGACGGCCGCGACCAGCGGTGACGGCAGGTCGCCCGGGTCGACGCCGAGTTCCTCGCGGGCGTGTATCTCCAGGGCCTGCTCGGGGTCCCGGGACAGTTGCCGGGCGACCTCGCGGGCCAGCTCGGGTTCGACGCCCCGCGTCTCGTAGAGTGCCGCGAGTTCCTCCTCCTCGTCCTCGGGGTGCCGGCGCAGCTCGCGGCGCTCGACGTCCAGCTCGGCCTCGACCAGCTCGCGCTGCGAGGCGACGGACGTGTACTCGCCGGCCGCCATGGAGAAGGCGCCGGCCGCGAGACCGGCCAGCCCGGTGATCACGATGGTCTGGTGGCTGACCGCGCCGCCGGTCACGCCGGTGATCAGGGCGAGGTTGGAGACCAGGCCGTCCATCGCGCCGAAGACCGCGGGGCGCAGCCAGCCGCCGTTGACATCCCGGTGTGTGTGGTTGTCCCGGTGCGCCTCGTGCAGCGCCGCTTCGGTGTCGATGATGGCCATAACGGTCCCCCAGGAGCTTGATTGGACGGGTTCTACTTTTCGACAACACCGAAACTACGTTATTGATTTCTCCTTCGCCAGCAAGGAAAGGCTGGGCTAACCTGCGGTTTTACCCTCCTCGCTCATCCGTGCACAGGCTTGCGCACATGTCGACCGGGTGATGCTGCGGCCCGTGGTGCTCGCGGCGACGGCTCCGGTGGCAGACATCCGCAAAGGTCCCCCGACGGAGAGAGCCGCCCATGGCACCGATCGCCCGCATCCCCTCGGTCCCGTCCCCCGGGGACGGGACCGAACTCCGCGACCGGGCGCGCGGCGCGCTGCTCGGCCTGGCGGTGGGAGACGCGCTCGGTGCCCCGGCGGAGAACCTGAAGCCCTCGGAGATCCGCGCCCGCTGGGGCCGGATCACCGGATACGTCGTCGAGCGGCCGTGCGGCACGGACGACACCGAGTACGCGATCTTCTCCGGGCTGCTGCTCGCCCGGCACGGCTCGGCGCTCACCCCGGCCGACGCGGAGGCCGCCTGGCACAAGTGGATCGCGAACCGGCACGAGGGGCCCTTCCGGGGCGCCGGTTTCAGCGAGCGGGGCACGCTGGAGAACCTCCGCAGAGGGCTGGCCGCACCCATCTCCGCCCAGCACCGGCACGCCTGGAGCGACGGCCTCGCGATGCGGGCGGCCCCCTTCGGGGTGTTCGCGGCGGGCCGCCCCGCCGAGGCGGCCCGGCTGGTGGCGGTCGACGGCTCGGTCAGCCACGACGGCGAGGGCATCTACGGCGGCCAGGCGGTGGCCGCCGGGGTGGCGGCGGCGATGGCGGGCGCCCCGGTCAGCGCGGTGGTCGCCGCTGCCCTGGCCGTCGTCCCCGACGACTCCTGGACGGCCCGCTCACTGCGGCGGGCCGTCGCCGTCGCCCACCGCGGCGAACGCGCGGTCCGCTGCGCGGTCGTCATCGGCGGCTACCCCTGGACCGACCTGGCCCCCGAGGCGGTGGCACTCGCCTTCGGCGCGTACGCGTCCGCCGACGGCGACTTCCGGCGGGCCGTCCTGACCGCAGTCAACATGGGCCGCGACGCCGACACCACGGCGGCCGTCGCGGGCGCGCTGGCCGGCGCGACCGAGGGCGTGCGCGCCGTCCCGCCCGACTGGGCGGCGGCGATCGGCCCGGCCCGCGGCAGCTGCCTGCCCTCCATGGCGGGCCACCACGTACTCGACGTGGCGGACCTTCTGGTCCGGAACCGGCCGGCCGCGGCCCCCGACAGTCCCGCCGCGGCACGGGACAGAACCGCCCCGGTCCAGGACAGGCCCGCCCCGATCGCGGCCGGACCCGCCGAGGGGGAGCCGCAACCGCCCCTGCCGCACGTCCCGCCGGGTGACGGCCTGCTCGAACCCGTGCCCCGCCCACCAGCGGGCGCGCCCCGCGAACCCGTACCGCACGCCCTGTCGAACGCCGCCGGGCCAGAACCCGTATCCCCCCTCCCCCCGGGCGCGCTCCACCGCCCACCGGGCGCGCTCCACCGCCCCGACCCCCCCACCCCGCCGACCGGCGTCCCGCACCGCCCCGTACCGCACTCCCCCGCGGACGGCGCCCCGCCCGGCCTCGTACCCCACCTCCCGCCGGTCGCGCTGCGCGACCTCGTGCCGCAGGCCGTGGAAGGGCCGGTCCCGGAGGCCACGGTGCGCGGTGACGCCCACCCCGCCGCGGAGCCGGCACCCACCGCGCCCGCGAACCCCGCCGCCTGCGTACCCGCCGCCTGCGCACCCGTCGAGCAGAGCGGCGAGGTGCTGCCGTGAGCCGCCGCGTCGAGGGGCTGCTGCTGGGGCTCGCCGCGGGCGATGCCGCCGGATGGCCCGCGGCACGGCACCGGGCCGCCCGGATGCCCGAGTGGACCCGGCGGCTCACCCGCGAGCTGGACACCTTCGCCGAGCAGAACGCGACCACCACGCTGCCCGTGCCGATCGCGCTCAACCAGCCCCCGGAACCGCTGCGCCTCGGCCCCTCCGACGACGCCGAATGGGCGGCGTTCGCGGCCGAGGCGGTGCTGCGGGCCGGCGACGACAGCGTGCTCGGGGACCTGAGCCGGGACCGCCGCACCCGCGCCGCGATCGACCTGACCTGGAGCGCCGTCGCCTCCGAGGTCGCCGCGGCGGCCGAACGCGCCCCGGAGGTGGAGTCCGCGGTGCTGCCGCTGCGCGCCCGGATCTCGGTCCGGGCCGGCCTCGGCAACCTCGCGGGCGGGCTGCGCCCGCCCGCCAGCGGCCACGACAACCCGCACTACTTCGACGACGCGGCCTGCGTACGCGCCTGTGTGCTCGCCGTCGCCCACCGCGGCGACCCGCGGCGCGCCGCGGAACTGGCCGAGTTCGACGCCCGCTACACCCAGGACGGCGACGGGGTGCACGGCGCCCGGGCGATGGCGGCGGCCCTCGCACTGGCGCTCACCGGCGCGGACGTGGACACCTGCGCGACGGCGGCCCTCGACGAACTGCCCGCGGCCACGGAGATCGGCCGCAACGCCCGCCAGGCGCTGGCCCTCGCCCGCGACACCGGATCCGCCTTCGCGCTGATCCCGCTCCTTGAGCACCAGATCGTCGACCACGTCTACAGCTACGGCATCGCCGCCGCCGAGACGGTCCCGGTCGCGCTCGCCCTGGCCTGCGCCGCGCGGGGCCGGATCGCCGAGGCCGTGCCCGCCGCGGCCTGCCTGTCCCGGGTCGCCGACTCGGCGCCCGCGCTGGCGGGCGCGCTGACCGGAGCACTGGGCGGCGGCGCGTCCGTCCCGCCCACGTGGCGGGACGCCTGCCGCACCCTCTCCGGCTGCGCGCTCCCCCGCCTCACCGGCACCGACCTGGTCGAACTCGCCGAACTCCTGGAAACCGCACCACCGGCCGAACCGTGAGGATGATTCGGACATGACACCCAAGGACTACGCAAGCGGCGGTCCGGATCTGGCGGAGCGGATCACCGGGGCGCTCGTCGGCGCCGCCGTCGGCGACGCCCTCGGCGGCCCCGTCGAGGGCTACTCCCCCGACCAGATCGTCGAACGCCACGGCGGTCGCGTCCACGGCGTCGTCGGCCCCTGGCACGGCGACGCCTGGCGCACCGCCCGCCCCGTCGCGCCGTACCACAAGGGCGACGGGCACGTCACCGACGACACGTTGATGACCCATGCGCTGATCCGGGTGTACGCGCGCGTCCGGGACCACCTCGACGCCTACGCCGTCGCCGACCACCTCGTCCCGGACCTGATGACGACCCCCCGCTGGATTCCCGAACTGGAGGCGGAGGCGCTGCCCCTGCACCGGATCTTCCTGGCGGAAAAATGGCTGGTGGCCCGGCTCGCATACGGCCATGTGGACCCGCGGGAAGCGGGCGCGGGGAACATCGTCAACTGCGGGGCGGCGATGTACATGGCCCCCGTCGGCCTGGTCAACGCGGCCAACCCGGCGGGCGCGTACGCCGAGGCACTGGACGTCGCGGGCGCGCACCAGTCGTCGTACGGCCGAGAGGCGGCCGGGGTCTTCGCGGCGGCGGTGGCGGCGGCGACCGCACCCGGCGCGACCCCGGATGCGGTGGTGGCGGCGTGCCTGTCCCTGGCGAAGGACGGTACCCGGGCGGCGATCGAGGAGGTGTGCGCGGTGGCCGCCCGGCACCGCGACATCGAGTCGGCGCTGGTCCCGCTGCGGGCGGCGGTGGCCCCCTACGACACGGTGGGCCCCGACTACCGCACCCCGTCCCTGGGCGCCCGGCGCCCCTCCCGGCTGCACGCGATCGAGGAGCTTCCCGTCGCGCTCGGCATGCTGCTGGTGGCCGGCGGCGACTACCGGCAGGCGGTCCTGGGGTCGGTCAACTACGGCCGCGACTGCGACTCCATCGCGACGATGGCGGGCGCGCTGGCCGGCGCCCTGGGCTCGCCGGTCCCGCAGGAGTGGTCGAAGACGGTGGCGGAGGCGAGCCGGCTGGACCTGTGGGCGCCCGCCCGGACGCTCACCGAGGTGTCCCGGGAGGTCTTCGAACGGGACGTCCGGCGCCGCCGGACCCATGAGCGGGCGTTCAGCGCACTCGGGGGCGCGGAATGCTCCGGCTGACCTGGGTCCAGCCGGAGGACCTGGTGGCCCACGAACTCCGCCAGGCACGGCAGGACGGACGCGAGCCGTCGGCGATCGAGGCCCGCTGGAAAGCGGCGGGCGGCGGTGCCGCGCCGGTCCGTGCGGGCGCGTCCCCGCAGCGGGCGTCGCGGTATCTGCGGTTGCTGGCGGAGGACCTGCTGGACGAACTGGCGGAGCTGCCGGGCCCGGCCGCCGAACGGGAACCGACCGGACTGCCCCGGATCAAGGCCCTGTGCCCCGACTGGCCCACCGGCCCACTCCGGCCGGGCCCCGCGCCGACCGACCGCGACTCCACAGCGCGGCGGCGGCCGGACCGGAGACCGCCGGCTCCCCGACCGGTACGCGGCACAACGGCCGGTGACCCACCGGCAGGGGCGGTTCCCGAAGCCACGGCACCGACAGGTGCGGCACCGACAGACGCGACACCAGGAGACGCGACACGGGCAAGTAACAGGTCGGCAGGTGACGGTCCAACAGGTGATGGGCCGACAAGTGACGGGCCTGCAGGACCTACAGGTGACGGATCGGCAAGTGACGGGCCGGCAGGCGGCTTCGCGGCGGCCCTCACCCCGCTCGCCCTCGAAGCCGCCTGGCTGGGCCGGGCCGTCGGCTGTCTGCTGGGGAAGCCGGTGGAGAAGCTTCCCCTCGACGGCATCCGGCAACTGGCGCGGTCCACCGGCAACTGGCCGCTCGCCGCCTACTTCACGGCCCGCGGGGTCCCGGCGGACCTCATGGCGGCCCACCCCTGGAACCGGCGCTCGGCCGGCACCTCCCTCGCCGAGAACATCGACGGCATGCCCGAGGACGACGACCTCAACCATCCCCTGCTCAACCTGCTGCTGCTCGCCCGGCACGGCAAGGCGTTCAGCACCGCCGACCTGGCCCGGCTCTGGCTCGACGAACTGCCCGCCGGCCGCACCTTCACCGCCGAACGCATCGCCTACCGCAACCTCCTCGCCGGCCTCGAACCCCCGCACACGGCCCGCCACCGCAACCCCTTCCGCGAGTGGATCGGCGCCCTGATCCGCGCCGACGTGCACGGCTGGACCAACCCGGGCGACCCGGCCGCCGCCGCGGAACAGGCCCACCGCGACGCCGTCCTCAGCCACACCGCCAACGGCGTCTACGCGGCGATGTTCACCGCGGCCACCATCGCCGCCGCGGCCACCGGATCCCTCGACGTGCACGCCTGTCTGCGCGTCGGCCGCTCGGTGGTGCCGTCCCGCTCCCGGCTGGCCGACGCCCTCGACCACGCCGTCGGGACGGCCGCCGCGCACCAAGACTTCGACCAGGTCGTGGACGCGCTCCACGCCCGGTACTCCGCCACCTACCACTGGGTCCACGCCATCCCCAACACCGCCCTGATCGCCGCCGCCCTCACCCACGCGGACGGCGACTTCACCGGCTCCATCTGCCGTGCCGTGTCCGGTGGCTGGGACACCGACTCGGCCGGCGCCACCGCCGGCAGCATCGCCGGCCTCCTCGCCGGGTCGCCCGCCGCCCTGCCCGACCGCTGGACGGCTCCCCTCAAGAACCGGCTCGCCACCTCCGTCACCGGCTTCGACGGCATCGGCTTCGACACCCTCGCCCACCTCACCCACCTGGAGGCGACCCGCCCATGACCCCCGCCCCACCCGCCGCTCATCCCGCCGGCCCGAGCACCGGCCCCGCCGCGCGCGACCCGCAGTGCACCGCATGAACGCCGCCCAGCCCCTGCACGGCCTGCGCGTCCTCGACCTCGCCACCCTCTTCGCCGGTCCCCTCGCCGCCACCCTGCTCGGTGACTTCGGCGCCGAGGTCATCAAGGTCGAGCACCCGAAGAAGCCCGACCCGTCCCGGGGGCACGGACCCGCGAAGGACGGCGTCGGCCTGTGGTGGAAGCTGCTCGGCCGCAACAAACGCACCCTCACCCTGGACCTGTCCAAGCCCGGCGGCCGTGCCACCCTGCTGCGGCTCGCCGCCACCGCCGACGTGGTCGTCGAGAACTTCCGGCCGGGCACGCTGGAGAAGTGGGACCTGGGCTGGCCGGAGCTGTCCGCCGCCAACCCGCGGCTGGTGCTCACCCGGGTCACTGCCTTCGGCCAGTTCGGGCCGTACGCCCGCCGCCCCGGCTTCGGCACCCTCGCGGAGGCGATGAGCGGCTTCGCCGCGATCACCGGCGAGCCGGACGCGCCCCCGACGCTCCCGCCCTTCGGGCTCGCCGACTCCATCGCCGCCCTGGCCACGGCGTACGCGGTGATGACGGCGCTGGCCGCCCGGGAGCGGACCGGCGCGGGCCAGGTCGTCGACATGGCCATCATCGAGCCGATCCTGACCGTCCTCGGCCCACAGCCCATCTGGTACGACCAGTTGGGCCACGTCCAGCCGCGCACCGGGAACCGCTCGCAGAACAACGCCCCGCGCAACACCTACCGCACGGCGGACGGGTCCTGGGTGGCCGTGTCCACCTCGGCCCAGTCGGTCGCCGAACGCGTGCTGGACCTGGTCGGCCGCCCGGATCTGAGCACCGAGCCGTGGTTCGCGACCGGCGCCGGACGGGCGGCGCACGCCGACGTACTGGACGAGGTGGTCGGCCACTGGATCGCCGCCCGCACCCGCGACGAGGTGGTGGCGGCCTTCGAGAAGGCGGAGGCCGCGGTGGCACCGGTGCAGGACGTGCGGGACGTGATGACCGACCCGCAGTACGCGGCCCTGGACACCATCACCACCGTCGATGATCCGGAGCTGGGTCCGCTGCGCATGCAGAACGTCCTGTTCCGGCTCTCCGCCACGCCCGGCTCGATCCGCTGGGCGGGCCGCCCGCACGGCGCGGACACCGTGGCCGTCCTGACCGAGCTGGGTCTGACCCCGGCGGAACTCGACGCCCTGCGGGCGGAGGGCGCCCTGTGATCCCGACCCCGCTCACCTGGCTGTACGTCCCCGGTGACCGGCCGCGCGTGGTGGCGAAGGCGCTGGCCTGCGGCGCGGACGTGGTGGTGATCGACCTGGAGGACGCGGTCGCCCCGGACCGCAAGGAGTACGCCCGCGCGGCCACCGCCGACCTGCTGTCCGAGCCGCAGCCGGTGCGGGTCGACGTCCGGGTGAACGGCACGCAGGGACCGTGGGCGGCGGCCGACCTGCGGGCGATGACCGGGCTGCCGGGCGTGTCCGGGGTGCGGCTGCCGAAGGTGACGTCCGCCGCCGAGGTGGTCAGCGCCGCCCACGACGCCGGGCACGACCGGCTGTACGCCCTGCTCGAAACGGCTCTGGGCATCGAGCGCGCCTACGCCATCGCCACCGCCCACCCGGCCCTGCGGGGCATCTCCCTGGGCGAGGCGGATCTACGGGCCGACCTGGGCGTCCAGGCCGACGCGGGGCTCGACTGGTGCCGTTCCCGGGTCGTGGTCGCCGCACGGGCGGCCGGTCTCGCCCCGCCGCCCCAGTCGGTCCACCCCGACATCCGCGACCTGGACGGCCTGGCGGCCTCCTGCGCGCACGGCCGTGCCCTCGGCTTCCTCGGCCGGGCCGCCATCCACCCCCGTCAGCTGCCGATCATCGCGCGTGCCTATCTGCCGACGGAGGCGGAGCTGGAGCAGGCCGAGACCATCGTGAAGGCGGCGACGGCGGAGCGCGGAGCCCAGGCGCTGCCGGACGGCCGGTTCATCGACGCGGCGGTGGTGGCGGCGGCCCGGCGGACGCTGTCCCTGGTGACCCGCAAACCGTGAACCCGGGACGGCCGGATCGGCCACGCCGGGCGAGTCCGGCGGGCCGGACGGCGGACGGCAGGCCGGACAGCGCACGCCGCCCGGCCCGCCTCATGGACCGCGGTACGACGACGAGGGCGCCCCCCGCCGTGCGGGGGGGCGCCCTCGTCGTACCGCGGTCGCGGCTCAGCTGTTCTTGGTGGCCGGAGCCTCGTCCTTCGCGTCCTCGGCCTGCGCGGTCCCGGTCTCGTCGTCGGCCCGGTCGTCGGACCCCTCGTCCGGCGTGTCCCGGGCCGCGTCCGACACGTCGCCCGCCGCCGGCTGGTCCGGCGGCACGTCCGTCACGTCGGCTGCGGGACCGTCCCCGGTCTTGTCCAGTGCCGGGCCCTTCGCCTCGTCGTCGGCCGCGGCGGCGGACACGGTCTCCGTGCCGCTGTCCTCGCCCGCGGCACCGGCGGCGACGGCGGCCGGTTCCACCACGGGTTCCCGGCCGGGCCGCTTCTTCGCCGACACGACGATGTACGCCACCGCCAGCAGGAACACGATCAGCGCGGTCCAGTCGTTCAGACGCAGCCCCAGGATGTGGTGGGCGTCGTCGACGCGCATGTACTCGATCCAGGCGCGCCCCACGCAGTACGCGGCGACGTACAGGGCGAACACCCGGCCGTGGCCCAGCTTGAACCGCCGGTCGGCCCAGATGACCAGGATGGCCACGCCGATGCACCACAGGGACTCGTACAGGAACGTCGGGTGGTAGTACCCCGGAACCCGGCCGCCCTCGGAGGAGGTGATGTGCAGGGCCCAGGGAACGTGCGTCTCGCGCCCGTACAGCTCCTGGTTGAACCAGTTGCCCCAGCGGCCGATCGCCTGCGCCAGGGCGATACCGGGGGCGACGGCGTCGGCGTACGCGGGCATCGGGATGCCCCGTCGCCGGGCGCCGATCCACGCGCCCAGCGCACCCAGCGCGATCGCACCCCAGATGCCGAGACCGCCCTCCCACACCTTGAAGGCGTCCACCCAGTCACGGCCCGAACTGAAATACAGCTCGTAGTCCGTGACCACGTGGTAGAGCCGGCCGCCGACCAGTCCGAACGGCACGGCCCAGACGGCGATGTCCGCCACCGTGCCGGACCGGCCGCCACGGGCGACCCAGCGCCTGTTGCCGAGCCAGACGGCGACGAACACGCCGATGATGATGCAGAACGCGTAGCCGCGCAGCGGAATCGGGCCGAGATGCAGCACACCGCGCGAAGGGCTGGGAATGTAGGAGAGGTCCATGGCAGGGTCGACGCTACCGTGCCGGGCCGTGCACACGGCAATCACCCCGGCTACGGGTCCATAACAGGGGTGTGAGAATCGCTTACCCCTTGTCGGCCGCCTCCACCAGTTGCTTGAGCTTCGCCGGGGTCATCGTCCGGTCCTGGTAGATGTTCTTGCCGTTCAGCAGGACCGTCGGCGTGCCGCTGTAGCCGCCCGCCTGGAATGCCTGGTTGGACTTCGCGACCCAGCTGTTGTGGGTGCCGCCGTCGACGCACTTGCGGAACGTCGGCGTGTCCAGGCCGTTCACCTTGCCCGCCAGGTCGATCAGCTTGGCGTTGCCGGCGAAGGCGTCGTCGGTCTCCTTGGGCTGGTTCTCGTAGAGCACGTCGTGGTAGTCGCGGAACTTTCCGGCGTCCTGGGCGCAGGCCGCCGCGTTGGCCGCGCGCAGGGAGCCGCTGCCGCCGAGGTTGCCGTCGATGAGCGTGACGAGGTGGTAGTCGATTCTGAGCTTGCCGGCGTCGGTCAGTTCGTGCAGCGTCGGGCGGTACGCCGTCTCGAACGCCTGGCAGGCCGGGCAGCGGAAGTCCTCCCAGATCGTGAGCGTGGACCTGGCGCTGTCCTTGCCGACCGGGATCGCGAGGCTGTCCTTGCCCTGGGCGCCGGAGGGCGCCACGACCGGGCCCGTGCTCGCGCTGCTCTTCTTCTTGCCCGCGTTCGCGGCGAGCACGCCGATCGCCGCCGCGACGCCGAGGACGCAGACGACGCTCACGCCCACGATCAGCGCGCGCCGCCGCTTCTCCGCCGACTTCTGCTTCTCTCGCTCGACCGCCAGCCGCTCACGGGCGGAGCGCTTTCCGTCACGATTCTTCTCGCTCACACCCCCAGAACGAACCGGGGAGGCACAGCGCGCCTCCCCGGTCCCAGGTCCACCCGTTCGGGTGACCGAATTTTCCGTATGCGGTTGTCCCGGGGTGTCCGGTGTGCGGTCGCTCCGGTTCGCCGAGCGGGGTGCCGCTATGCCTGTCCGCGGACGCCCTTCGCCAGTTCCACCGCCAGTTCGCGGACGGCCGTGAGCCCGCTGGTGTGGTCCGGCGCGTCCAGCATCCGCTTGACGAAGGCCGAGCCGACGATCACTCCGTCGGCGAATCCGGCGACCTCGGCGGCCTGGGCGCCGCCGGAGACGCCGAGACCGACGCAGACGGGCAGGTCGGTGCCGGTGGCGCGGGTGCGCTCCACCAGGTCCTGGGCCTGCGCGCCGACCGACTCGCGGGTGCCTGTGACGCCCATCAGCGAGGCGGCGTAGACGAAGCCGCTGCCCGCCGCGGTGATCTCCGCGAGGCGGGCGTCCCTGCTGCTGGGGGCGACCACGAAGACCGTGGCGAGGCCGTGCTTCGCGGCGTGTTCGCGCCACAGCGCGGACTCCTGGACCGGCAGGTCGGGCAGGATGCAGCCGGCGCCGCCCGCCTCGGCGAGTTCGGCGGTGAAGCGTTCCACGCCGTAGCGGTCGATGGGGTTCCAGTAGGTCATGACGAGGACGGGTTTCCCGGTCGCCCGGTGGGCCTCGCGGACCGTGCGCATGACGTCGGCGATCCGGACGCCGCCGCGCAGCGCGATGTCGTCGGCGGTCTGGATGACCGGGCCGTCCAGGACCGGGTCGCTGTGCGGCAGCCCGACCTCGACGACGTCCGCGCCGCCGTCGAAGACGGCCTTGATCGCCTCGATGCCGCCGTCCACGGTCGGGAACCCGGCCGGGAGATAGGCGATGAGGGCGGCCCGCCCGTCCGCCTTGGCGGCGGCGAGGGTGTCGGTCAACAGCTGGATGTTCCCGCTCACTTGGCGTCCCCCTCGGTCCCGGCGTGCGTGCCGTCCGTGCCCGCGTCGGCCCCGCTGTCGGCGGTGTCCGTGTCGGTGTCGTACAGGCCGAAGTACCGGGCGGCCGTGTCCATGTCCTTGTCGCCGCGGCCGGAGAGGTTGACCACGATCAGTCCGTCCGGGCCCAGTTCCCTGCCGACGTCGAGGGCGCCGGCGAGCGCGTGCGCGCTCTCGATCGCCGGGATGATGCCCTCGGTGCGCGACAGCAGGCGCAGCGCCTGCATGGCCGCGTCGTCGGTGACGGCGCGGTACTCGCCGCGGCCGGTCTCCTTGAGGTAGGAGTGCTCGGGGCCGACGCCCGGGTAGTCCAGGCCGGCCGAGATCGAGTACGGCTCGGTGATCTGGCCCTCGTCGTCCTGGAGCACGAAGGAGCGGGAGCCGTGCAGGATGCCGGGCTCGCCGGCGGTGAGGGTGGCCGCGTGCTCGCCGGTCTCGACGCCGTGCCCGGCGGGTTCGCAGCCGATGAGGCGGACGGAGGTGTCGGGGATGAACGCGTGGAACAGGCCGATGGCGTTGGAGCCGCCGCCGACGCAGGCGACCGCGGCGTCGGGCAGCCGGCCCGCCCGTTCCAGGATCTGGCGGCGTGCCTCCACGCCGATCACCCGGTGGAAGTCGCGCACCATGGCGGGGAACGGGTGCGGGCCCGCCACGGTCCCGAACAGGTAGTGGGTGTGGTCGACGTTGGCGACCCAGTCCCGGAACGCCTCGTTGATGGCGTCCTTCAGGGTGCGGCTGCCGGACTTCACGGCGATGACCTCGGCGCCCAGCATGCGCATGCGGGCCACGTTCAGGGCCTGCCGCCTGGTGTCGATCTCGCCCATGTAGATGGTGCAGTCGAGGCCGAACAGGGCGCAGGCGGTGGCGGTCGCGACGCCGTGCTGGCCCGCGCCGGTCTCGGCGATGACGCGGGTCTTGCCCATCCGCCTGGTGAGGAGGGCCTGGCCCAGCACGTTGTTGATCTTGTGGGAGCCGGTGTGGTTGAGGTCCTCCCGTTTCAGGAAGACCCGGGCGCCGCCGGCGTGCTCGGCGAACCTCGGTACCTCGGTGAGGGCACTGGGCCGTCCGGTGTAGTCGACGAGCAGGCCGTCGAGTTCGCGGGCGAACTCCGGGTCGTGCTTGGCCTTGTCGTACTCGACGGCGACCTCGTCCACGGCGGCGACGAGCGCCTCCGGGATGAACTTGCCGCCGAACGCGCCGAAGTAGCCCTCGGCGCTGGGGGTCCGACCTTCCGGGTCGGGGATGAAGAACTCGCTGGGCATGCGGAAACCTCACGGTGAGTCTGGGAAAGGAAACTCGTCGCCGTGGGGGCGGGTGATGTCAGTCGGCCGCGGGAGCGGTGTGATCGCTCGTGCAGCTCTCCGCGCCCCCTCCGGGGCGCTGCCATCGCATGCCGTTCACCTGGCCGGGCTCGTCGCCGATGACGTACCGGACCCGGCGGCCGTGCACCCTGCGGGCGGGCGCGCGGCAGCCGCGGGGCCGGCAGCCGCGCGCGAGGCGGGCGTACGGGTCCCGGGGGGCCGGGTCGGTGGTGGGCGTCATCGGGGCCAAGCCTAACGGGAGGTCAGCCGCGGCCGTGCCGCAGTGCGGGGTGCTCGCCGGCCGCCACCAGGTCGGCGACCGCGGTCCTGGGGTCGCGCCCGGTGACCAGGGACTCGCCGACCAGGACCGCGTCGGCGCCCGCGTTGGCGTAGGCGATCAGGTCGTGCGGGCCGCGGACGCCGGACTCGGCGACCTTGACCGCGGTGGCCGGGATCTCCGGAGCGACCCGGTCGAAGGTGCTCCGGTCGACCTCCAGCGTCTTCAGGTTGCGCGCGTTGACGCCGATCACGGTGGCGCCGGCGTCCACCGCGCGCTCCACCTCGTCCTCGTCGTGCACCTCGACGAGGGGGGTGAGGCCGATGGAGACGGCCCGCTCGATCAGCGACTCCAGGGCCGGCTGGTCGAGGGCGGCGACGATGAGCAGCGCGAGGTCGGCGCCGTACGCGCGGGCCTCCCACAGCTGGTAGGAGGTGACGATGAAGTCCTTGCGCAGCACCGGGATGTCCACGCGGGCGCGGACGGCTTCCAGGTCGGCGAGCGAACCGCCGAACCGGCGCTGCTCGGTCAGGACGGAGATGACGGCCGCGCCGCCCGCCTCGTAGTCGGCGGCGAGCCCGGCCGGGTCGGCGATGGCGGCCAGCGCGCCCTTGGACGGGCTGGAGCGCTTGACCTCGCAGATGACCTTGACGCCCTCGCCGCGCAGTGCGGCCGCGCCGTCCTTGGCAGCGGGAGCCGTCGCCGCGCGCTCCTTGAGCTCGTCGAGGCTGACGCGCGCCTGCCGATCCGCCAGGTCGGCACGGACTCCGTCGATGATCTCGTCGAGCACACTCACGCGAGCGGTCCCCTTCCGGACGGTTGTTCCTGCGGGTGGAAACCCGTGGTCACTGCGATGGTATCCGCAGGACGGCGAAGGGCTCGCATCCGGCTGCCGGCGGTCCCGTCACCGGGACCCGCAGGGTTCGGTCAGGGATGCAGCCAGGCGCCGAACGGCAGGTTGCGGACGACGGTGAACACCAGCAGCACGGCGCCCAGACTCCACAGTTGCACGGGTCCCGGGCTGAGCCGGATCGGCCGCCCGCGGACCGCGCGGACCGCCCAGATCCCCCACAGGACGGCGAAGCCCAGGTAGGCGGCGACGGCCGGCGCGTTGGCCTGCAGCGCGGCCGTGAGGTCCCCGTGGACGAAGGCGTGCGCGCTGCGCAGTCCGCCGCAGCCGGGGCAGTAGAGGCCGGTCCACGCGTACAGCGGGCACACCGGGTAGTGGCCGGGCTGGTACGGGTTGACCGTCGCGACGTAGGCGAAGGCGCCCGCGACGGCCGTGAGGACGCCCGCGGGGGCCGCCAGCCGGCCGAGGGCGCGGCTGCGGGCCGGAGGCGGCACCAGGTGCTCACTGTCGGCGTTCACGTCTCGTATTGTCGCCGTCCGGCCGGGCGTGCGCGAGGGGCGCTCCGGCGGCCGGTGCGGTGCCGTGGCGCCCCCCATGAGATCGGGCCGGGCGTTCGTACGGGGTGTACGAGGCCGTTCGTGGGGCCGGGGTCCGTACGAGGGGGTCGTACGGCGGGGTCAGCTCTCGGCGCCGGCCGGTTCGGGCGTCACCGTGGCCTGCGGCTGCGGCAGGGAAGCCGCGTGCGCGCTTTTCGGCTGGCCAAGGCCCATGGAGCGCATGATGAGCCCGACGACACCGCCGAGGATCACGATCACCATGCCCGCCCAGAAGCCGAGCGGCTGTGCCATCACCATGAAGGCGCCTGCGACGCAGAACCCGATGACGGCGATGATGACACCGGTCCAGGCGGCCGGGGTGTGACCGTGGCTGCTGCCCGCCATTGCTTGCTCCTCGTTGCTGTGTGCGTGTGTGAGCCGGACGCTCATCACCGCCCATTGTCCCGTACGGGTGGGCCCGGTGTGCGCGGGGGTGGCTCCCGGTGTGCGTCTGATTGGCCACACCCGGACCGGTTCTCCGGGGCGGGCGGGGCCGGTGGGACGGGCGTGTTCAGGCCCCGGTGGGGTCCTCGCCGCGGTCCAGGGCCTTCCACAGGTCCTCGGGCCGGTCGGGGTCGACGGTGGCCGCGGTGCGCCGGGGGCGGGCCGGGCCGCGCTCGTAGCGGCCGGACATGGCGGGCCACAGCCGGCCGTAGCGCAGCGCGAGCAGTCCGGCGAGCAGGATCAGCAGGCCGCCGACGGCCGCCGCGTAGGGCCAGGCGGTGTGGCTGAGGGCGGCGACCTGGGCGGCGGTGTCGCCGGTGGCCTCGGCGGCCTTCTCGTCGAGCGCGGAGCCGTCGGAGGCGCCGGTCAGGGCGGCGAGGATCGTGCCGGCGCCGGAGAGCGCGAGGACGGCGGCGACCAGCAGACGGCCGGCCTTGCGGACGGCGAAGACGGCGACGAGCGCGGCGAGGCCCACTATGGCGAGGGCCGCGGGGACGCCCGTCACGTCGCTGCCCCTGGCGGTCAGCGGGAAGGCGCCGCCGGCCACCGACGCGGTGCCCTCCGCCCAGCGCTGGCGCGTGGCGAGCAGCGCCACGCCGGCGCCGAGGGCGCCGCACAGCAGCGCCACGGCGAGGCTCCGGCGGCCGGCCCGCGCGGGTTCCGCGGCTTCGGAACGGGGGTGAGGTAGGGCTGTCACGTACTCCACTATCGCCTGCGCCCCGTGCGATAGGTCACCCGGGGTTCACTCGGCGCCCGCCGAGGCGGTTCGCGGTGTGCACGGCCCGCAGCACCGCCGCCGCCTTGTTGCGGCACTCCTCGTCCTCGGCGACCGGATCGGAGTCGGCGACGATGCCCGCGCCGGCCTGGACGTAGGCGGTGCCGTCACGCAGCAGGGCGGTGCGGATGGCGATGGCGGTGTCGGAGTCGCCCGCGAAGTCCAGGTAGCCGACGCAGCCGCCGTACAGGCCGCGCCGGGAGGGTTCGAGTTCGTCGATGATCTGCAGGGCGCGGGGTTTGGGCGCGCCGGAGAGGGTGCCCGCGGGGAAGCACGCCGTCAGCACGTCGAAGGCGGTGCGGCCGGCGGCGACCTTGCCGGTGACCGTGGAGACGATGTGCATGACGTGTGAGTACCGCTCGACGGACATGAAGTCGACGACCTCGACCGAGCCGGGTTCGCAGACCCGGCCGAGGTCGTTGCGGCCGAGGTCGACGAGCATGAGGTGCTCGGCGCGCTCCTTGGGGTCGGCGAGCAGTTCGTCGGCGAGGGCCTGGTCCTCCTGCGGGCCGGCGCCGCGCGGCCGGGTGCCGGCGATCGGGTGCACCATGGCCTGCCCGTCCTCGACCTTGACCAGCGCCTCCGGGGAGGAGCCGACGACGTCGAAGGCGCCGCCGGCCCCGTCGGGCAGCCGGAGCAGGTACATGTACGGGGAGGGGTTGGTGGCCCTGAGGACCCGGTAGACGTCCAGGGCGCTCGCGGTGCACGGCGTCTCGAAGCGCTGTGAGGGGACGACCTGGAACGCCTCGCCGGCCCGGATGCGCTCCTTGACGTCCTCGACGGCCTTCTGGAAGTCCGGGCCGCCCCAGCGCTCGGTGTACGGGGGCAGTTCGGAGGGCGGCAGCACCGCGGGGGGCTGGGCGACCGGGCGGGAGAGGTCGGCCTCCATGGCATCGAGGCGGGCGATGGCGTCGGCGTGGGCCTCGTCGACGCCGGTGGCGCGGTCGTTGTGGTTGATCGCGTTGGCGATCAGCAGGACCGAGCCCTCCCAGTGGTCCATGACGGCCAGGTCGCTGGTGAGCAGCATGGTCAGTTCGGGGAGCCGCAGGTCGTCATGCCCGCCGGGTCCGACGCGCTCCAGGCGGCGGACGATGTCGTAGCCGAGGTAGCCGACCATGCCGCCGGTGAACGGCGGCAGGCCGAGGTCGTCGGCGAGGTCGCGGGGGGTGTGCAGGGCCTCGACGGTGGCGCGCAGGGCGGCCAGCGGATCGCCCTCGACGGGGACGCCGACGGGTGGGGTGCCGAGCCAGTGGACCTGGCCGTTCCGCTCGGTCAGGGTGGCGGCGGAGCGGACGCCGACGAAGGAGTAGCGGGACCACTGGAACGCGGCGCGGCCGTTCTCCGCGGATTCCAGCAGGAAGGTGCCGGGGCGCTCGGCGGCGAGCTTGCGGTAGAGCGCGACCGGGGTGTCGCCGTCGGCGAGCAGTTTGCGGGTGACCGGGATGACCCGGCGGTCGGCCGCCAGTTCGCGGAACGTCTCAAGATCCATGGCGGCAGACCTTACTGAGCGGGGGCGGTCGCGTCCGAACCGGTGTCCTTGAGGAGCACGTCGGCGTCGAAGCAGGTGCGGGCCCCGGTGTGGCAGGCGGCGCCCACCTGGTCGACCTTGACCAGCAGGGTGTCGGCGTCGCAGTCCAGGGAGACCGATCTGACCCACTGGACGTGTCCGGAGGTGTCGCCCTTGACCCAGTACTCCCGGCGGCTGCGGGACCAGTAGGTGCAGCGGCCGGTGGTCAGCGTGCGGTGCAGGGCCTCGTCGTCCATCCAGCCCAGCATCAGCACCTCCCCGGTGTCGTACTGCTGGGCGATGGCGGGGACGAGTCCGTCGGCGCTGCGCTTGAGGCGCGCGGCGATCTCCGGGGCGAGGCTGCTGGTCCGGTGCGTGCTGCTCATGGGTGCCATTGTGCCGCGCGGCACCGACAGTGCCCGGACCTGTCCGGTGGGTGGGCGCACGGCGGCCGGTGGTGTCGGCGACCGGTGGGCGGAGCGGAAGCCTGGTCGTACGCTGACAGTATGTCGACCTTCGCAAAGCGTGAACGGCTTCTGCTCGCCGACCTCTTGGAAACCACCGGCCCCGAGGCGCCGACCCTCTGCGAGGGCTGGCAGACCCGTGATCTGGCCGCGCACGTGGTGGTGCGCGAGCGCCGCCCGGACGCCGCGGGGGGTGCGCTGGTCAAGCAGCTCGCGCCGCGGCTGCAGAAGGTGATGGACGAGTACACCGCGAAGCCGTACGAGGAACTGATCCAGCTGATCCGTACGGGCCCGCCGCGTTTTTCACCCTTTCAGCTCAAGCAGATCGACGAGGCGGCCAACACGGTCGAGTTCTACGTCCACACGGAGGACGTCCGCCGTGCCCAGCCGGACTGGACGCCGCGCGAACTCGACCCCGTCTTCCAGGAGGCCCTGTGGTCCCGGTTGGAGCGGACCGCCCGGCTGCTCGGCCGGGGCGTGCCGACCGGACTGGTGCTGCGCCGGCCCGACGGTCAGACGGCGGTCGCCCACCGGGGCGCGCCGGTGGTGACGGCCACGGGCGAGCCTTCGGAGCTGCTGCTGTTCGCGTTCGGCCGGCAGCGCGCGGCCGAGGTGGAGCTGGCGGGCGACGAGAACGCCATCGCCGAACTGCGGGAGTCGAAGCAGCTGGGCATCTGAGCGCTGCCCGGCCGGGCAGCGCTCAGCGGGGCAGTTCGGCCCGGCGCAGCCCCGGTGCGCCCAGGCAGACGACGCCGCCGAGGCCGCACACCGCGGCGCTGGCCACGAACACCGGGCCGAGGCCCCAGGCGCCGATGGCGGCGGCCGTGAACGGCATGCTCAACGGGGCGAGGCCGAGGCTGACCAGACTGGCGACGGCGGTGACGCGGCCCAGGTAGGCGGGGTCGGACCGGGTCTGGAGCAGGGCGCCGCACAGGGCGCCGCTGAGCCCGGCCAGCAGCCCGACGAGGAGGGCCACCCCGACGGCGGCCACGAGGTGCGGGACGAGGCCGAGGGTGCCGATCGCGACGGAGCCCGCGAGGCAGGCGCACCCGGCGACCAGGCCCGCCCGCGGCAGTCGGCCCCGGACGGCCAGCAGCAGGGAGACGGCGCCCGCGCCGACGCCGAATCCGGCGAGCACCCAGCCCATCCCGGAGGCGCCCCAGCCGCGCCGGTCGGCCAGCAGGGTCAGCCCGACGTTGAGCGGCCCGACGAACCCGAAGTCGCCGAGCGCGATGGCCGCCATCAGCGGGGCCAGCACCCGATGCCGCCGGATGTAGCGCAGCCCGGCCAGCAGATCGCCCCAGGCACCGGACGACCGGGGCGCGGGGGCGGAGGCGGAGGCGGGGATGTCGAGGGGTTCGGAAGCAGCCGACGCGGCGGCCGTCGGTTCGGAGACGGTCGGTTCGGAAACGGCTGGTTCGGAAGCGACCGACTCGGAGACGGCCGGGAGGGCGGGGTGCGGCTCCGCCGCCGGGGATGACGCGGGGGCCGTCCGCGGCGGTGCCCCGCGGCGCGGCCCGGGTATCTGTTCGGCGTTCCGCACGGGTGTCGTGTCGTCGGCCGGCAGGGCGCGGATCCGTACCGAGACCAGCAGCGGCACCGACCCAGCTATGAGCAGGCCCGCGAGGGCGAACGCGGCCGGTGCGCCGCCGAGCGCCACGCCCAGGCCGCCGAGCGGGGCGCCGACCACGCTCGCCAGGCGGATGCAGAGTCCGCGCATGCCCTGGACCCGGGCGAGCTGGTCCTTGCCGGTGATACGGGCCGGAAGCGCGCCGACCGCGGGCATGAACACGGCGTCGACGGTGCCGAAGACGAGGGCGAGCAGGGCCAGCGGCCACAGGCCGGGGCTGGTGAGGAACAGCAGCGCGGCCACCGCGGCGACGGCCGCACAGCGCACCGCGTCGCTGCCGATGACGACGCGGCGCGGCCCGAGCCGGTCGGCGACGACACCGCCGCCGAGCATCAGCACGGCCCGCGGCAGGGCGCTGGCCGACATGACGAGGCCGGCCTGGGCGGGTGTTCCGGTCTGGACGGCGGCCCAGGACAGGGCAATGTAGTAGATGTTGTCGCCGAGCATGGAACAGGAGTAGGCGCCCAGCCAGCGCAGGACGTTGGGGTCACGGTGGGCGGGGCGTGCGGTGGCGGTGCCGAGCGCGGCGGGCGGGCCGGTGACGGTGGACAAGACGGCGGCCTCTCGGAGCGGAACGGAACGGAACCGGACGCGAATCGGAGCCAGACGCCGGGCGGGGCCGGGCGCGGGACGGGGTCGGACACGGATCGGGATCGGGCGCGGAACCGGGTCGGACACGGGCGGAGCCGCACGCCGGGCGGGGCCGGGCGCGGAACGGCCTCAGACACGGAACGGGAATCCGTACAGGTGCAGCGCGACGTGTTCGCGTCCCTCGGTCTCGCCGGCGGCCTCGGCGGACCGGCCCT
Organism: Streptomyces sp. NPDC001270; assembly: GCF_042896695.1. Lineage (NCBI taxonomy): Bacteria > Bacillati > Actinomycetota > Actinomycetes > Kitasatosporales > Streptomycetaceae > Streptomyces > Streptomyces sp. NPDC001270. The sequence continues at coordinate 116,597 of NZ_JBIAXM010000014.1, read as the reverse complement.
TCTCGTCGTACGCGCGCAGCAGGTCGAGCAACTTCTCGCGCAGCTCGGTCAGTTCGGCGGCAGTGAGCCTGAGCAGCGACTCGCTGTCCCCGGCGGCGGCGTTCCACTCGGCGCCCCAGGCAGCCCGCTCGTCGAGATAGCGCCGGTACCTGCCGGCGTGCTGGTCGTGGAGGAGCCGAGTGGCCGCCAGGTGTGCCGCCACCTGCTCGGGGGCGTAGCGGAAGTCCTCGTCCCGGATGCTCACGCCCCGCGAGGAGGGCTGCCACCAGCGCTCGCGGCCGTCCTCGCTCTGCCGCTGGGCCTCCTCGATCAGCCCGTGCTCGGCCAGCTTGCGCAGGTGGTAGCTGACCAGGGAGACCGCCTCGTCGACCTGGTCGGCCAACTGGGAGGCGGTGGCCGTCCGGGCGACGCACAGCAGGCGATACAGCTGCATGCGCAACGGGTGGGCCAGGGCCTTGAGCGTGCCCAGGTCGGTGATGGCGCGGTTCTCCTCGGATGCCATGTCCTCACCATAGATACGAAAGAAAAGTTGCACAACATGCTTTGCGCAACTTTTCTTTTGTATCTCTGGTGTGGCGGGACCAGCCGGGGGCCGGGTGTCACCGCACGGGGTGACCGGCCTCCCGCAGTGCCTGCTTGACCTGGGCGATCCGCAGGTCGCCGAAGTGGAAGACGGAGGCCGCCAGCACCGCGTCGGCGCCCGAGGCGACGGCCGGCGGGAAGTCCGCCAGCTTGCCCGCGCCGCCGGAGGCGATCACCGGCACGGTGACGTGCTTGCGCACGGCCGCGATCATCTCCAGGTCGTAGCCGTCCTTGGTGCCGTCGGCGTCCATGGAGTTCAGCAGGATCTCCCCCGCGCCCAGCTCGGCGGCCTCGTGCGCCCACTCGACGGCGTCGATGCCGGTGCCGCGCCGCCCGCCGTGGGTGGTGACCTCGAAGCCGCCCGCCGCGGAGCGGCGCGCGTCGACCGAGAGGACCAGCACCTGGCGCCCGAACCGCTCGGCGATCTCGCGGATCAGCTCGGGGCGGGCGATCGCGGCCGTGTTCACACCCACCTTGTCGGCGCCGGCCCGCAGCAGCTTGTCCACGTCCTCGGCGGTGCGGACGCCGCCGCCGACCGTCAGCGGGATGAACACCTGCTCGGCAGTGCGGCGCACCACGTCGTACGTCGTCTCCCGGTTGCCCGAGGACGCGGTGATGTCCAGGAACGTCAGCTCGTCGGCGCCCTCGGCGTCGTAGACCTTGGCCATCTCGACGGGGTCGCCCGCGTCGCGCAGGTTCTGGAAGTTGACGCCCTTGACGACCCGGCCGCCGTCCACGTCCAGGCAGGGGATGACTCGGACCGCCAGGGTCATGAATCCACGGCTCCTCTTGCTGCTCGTACTGCTCGTACTGCTTCTAGCCTCTGAAGGCTTCCAGTTCCACTTCGACCAGGATGCGCGGGTCGACGAAGCCCGCCACGACCAGCAGGGTCGAGACCGGGCGTACGGAGTCGAAGAGTTCCTTGTGGGCCCGGCCCGCCTCGTCGACGTCCCGCGAGTGCGTCAGGTACATCCGGGTCCTGATCACCGAGTCGGGACCGAGCCCGAACTCGGCGAGCGCCTCCAGCCCGCCGGCGAAGGCCACCTTCGTCTGCTCGTACGGGTCGCCCTCCCCGTACAGCACCGGGCCCCGGAAGGCCGAGGAGCCCGCCACCAGCACGCGGTCGCCCGCCGCGACGGCGCGCGCGTAGCCGAAGCTCTCCTCCCAGGGACTTCCGCTCTGCACCCGCCGCACGGCTTCGGACGTCATGACGACACCGCCTCCAGGGCCTCTTCCAGGGTGAACGCCTTCGCGTACAGGGCCTTCCCGACGATGGCGCCCTCCACACCGAGGGGTACCAGAGAGGCGATGGCCCGCAGGTCGTCCAGCGACGACACGCCACCGGAGGCCACGACCGGGCGATCGGTGGCCGCGCAGACGTTCTTCAGCAGGTCCAGGTTGGGGCCCTGGAGCGTGCCGTCCTTGGCGATGTCGGTGACGACGTAGCGGGCGCAGCCCTCCTTGTCGAGGCGTTCCAGCGTCTCGTAGAGGTCACCGCCGTCCCGGGTCCAGCCGCGTCCGCGGAGCGTGGTGCCGCGGACGTCCAGGCCCACCGCGATCCGGTCGCCGTGCTCGGCGATCACCCCGGCGACCCACTCGGGGGTCTCCAGGGCGGCGGTGCCGAGGTTCACCCGGGTGCAGCCGGTGGCGAGCGCGGCGGCGAGGGTGTCGTCGTCCCGGATGCCGCCGGACAGCTCCACCTTGATGTCCATCGCGTCGGTGACCTCGGCGATCAGCGCGCGGTTGTCGCCGGTGCCGAACGCGGCGTCCAGGTCGACCAGGTGCAGCCACTCGGCGCCCGAGCGCTGCCAGGCCAGGGCGGCCTGGAGCGGGGAGCCGTACGAGGTCTCGGTCCCGGACTCGCCGTGCACGAGGCGTACCGCCTGGCCGTCCCGGACGTCGACGGCGGGAAGGAGTTCGAGCTTGCTCACAGGGTTCCGATCCAGTTGGTGAGGAGCTGGGCTCCGGCGTCGCCGGACTTCTCGGGGTGGAACTGGGTCGCCCACAGGGCGCCGTTCTCCACGGCCGCCACGAACGGCCTGCCGTGCGTCGACCAGGTCACCCTGGGGGCGCGCAGCGTCGCGTTGTGGGTGGGGAGGGTCCAGTCGTGGACGGCGTAGGAGTGCACGAAGTAGAAGCGGGCGTCCGCGTCCAGGCCGGCGAACAGTTCGGAGCCGGGCGGCGCGGTCACGGTGTTCCAGCCCATGTGTGGTACCACCTCGGCTTCGAGCGGCTCGACCGAGCCGGGCCACTCGTCGAGACCCTCGCTCTCCACGCCGTGCTCGATGCCGCGGGCGAACAGGATCTGCATGCCGACGCAGATGCCCAGCACCGGGCGCCCGCCGGCCAGCCGGCGGTCGATCACCCAGTCGCCGCGGGCCGCGCGCAGGCCGCGCATGCAGGCGGCGAAGGCGCCGACGCCCGGCACCAGCAGCCCGTCCGCGTTCATCGCCCGGTCGAAGTCACGGGTGATCTCGACCTCGGCGCCCGCGCGGGCGAGGGCTCGTTCGGCGGAGCGGACGTTGCCGAAGCCGTAGTCGAGGACGACGACCTTCCGGGCTGGGCTCAATTCCATACCTCCAGCCGCATGACGCCCGCCACCAGGCACATCGCGGCGCCGATGGACACCAGCACGATCAGGCTGGTGGGCATCTTCTGCTTGACGAAGGAGATGATGCCGCCGACGAGGAAGAGGCCGACGACGATCAGCAGGGTGGACAGTCCGGTCATGGTCTACAGCGCGCCCTTCGTGGACGGGAGGATGCCGGCCGCGCGCGGGTCGCGCTCACTCGCGTAGCGCAGGGCCCGGGCCAGCGCCTTGAACTGGCACTCCACGATGTGGTGGGCGTTGCGCCCGTAGGGCACATGCACGTGCAGCGCGACCTGTGCCTGGGCGACGAAGGACTCCAGGATGTGCCGGGTCATCGTGGTGTCGTACTCACCGATCATCGGCGCCATGTCCGCGGGCTCGGTGTGCACGAGGTAGGGGCGGCCGGAGAGGTCGACGGTGACCTGGGCGAGGGATTCGTCCAGCGGCACCGTGCAGTTGCCGAAGCGGTAGATGCCCACCTTGTCGCCGAGCGCCTGCTTGAAGGCGGCGCCAAGCGCGAGGGCGGTGTCCTCGATGGTGTGGTGGGAGTCGATGTGCAGGTCGCCGTCGGTCTTCACGGTGAGGTCGAACAGGCCGTGCCGGCCGAGTTGGTCGAGCATGTGGTCGTAGAAGCCGACGCCGGTGGCGATGTCGGTCCGCCCGGTGCCGTCGAGATCGATCTCGACCAGGACCGAGGTCTCCTTGGTGGTGCGCTCGACGCGTCCGACGCGCCCTTCCCGGTTCATGAACTCTGCTCCTTCTTCAGTGCGCGTACCGCGTCGAGGAACGCGTCGTTCTCCTCGGGAGTTCCGGCGGACACCCGCAGCCACCCCGGTACGCCGTTGTCCCGGACCAGGACGCCCCGGTCGAGGATCTTCCGCCAGGCGGACCGCGCGTCCTCGAACTGCCCGAACTGTACGAAGTTGGCGTCGGACGGCGTGACGTCGTAGCCGATCGCGCGCAGTTCGCGCATCAGGCGGTCCCGCTCCGTCTTCAGCTGCTCGACGTACTTCAGCAGCGTGTCGGTGTGCTCCAGGGCGGCCAGCGCGGTCGCCTGGGTGATCGCCGACAGGTGGTACGGCAGCCGGACGAGCTGGACGGCGTCCACCACCGCCGGGTGCGCGGCCAGGTAGCCGAGCCGCAGGCCCGCCGCGCCGAACGCCTTGGACATGGTCCGCGAGACGACCAGGCGGGGCCGTCCTTCGAGCAGCGGCAGCAGCGAGTCGCCGTGGCTGAACTCGATGTACGCCTCGTCCACGATCACCATGGACGGCTTGGCCGCCTGCGCGGCGTCGTGGAGCGCGCGGACCGTCTCGGGCGGCACCGCGTTGCCCGTGGGGTTGTTGGGGGTGGTGATGAAGACGACGTCCGGGCGGTGCTCGGCGATGGCCCGCTCGGCGGCGGCGAGGTCGATCGTGAAGTCCTCGTGGCGCGGGCCCGAGATCCATTCCGTCCCGGTGCCGCGCGAGATGAGCGAGTGCATCGAGTACGACGGCTCGAAGCCGATCGCGCTGCGGCCGGGCCCGCCGAAGGTCTGCAGCAGTTGCTGGATAACCTCGTTGGAGCCGTTCGCGGCCCACACGTTCGCCATGCCGAGCGGGTAGTTGCCGGTCTTCGTCAGGTACGCGGCCAGTTCGGTGCGCAGCTGGACCGCGTCCCGGTCGGGGTAGCGGTTCAGGTCGCGGGCGGCGGCCCGGACCCGCTCGGTGATCCGCTCGACGAGCGGTTCGGGCAGCGGGTACGGGTTCTCGTTCGTGTTCAGCCGTACGGGGACGTCCAACTGGGGCGCGCCGTAGGGGGACTTGCCGCGCAGCTCGTCCCGTACGGGGAGATCGTCGATTCCGAAGTTCACTTGCTCGTCGGTACCTTCCAGCCGAACCTCGCCTTGACGGCCGCGCCGTGTGCGGGCAGGTCCTCCGCCTCGGCCAGCGTGACCACGTGGTGCGCGACCTCGGCCAGCGCGTCCCGGGTGTAGTCGACGATGTGGATGCCGCGCAGGAAGGACTGTACGGACAGGCCGGAGGAGTGGCAGGCGCAGCCCCCGGTGGGCAGGACGTGGTTGGATCCGGCCGCGTAGTCGCCCAGGGACACCGGCGCCCAGGGGCCGATGAAGATCGCGCCGGCGTTCCTGACCCGGTCGGCGACCGCGGCGGCGTCGGCGGTCTGGATCTCCAGGTGCTCGGCGCCGTACGCGTCGACCACCTTGAGGCCCGCCTCGACGCCGTCCACCAGCACGATCGCGGACTGCTTGCCGGCGAGGGCCGGGGCGATCCGGTCGTCGACGTGCTTGGTGGCCGCGACCTGCGGCGCCAGTTCCTTCTCCACCGCGTCGGCCAGCTCGACGGAGTCGGTGACCAGGACGGCCGCGGCCAGCGGGTCGTGCTCGGCCTGGCTGATCAGGTCGGAGGCCACGTGCACCGGGTCGGCGGTGTCGTCGGCGAGGATCGCGATCTCGGTGGGCCCGGCCTCGGTGTCGATGCCGATCCGGCCGGTGAAGAAGCGCTTGGCGGCGGCGACCCAGATGTTGCCCGGGCCGGTGACCATGTTCGCGGGGGCGCAGGACTCGGTGCCGTGGGCGAACATGGCGACCGCGGTCGCGCCGCCCGCCGCGTACACCTCGTCGACGCCGAGCAGCGCGCACGCGGCCAGGATCGTCGGGTGCGGCAGGCCGTCGAACTCGGCCTGCGCGGGGGAGGCGAGGGCGATCGAGGGGACGCCCGCCTCCTGCGCGGGCACCGCGTTCATGATCACGGAGGACGGGTAGACCGAACGGCCGCCCGGCGCGTACAGCCCGACCCGCTCGACCGGCACCCACTTCTCGGTCACCGAACCGCCGGGCACGACCTGGGTCGTGCGGGTCGTACGGCGCTGCTCGCGGTGGACGATCCGGGCTCGGCGGATCGACTCCTCCAGGGCCGCGCGGACCGCCGGATCGAGGGCCGCGAGCGCGTCCGTGAGGGCCTTCGCCGGCACCCGGACGGTTTCCAGCCGCACTCCGTCGAACCGCTCCGCGAAGTCGATCAGCGCCGCGTCGCCCCGATGATGCACGGCCTCGCAGATCGGACGCACCTTCTCCAGGGCGGCCTGAACGTCGAAGTCGGCTCGGGGCAGCAGGTCACGCAGGGCGGCGCCCTCGGGGAGGGCGTCACCGCGCAGATCGATTCGGGAGATCACAGGGCCAATTCTCGCAGACCGGGGCGGTCGGCCGTGCGCGCGTATCAATGGCTGATACAGAACCTGCCGCAATGGCCGATGCGGAACCGGATCGGAATCCGGACGGGGAACCCGGAAGATCCCCTTCACGTCTAGCGTTCGGGACGTCACTCAGCGGGCATGACCGGGGTACGAAACGGAATGGACCCGCGCGTGACCGTGGGGAGGAGGGAACAGGGGTGACCGAGGGGACCGGGCTGCGCACCGGGGACCTGCCGGACGACCTGACCGCCGCCGAGGCCGGGATGTGGCAGTCCTTCCGGAATGGCAGCACCTACGACTTGAGCAGCGGCGACCCCATCGTGGACGATCCGCACGGCGGGCACCCGTGGGGGCCCGAGCGCACCGTGCGGGCGCGCATCGTCGCCTGGCTGCTGCTCGACGGGCCGCCCGCGCTGGCCGGGCGGGTGTCGTCGCTGAAACTGGCCGGTGTGCGGATCACCGGCGTCCTGGACCTGGCGGGCGGCGCGGTCACGCCGTACGTGGAGCTGCGGGGCTGCCGCTTCGAGCGGGAGGTCCTGCTGCCGGAGGCCCGGTTCTCCACCCTGCGGCTGGTGGACTGCTCGGTGCCGCGCCTGGAGGCGGCCCGCGTGCACACCGAGGGCGATCTGCACCTGCCGCGCTGCCGGTTCCAGAACGGGATCCGGCTGACCGACGCGCACATCGGCACCGACCTGCTGCTCAGCCAGGCCATCGTCTACCGGGACCGGACGGGCCGCTCGATCGCCGCGGACGGCATGAGTGTGGGCCAGGACCTCCAGGCGGAGCTGCTGGAGTCGCACGGCGAGCTGAGCCTGCGCGGCGCCACGATCGGCGTGTCGCTGAGTCTGCGCGGCGCGAAGCTGGTCAACCCGTACACCCGGCTCGCCCTGAACGCGCCCCAGCTGTCCGTGGGGCGGACCCTGTACCTGACCCCGGCCGGGGTGGGCAACCCGCTGCTGAGCGGCACCACGCCCGCGCGCGGCACCCGGGTCCAGCGGTTCGAGTGCCAGGGCGGGGTGCGGCTCGACGACGGGCGGTTCGGGGACGCGGTCGACCTGGAGCGGGCCCGGTTCGCCTTCACCGACGAACAGGAGCTGTCGCTGCGCCGGGTGCAGACGCCCGAGCTGCGTTTCCTCGGGGAGCGGCCGGAGCGCGGCAAGGTGGTGCTGTCGGGGGCGCGGGTGGTCACCCTGGTGGACCGGGCGGTCAGTTGGCCGGGCCCGGGCAATCTGCACATGGGCGGCTTCGGGTACGAGACCCTCGTGCCACGGGGCCCGTTCCCGCTGGCCCGGCGCCTCGACTGGGTCGCGGCGGCCACCGCCGAGTACAACCCGGAGCCGTACGAGCGGCTGGCCGCGGTGCTGCGCGGCGCCGGTGAGGACGAGGACGCGCGCGAGGTGCTGCTCGCCAAGCAGCGCCGGCGCCGTGAGACCCTGCCGCTGGCCGGGAAGCTGTGGGGGTACGTCCAGGACTGGACGGTCGCCTACGGGTACCGGCCGGGCCGGGCGGCCGTGTGGATGGCGGTGCTGTGGGCGGCGGGCTCGCTGGCCTTCGCGCACAGCAGCCTCGTGCCGATGAACCCGGACCGGCATCCCGGCTGGAGTCCGGCCCTGTTCGCCCTGGACCTGCTGCTGCCGGTCATCGACCTGGGTCAGGCGGGCGAGTGGCAGCTGCGCGGCGGCTGGCAGTGGCTGGCCGCGGCGATGATCCTGGTGGGCTGGATCCTGGCGACCACGGTGGCGGCGGGGGCCACGCGGTTGTTGCGACGTGGGTAGCTCCGCGGGGTAGCTCCGCCGGGTAGCTCCGCTGGTGGGGCGGGGGTCGGGGGCGTTTGAGGTCGTCGTTCTGCTGCGGGTCTGTTGTGGCTGGGCGCGCAGTTCCCCGCGCCCCTTTGAGGACAGGCGGCGCTTGCCGGTGGGCGGGCGTTGGCTGGACACCAGGCCAAAGGGAGGCGACTCCAAGGGG